>DDLS01000018.1 GCA_002340255.1 Cyanobacteria bacterium UBA2566
CTATACTATCCGGATTTGGGATGAGGGATTGAAACAGCAGAGATATCCCTACAACAGTCCCTGAACGAACTTGCGTTGAAATCCACCTAAATCCCTATGAGGGATTAAAACGTTCATAGAGACCCTTGAATACCCCCCTATTCCAGGTTGAAATCCACCTAAATCCCTATGAGGGATTGAAACCGACTAGCTTAACCCATTAGACTTGATCAGAGGTTGGAAGCAAAATCCCAATGAGGAACTGAAACTGATGTCTGACGTAATTACAGCCCAAGTGAGCGATCGCATTTGTAAGCATATGAATGAAGATCATGCCGAGGCGATCGCCTTATACGCCCAAACATTTGGCCAAACGCCTTCAGCGAGCAGCGCTAAAATGGAAGCGATCGATCCTGACGGCATGGATATTACCGCTCAGGTGGAAGGACAACCGGTTTCCTTGCGGATTACCTTCGATCATCAATTGGTGGACTCTGAGGATGCTCACCAAACCTTAATCGCGATGGTGAAACAAGCACGACAAAAGCCTTCTGCTTAAGTTGAGTTCGCCCACTCGATGACCCAAGCAACCCCCCATTTTGTGGAGAAAATGATAGGATTTGTAAAGTTTTGTATCATTTCTCCTCTCAAATCGGATTATGCGACTCGATTCTAGCCCACCCTTATCCTACGATCGCCAACAGTGGAGCCAAGGTTATCAATCTCAACCCCATGAATACGACTATTGGATCGAAGACATCGAAGGCGATATCCCCCAAGAATTAGAAGGAACCCTACTACGCAATGGCCCCGGATTATTAGATATTGGTGGATATCCGATCGCCCATCCCTTTGATGGAGACGGTATGGTGAATGCGATTGCCTTTAAGGGAGGGCGCGCCCACTATCGTAATCGCTATGTGCGTACCCAAGGATATATCGAAGAACAAAAAGCCGGTAAACCCCTATATCGCGGTGTCTTCGGAACCCAAAAACCCGGCGGATGGTTCGCCAACCTGTTTGACTTGCGGCTCAAAAACTTAGCCAATACCCATATTATTTATTGGGCGGATCGCCTTTTGGCTCTCTGGGAAGGAGGACAACCCCATCGCCTCGATCCCCAGACCTTAGAAACTTTAGGGTTAGACGATCTTGACAGTCTTTTAAAAACCGGTCAAGCCTTTTCCGCCCATCCCAAAATCGACCCGTATGGCGATCGCGGTAACCCCTGTTTAGTCAACTTTTCCATTCAACCCGGTTTAAACAGTCAACTAACCCTCTGGGAATTCAACCTTAACGGTCAACTCCTACGCCAAAGAACCCACGAAATTCCCGGATTCTGCTTCATTCACGATTTCGCCATTACGCCCCAATATTATCTATTTTTACAAAATTCAGTATCCTTTAATCCCTTTCCCTTCTTATTCGGACTGCTTGGCCCTGGGGAATGTATTGACTTCGATCGCCACAATGCAACTAAAGTATGGGTGATTCCACGCCAAGGGACTCAACCCATAAAAAGGATAGAAATTGACTCTGGGTTTGTATTTCACCACGTCAATGCCTTTGAAGAAAAGAACCAAATTATCCTAGACTCAATCGGCTATGAATCCTTTCCGGAAGTTGAGCCTGGCAGTGATTTTCGCTATACAGACTTTAATCGACTTGCGCCTAGCCAATTATGGCGTTTTCGACTAGACTTGACAAACAAAAGAGGCGATCGCCAACTCTTAGAATCCCGATGTTGTGAGTTTCCCCAGATTCATCCCCAGTGGGTAGGTCAGTCCCACCGCTATATTTATTTAGGAGCAGCAGATCAAAATCAGGGTAGCGCCCCTTTACAAGGGATTCTCAAACGGGATAACCAATCTGGAGAAACGCAATTTTGGAGTGCAGCTCCCCATGGTTTTGTCAGCGAACCCATCTTTATTCCTCAACCTGGATCGGATCTTGAAGATAAAGGTTGGATTATTTCCGTTGTTTACCAAAGCCAAAACCATCGCTCTAATATTATTATCTTAGATGCAGAAAACCTAGAACAAGAGCCAATCGCGCGGCTCCATCTACAACATCATATTCCCTATGGATTACATGGAAGTTGGATACCCAACCAACAACTCGGAATCAGTTGATTCAGTAGTACAAGTCACATCTTAAATTCAGTTTGATTTAGTCACACTCTCTTGTCGCTCCCCTTACAACCAAGAACTAAAGAAGGGCCAATTAGACAGCCCTATCTTTTAATAGCTCCAACTTTTTATCGCGATTCTCTCGTCTATAGAGTAGAGCTTGAAGCATTAGATTCTAAGCAATACAAGCTTTTTCCTATTGCCTAGCCTTTCATGTTATATTCTCAGTGCCGTAGAGGGAATTTGTGAAAGTTGCCTCTCTTTTTTCTTAAACTCTTGTAACTGCTGGTCGATATCATCGCGGACAATAGTTCGATAAACCATAAAGTGTTCTATATGGGCACAAACAATTAAGTAATGCTCCAAAACAGCAGGATTATGGCGCAGAATTGACAATAAGTGGTGCCAGAATTTCCAGCGCGTTTTCCGTTGAAACCCTTGTCGCCAAATGATAATACTTAGAGCGCGTACATCCTTCCAATTAGGAATTTTTCCTGGAGGCGTAGCTTTGGGCGCTCCTAATTTGAGAAAACAGCGGTAGGTGCGATCTAAAAACACTTCAGGATCGTATAATTGCCAAAATGCCTCCACAAATTCTTGGGCAATTTCTTCAATAGGACGAGTGGGAATAAAATTCATTAAATTCCGTTGATTTACATCCTGTTTCCCATCATAAAAGAGCCGTCCTTCTTTCTCCAACCGATCCCATAAAGCGGTTGTGGGCAAGGCTTGTAACATGCCAAACATGGCTGTAGGAATTGCCGCTTGTTCGACAAAGCGAATAATGCGATCGGCGGCTCCTTGTTTCTCTCCATCGAAACCAATAATAAAGCCTGCCATGGGGCGCAAACCATGACGAGTTATGGTTTCAACAGCTTCTGATAGAGAACCTCTTGTATTTTGAAATTTTTTAGTTAAGGTCAAGCTGTCTTCATCGGGGGTTTCGATACCTAAAAAGACCGCATCAAAATAACATTCGCACATTAAATCCATCAATTCTGTATCTTGCGCCAAATCAACGGAGGCTTCGGTGTTAAACCGGAAGGGATAGTCATGTTCTGCTTGCCAAACTTTGAGTTCTTTGAGGAGTCGTTTGACATTGCGTTTATTGCCGATAAAGTTATCATCGACCATAAATACGCCTCTGCGCCAACCCAATTCATAGAGGTAGTCGAGTTCTTTTAAGAGTTGCTGGGGGTCTTTGGTGCGGGGTTTACGACCATAGAGGGTAATAATATCGCAGAATTCACATTGAAAGGGACAGCCACGGGAAAATTGCACGGACATGGAGTCATAGGCATCCAATTCGAGTAGATCGTATCGGGGAATGGGGGTGATGGTTACGTCAGGTTTTTCGGTGGCCCTAAAGATGCCGCTAGTTTCTCCTTTTTCTAAGGCTTTGACCAGTAAAGGAAGGGTGATTTCTCCTTCATCTAATACGAGAAAATTGGCTCCGGAAGCTTGGAGTTCATTGGGGACTGAGGTCGGATAAGGGCCGCCAACCGCTACTAATTTTCCGCGTTGTTTGGCTTCTTGAATTTGGTCAACGATGTCTTTTTTTTGGACGATCATGGCGGAGAGAATAACGAGATCGGCCCATTCCCATTCTGCTTCGGTGACGGGACGCACGTTGCGATCGCATAATTTAAATTCCCACTCTTGCGGTAAAATACCGGCTACGGTGATCAGTCCTAATGGGGGAAACAACACTTTGAGGTCTACTAAGTCTAGGAGAGTATCATAAGACCAAAAGGTTTGTGGAAATAGGGGATAAATTAATAAGACCTTCACGCTGTATGCTTCCCTCACGGCAAAAATAACGACTTACAGCTTAGTTATAACAAGAAAATTAAGATTCCATCCGATCGCCCTTGGAAACTCCGATAAAACAGCGCTATGACTCTTGACCCCCAACTGGCTTCTCCCCAAAATCGGATCGCCTGTAATGCCGATCCCGGATTTATTGAATGGCTCTCCAAGACTAATCATAGTCTCATTTTAAGCACCTATCAAGCCGGTAGTGTAGCCGCGATCGGATGGAATGGAAAGCAGATTAATCTATTATTACGCCAGTTTGATAAACCCATGGGGTTAGCCGTATCGGGTCGCCGTTTGGCGATCGCCACCCGTCATCAAGTCATCATCTGTGCCAACTCTCCCACCCTCGCAACCGACTACCTAGAGCATCAACCCGGTCGCTATGATAGCCTCTATCTGCCTCGCGTTAGCTATTGGACGGGAGACCTAAATATCCATGACCTCAGTTTTGGCCAAGATGAAATTTGGATCGTCAATACTAGGTTTTCCTGTTTAGCCACCCTCAGTCATGAATTTAACTTTGTTCCCCGATGGCAACCCCCGTTTATCACTGAACTTGCACCCGAAGATCGGTGTCACCTCAATGGCCTAGCTATGGTTAACGGGAAACCCAAATATGTCACTGCTCTGGGCAAAAGTAACACCGTGGGAGGATGGCGACCTAATAAAGCTACAGGCGGGATTATTCTAGACGTAGAAAGCAACGAAATCATCCTTGAGGGGCTTTCCATGCCCCATTCTCCACGATGGTATCAGGGTTATTTGTGGACACTCAATTCTGGTACTGGGGAACTGTGGCGTATCGATCCCAAAACCCACACTATCGATATCCTGTGTGCTTTACCGGGCTTTGGTCGCGGTTTGGCCTTTGTGGGAAACACGGCATTAGTAGCCTTATCACAAATTCGAGAAACCGCTATTTTTGGTGGTTTGCCCCTGCAAACTCGATTTCCGAGTTTAGTCTGTGGCGTAGCGCTCATTGACTTGAAAACCGGAAAACCGATGGGCCGCTTAACCTTTTCCAGTGGCGCTCAAGAATTGTATGATATCCAAGTTCTTACTGGAGTTAATCGACCCACCCTGTTAAATTTAGAAAAACCAGCGACTCGCCAAGCCTTTAGCGCTCCTGACTTTGCCTATTGGTTGCGTCCTTCCTCGGAAATGGGAGACTCTAGCGATCCGCAATAGCGCAAGTTTGGGTACTCTAAGGGCAGAGGCAATCCGGTGAGATCTCGCGCCAGCGAGATAAATGCTCATTTGATAAAACCTCAAAATCCTCTCACCCGTAATGATTAAACTCTGTGGTGATGTTCTCCAAAAGAGAAATCAGTTGATAATATTGAATCGAAATAGAGTACCCCATAACCCTTGCATTTACCCTATATTCCCCTAGGAGAGAAAACTAATGGCTGTTAATCCAGTTGGTTCAGAATTCAAAGTTAATACGACAACAGCAAGCATTCAACAACTTCCAGCGATCGCCATAGACAGCGATGGTGATTTTGTCGTGACCTGGACAAGCTATTTCCAGCCAGGAGATGCTCAATCTGGCGTATATGCTCAACGCTACAACAGTGCGGGAGTAGCTCAGGGTGGCGAATTTAGAGTAAATACCTTTACTGATAACTTTCAATATGAGTCAACGATTGGGATTGACTCCGATGGGGATTTTGCGATCGCCTGGACGAGCGGTGGACAAGATGGCAGCGGCTACGGAATCTATGCCCAACGCTACAATAGTGCGGGTTCCCCTCAAGGGAATGAATTTCAGGTTAATACCACAACCAATGATAACCAGTCTGCTCCTAGCTTGGGGATGAGTGCCAATGGTAACTTTGTCGTGTCTTGGACAAGCAATGGCCAGGATGGGAGCGAAGGTGGAGTTTATGCCCAACGCTACAATAGCGATGGAACTGTAGCCGGTTCAGAATTCAGAGTTAATACCACGACCAATGGCTCCCAAGCTTTTCCTTCAGTAGCCATGAATGCCAATGGCAATTTTATTATTACTTGGCAAAGTAACGGGCAAGATGGTAGCGGTGCTGGTATTTATGCCCAACGCTATGACAGTAATGGCAGCGCTGTGGGAGGAGAATTTAGAGTTAATACCTTTACTGCTGACGATCAGCGTAGTCCTTCAGTATCCATGAATGATAATGGGGCATTTGTCATTGTATGGGAAAGTGCCAGTCAAGATGGAAGCCAGGAAGGGGTTTATGCCCAACGCTACGATAGTAATGGTGCAGCAGTAGGCGCGGAATTTCAGGTTAATACCTTTACCACGGGGCAGCAAAAATCACCGGAAGTCACCATGGAGAATAGTGGTGGCTTTTTTATTACCTGGGAAAGTGCTGGGCAAGATGGTGATGGAGACGGGGTTTACGCTCGGCAGTATAATTCTCAAGGACAACCACAAGGGGCGGAATTTCAAGTCAATACTGAGACGGCAAACGATCAGGAGAATCCCGCGATCGCAGTGTCTGATAATGGGCGACTGGCGATCTCCTGGGAAAGTGAAGCCCAAGATGGCGATGCCACAGGAATCTACGCCCAACGCTATCTCTCCAATACCCTAATTGAATTCTCAGAAGCCACGTATCAAGTCAATGAAGATGGCAGTCTCGTCAATGGAGAAATTACTCTCAACCGCAGTGGGAACTTAGATGTCACCTCCCAAGTACGGGTTAATATTACTGGAGGAACAGCCACTGGCGGAGCAAATGGGGATTATGACAATAGCAACTTCCCCCTCACCGTCACTTTTAATCCGAATGAAACCACCAAAACTGTTCCTGTAACCATTCAGCAAGACTCAGAAACGGAATCCACAGAAACCATTAATTTTAACCTGGATAACCTCAGTAATGCTGAACTGGGTTCACAGAGTACGACCGTTTTAGAAATCTTAGATGATGATATTCCCGGTTTGAAGCTCGAACCTCAAACCGGATTAACCACCACCGAAGCGGGGGGAACGGCTAATTTCAATGTCTCTCTCAATACCCAACCCACCGCTGACGTAACCGTTAATCTGACCAGTAATGACACCAGTGAAGGAACGGTTTCTCCAGCCACATTAACCTTTACTTCACAAAACTGGAATGTCACTCAAGCCGTCACTCTTACTGGAGTTGACGACCAAATTGCTGATGGTAATATTGATTATACGATTGCCGTCAGTGCTAGCAGTAGCGATACCAATTACAATACCCTTTCTCCTTCCCAAGTTACCGCCACTAATGTAGATAACGACACGGTTGGTATTACGGTTAATCCAACCACCGGACTGACGACAACCGAAGCCGGAGGTACAGCCCAATTTTCAGTCGTGCTGAATACCCAGCCAACAGCAGATGTGACCATTCCGGTTAGCAGTAGCGATACCACAGAAGGAACGGTTGCGCCCCAAAGCTTAGTGTTTACACCAAGTAATTGGGATACGGTGCAAACGGTTACAGTTACCGGAGTTGCTGATAATATTGACGATGGTGATGTGTCTTATCAGGTTCTGCTAGCGGCGGCTACCAGTACGGATACAAACTACAATGGCATCGATCCGAGTGATGTCTCCGTGACGAATGCAGAAGTGGGACGAGTGATTGTAGAGGAAACTGGGGGAAGTACGGCGATCGCAGAAGGCGGCAATACCGATACTTATACCCTACGTCTGAGTCGCCAACCGATTGGTAATGTTATTGTTGGTGTTACTTCAGATAATCAATCCACAGCAGCACCGTCAACAGTTATCTTTACTCCTAACAGTTGGAATATCGCTCAAACCGTTACTCTGACAGCAGTGGATGATAATGTGGCGGAGGGAAATCACAGTAGTACCATTAGCCATACGGTCAATGCTCCAAGCGATCCAGGTTATAATAACTCCCCTGTGTCAACCGTTACCGCTACCATTACGGATAATGACACTGGATCTCCTACTCCTGGTTCAGTGAGCTTTGTAGAATCTGGAGGTAGCACGACTTTAACCGAAGGAGGGGCAACGGACAGTTATACCTTAGTTTTAACTCAACAACCGTCTGCTAATGTCACCATTACAGCAACACCCGATAATCAATCGACGGTCAATCCAACGACGTTTACCTTTACTCCCAGTAACTGGAATACTCCACAAACGGCAACCCTAACAGCAGTGGATGATACAGCAGTAGAGGGGAATCATAGTAGTGTAATTCGCCATACCAGCACTAGTACGGATGCGAGTTTTAATAATATTACTCTGGCCAGTGTGACAGCGGAGATCGCTGATAATGATACCACTCCCACTCCCACTCCCACTCCCACTCCTACTCCCACCCCAACTCCCACTCCCACTCCCACTCCTACTCCCACCCCAACTCCCACTCCCACTCCTACCCCTGGCGATTCAGGAAATAACAACATCTTTGGTACAGCAGGGAATGATGTAATTAATGCAGGAGCTGGCAATGACCAAGTTTCTGGTTTGCAAGGGAATGATATTATCTCTGGTGGCTCGGGAAATGATGGTATTAATGGTAATCAAGGCAACGATGGCATTAATGGAAATCAAGGTAATGACCTACTCTATGGCGGTCAAGGTAATGATGTTGTCCGGGGTGGCCAGAATGACGATATTGTTTATGGGAACCAAGGGGCAGATCAACTCTTTGGTGATTTAGGCAACGATCTCCTCTATGGTGGTCGAGGTAATGATACCGTCAGTGGTGGCGACGGAAATGATACCCTGAGTGGTGATTTTGGCGCAGACGTGCTTTCTGGTGGTTCAGGTGCAGATATATTTGTTCTGCGCACCAGTACGGCAGTTAATCAAATTGAACAAGCTGATTTTATTGTCGATTTTCAAATCGGGGTAGATCGCATTGGTTTAACGGGCAGTTTAACCGCTCAGAATTTATTACTGCAAAATGTGGCCGGCAATACGGTCATTCGGATCAATCCATCCGGTCAAATTTTGGGTATTGTGGCCAATACACCACCAACAGTTTTCTCTGTGAATGACTTTGTCCCGGTTAATATTGGCGTGGTTTAAGGCGATCGAGAGGTATAGCAAGATCTTTAGAGGCGAAAAGTTTTTCGCCTCTCTTTTGAGTTGATCTGATACAACTGTTGTTCACCATAGATCATTGATAGAGAAAGCATTATATGAAATATTAGGAGTCATTTTTCTGCCAAACACCTCTTCAAGTAATTAGACTTGCACTAATCATTTATTTGTACCGGGATGCAATATAAATCCTTATGACGGCTCAAATTTTAAGAAGGAATTGATATTACAGATAGATTAAGAACAGTGTTGAATGGATTTTATTATTGCTGAATCTATATCCCTAACAAAAGGATTGTTTTAATTCATTATGAAAAATTTTATCATTGCACTAATTGCCGGAATGACGATTTCAAATCAAATGATTTTTTCGTTTATTTTTTGGCGCTATAAAATTTGGGGAAGCTATGGGGATGAAGATTTATTTTATGCTATTATATTTGGTGGTTTTATCAGCTTAGGCTTGGGTCTTATTTTAGCTCTTATCTTTTTCTTTCTGGTTTTATCAAAAGAGAAAAAAATTAGTCGAAAAAAGTATAACAGATTTATCCAGTACTTAATATTGGTTATAGTATCCAGTATCTTTTGCAGAGTATACTTAAACGAAAAAGTTGTCCCTGCTCTGGTTAGTACGGCTGCCTTCGAGTCGAATAGCTATCTGAAAATATTAGTAAAATTTTCATATAACTTAAATGTCAAAGATCTTAATGGTCAAACGGCTATCATTAAGGCAAGCGAACGCGGAAGATTAGATTCAGTTAAAGAACTTATCAAAGCAGGTGCTGATTTAAATGCACAAGATAGGCGAGGTTGGACAGCGTTAATTGTAGCTGCTTATGGCACTGGATTTCCTGAGACAGACAATTGTGAACTTACAGAACTACTGATTAAAGCAGGTGCTGATATCAATATTGAAGATAATTGGGGTAACAACGCTTTAACAAATGCATTGAGTGTTGGTAATACTTGCAGTGCCAACTTACTTCAGCAGCAAAAGGATAATCCAACTACAACAGAAAATCCAGATCAATATCCAACTGGCGTAGTTTCTCCCGTAGCTGTTGTAAATCTGACTCGGTGCGATCGGTTCTATAAGCCATTTGTTAGATTACCATGTTGATTGATTTGTATGGGTGGCGGACTCCAATTATCAGCTTGCAATCGACCTGTTAATTTCAATATATCAGGAATCACTACATTTCCATTGTTGTTTAAGCTATTCCTCTCCTAAAAAATACTAACTCTTTTAGGAGAGGGATAATTCCATCTGGGTTATACCATAGAGTATTTAATCCGAAGGCACTTGGTAATCGACTCCTTGAGCTTCCTGGATAGTACGGATCTGACTCCAATCGATTTGATAGTCGATGGGGATAAATTTTTCTTCTCCTGTGGCAGTAAATTCGCGCTCTAAACCCGTTCCTGACCAGTTAAAGGTTAAAAAAGCATTTTGGATACCTTTAACCAGTTCTGGGTCTAAATTATGGGCATAGCCATAAGCGGCATTAGGGAAAGTTTGGGATTGGTAAAGGGAGCGGAATTGGCTACAGTCGGCTTCCTGACGATTGCACATCAGTTGCAGGACATCATTGGCAATGGCGGCTGCTTCATAGGTTTGGTTTTGTACTCCGACGATAGACTTTTCTTGAGATCCAGAAAATACAGCTTTGTAGTCTCGATCGCCTTTGAGGTTATAACCGGCTTCTAGGAGGGCACGGGGTAAAATGTATCCTGAATAGGAATTAGCATCCGTGAAGGCTAACTGGCGGTCTGATAGGTTTTCGAGGCTATCCAGAGGGCTGGAGAAATGGGTGATGATTTCCATTTCATAGCCAAATGTGCCATCAGAAGCGGCCATCATGGCAAAAGGGGTAAAGCCGGCTTGATTGACGGCAATGGGGACAGTGCTAGTGCTAAACCCGGCAATATGGAGTTGACCGTCTTTTAAGGCTTGAATTTGATCGGCTTTTGCCTCTAGAGCGAGGAATTGGACGGGTTTGCCGGTAATTTCCGATAGATGGGCCATAAATTCAGTCCAAACAGATTCGTATTGGTCTGGGTTGGGAATCGGTAAATAGGCAAAGATGAGGGTGTCTGGATTAATCCATTCATCAGGATTGTCTGGAGGATCGGCAACTAGATCTTGATTGCGATCGCAATATTGCCCATCCATCTGTTTGGGGCGATCGCATTCTTCTTGAGTGATTTGTGCCGTCTCTTCTGGAGTCCCTTGAGAGGAGCCGCATCCTGCCAAATTGAGCAGAAGTGCGCCACCGATGAGCAGTAGGGAAACTGGGTTAATTCCTATTCTTTGAGTTGAGTTCATGGTTAAAACATCCTGGAAAAATCAGCCATTATACTTAAATCTCTTGTTGATGAATATTGCGCTCTGTAAAGAGTCCTAAATTTGTGTAAACAATACTGGAACTCTGAAAAAACTATGCTATTGTAAACAATATAGGCACCAAAGCAAGAAATTAAAGCATTAAATTTGGGTTCTAGAATTGGTGTCTGTCCTCTAGAGTCCAGTCACAGTTGAACATAGCCCTTCACCCTAGTGGCAAACCCCCTGCACAGTCAGCGGTTAAGCCAAACCTGAAGTCCGGAAAGACAGGGTTATGGGAAAGCCTAAAAGGTATGGCTGTGAAGCATGAAAACCTTAGTAAGTTAGTTGTACTTGTCCATTTTCTTAACTCGTAAAACCCTGAAAATTAGAGTTTCTCAAGAATACTTAGTTTAGGTCTAGCCGCCTCCGGTTAGACCTTCGCCCATTTTAAAGAATGAATGACGGTTAGAGTAAAACTCCAGCAATACAAGCGGTCATACAACAGGCAAGAAATCCGCCAATCATAGCTCGTAAACCCAACTGAGCGAGATCGGATTGTCGAGAGGGAGCGATCGCCCCAATGCCTCCCAACTGAATGCCGATTGCCCCCAGATTAGAAAAGCCGCAGAGAGCATAAGTGGCGATCGCCGCAGTGCGATCGGAAATTTGTTGATTCGCAATCAACTCACTCAAATCTACATAAGCGATAAACTCAGTCAGGATTGTCTTCTTTCCCAGTAGCTCCCCCACCACTAAACAATCTGCCCAAGGAACCCCCATCAACCAAGCCACAGGCGCAAAGATTACGCCAAAAATTCCCTCTAAGGATAACGTCGGTAAACCAACCAATCCGCCCATCCAACCTAATACAGCATTGATAAACGCCAGTACCCCCAAAAATGCAATCAGCATTGCCGCAATATTCAGGGCTAGCTTCATTCCCTCAGAAGCACCTGTAGAAAGAGCATCAATGGCATTGATAGAGGTTTTCTCCACCTGGATAGATACCGTTCCCATTGTGGGGGAACTTTCGGTTTCTGGATACATCAGCTTCGAGATCGCCAACGCTGCCGGAGCAGACATCACCGATGCGGTAATCAGATGCTCTGGAGCAATGCCAAAGGAAATATAGGCGACTAAAACTCCTCCAGCTACCGTCGAAAATCCACTGGTCATAATCGCATGAAGTTCAGACCGGGTAGTTGTCGAGACATAGGGTTTAATTAGCAAAGGTGCTTCTGTCGAACCGACAAAAATATTCGCGGCTGCCGTCAGCGTTTCCGATCCCGAAGTTTTCAGGGTATATTGCATGAACCGAGCGATCGCCTGTACCATGCGCGGTAAAATTCCATAGTAGTAAAGCACACTAATAAACGCCGAAAAGAAAATTACTGTTGGCAACACCCGAAAGGCGAAAATATACACCTCATTGTTCACCAACTGGGACGAAAACACAAACTCAGACCCCACATCCGAAAACTCTAAAAACGTCTGGATGCGATCGCCTAAAAAGCGGAATAGAGCCAAGCCGAATGGAACCTTGAGGATCAGCACCGCTAAAACAAACTGTAAACCCAGCCCCATTGCTACCACTCGCCAGCGCACTGCTGGACGGTTAACCGAGATGCCATAGGCAAAGGCGACAAAAACACCGAGTCCCAATAGGGAAATAACACGTTCCATTATTGAAGAGCCTACTTGCTTTATAGTGAATTTTCAATTGACTTCAATCTAAATGATATATAATGAAATGCTTGGCTTAAATCTCTAAACATATTTCTAACCCCTAAAAACGTTCCTATGAAACTGCCTATCATCGCCATTATCGGCCGTCCCAATGTCGGCAAATCGACCCTGGTCAATCGGTTAGCCAAAAGACAAGAATCGATTGTGTTTGATGAACCTGGAATTACCCGCGATCGCACGTATCGTTACTGCTATTGGCGCGATCGCGATTTTCAAGTCGTCGATACTGGGGGGCTACTCTTCCATGACGATACTGAATTTTTGCCCCTGATTCGCGAACAAGCCTTACTCGCTTTAGCTGAATCTAGCGCTGCCATTTTCCTCGTCGATGGTCAAACTGGACCCACCCCTGGAGATATGGAAATTGCCCAATGGTTGCATCAACAATCGATCCCCATCATTTTAGCGGTGAATAAATGCGAATCTCCAGATCGGGGACTGATTCAAGCCGCCCAATTTTGGGAATTAGGACTAGGCGAACCCTATGCTATTTCCGCCATTCACGGCAATGGAACGGGGGATCTTCTGGATGCTTTACTGCCTCACTTACCCGTGATGGAAAACTGGGAAGAATCTACAGAAACCAAAATCGCCATTGTTGGTCGTCCGAATGTGGGTAAATCGAGTTTACTCAATGCCTTTTTAGGGGAAAAACGGGCCATTGTTAGCCCCATTTCCGGTACCACCCGAGATGCTATTGATACCATGGTCGAACATGAGGGCAAAACCTACCGGTTAATTGATACTGCGGGCATTCGCAAGAAGAAAAATGTGGAATACGGGGCCGAATTTTTCGGGATCAATCGTGCTTTTAAAGCCATTCGCCGGTCTGATGTGGTATTACTGGTCATTGATGCGATCGATGGAGTCACCGAACAAGACCAAAAATTGGCTAACCGCATTACTGAAGATGGCCGCGCTTGTGTGATTGTGGTGAACAAATGGGATCAGGTGGAAAAAGACAGCTATACCATTTTGCACTACGAACAACAGGTTCGCGATCGCCTCTACTTCATTGACTGGTCAGAAATGATTTTTGTCAGCGCTCTGACGGGACAACGGGTTCCCAAAATTCTGAAGTTAGTCGATAATGCCGTCAGCGAACATAAACGCCGTGTTTCCACTTCTGTTGTTAATGAAGTTCTGCAAGAGGCCATCAGTTGGCACACTCCCCCCACCAACCGGCAAGGGAAACAGGGCAAAATTTACTATGGCACGCAAGTCAGTAGCCAACCGCCAAGCTTTAGTATTTTTGTCAACGATCCCAAACGGTTGGGAGAAAACTACCGTCGCTATATAGAAGGGCAAATCCGCAAACAACTGGGATTTACCGGTACACCCATTCGCCTCTTTTGGCGAGGCAAAAAAGCCCGTGAGTTGGAAGCAACAGGGGCCAATCGAGCGATCCGAGTTTAAGATCAATGAAAAATCAAAAAGTTGGCGATCGCGCTGGTCTAGAAATTGTTCAATGGATATATCGGCTACATGAAGCTGCAGACTAACTGCACCTCATAGGAGTTTAGAGAGGTCGTAGAAATGTGCATTTTACAGATCCAGCACATCTTCTGATTTGATAGCACAATCGGTCGTCAATTCGCAAGTGTCCCAAGCTGGGGCATGATTAATCTCATTTCTCTATGGAGCTGCGCTATTCTAGATGAGGTATTTTATCAACAGTACCCCAGCTATAGGACAAGTGTTAGGCGGTCACTACGAAATTGAGCAAGAATTGGGTCAAGGAGGGTTTGGCAAGACGTTTCTGGCTAGAGACCATCATCTTCCTGGTCATCCTCTGTGTGTGGTGAAGCAACTCAAAGCCCAATGGCATGGCTCCCATGCTCTGAAGGTCGCCAAGCGCTTGTTCAAAACGGAAGCTCAAACCTTACAAAGCTTGGGAGAACATCCCCAAACTCCCCGGTTGTTGGCCTTTTTTGAACAAGAGGAGGAGTTTTATCTCGTCCAAGAATATATCCAGGGTCATGAGCTAACGCAGGAGATTCAAGAGGGTAAAGCGTGGAGTGAGCTTCAGGCGATCTCCCTGTTAAGAGATATTTTGGTGTCTTTAGATTTTGTCCATCAACAGGGGGTGATTCACCGGGACTTAAAACCGAGTAATATTATCCGGCGATCGCTCGATAACCAACTGGTTCTGATTGATTTTGGTGCAGTCAAGCAAACTCTTTCAGAATTAACCCCTTCAATGGGTAAAACGTCCCAGACTCCCTTATCGGTAATTGTTGGATCTCCCAATTACATGCCCAGCGAACAGGCGATTGGTCGCCCGAAATTCAGCAGTGATATTTATGCAGTGGGAATTATTGCCATTCAAGCCCTAACGGGAACATTACCTAGAGACCTCCCGAAAGATCCGGAGACTGAAGAGATTCTTTGGCAACCATTGGCATCCGTGAGTTCAGAGTTAGAGGCTGTATTAGGGAAAATGGTACGCTATCATTTCGGCGATCGCTACTCCTGCGCCGCAGAAGCCCTAGAAGCGGTCAATGCCCTCTCTATTTCCCCGACTTCCCCTCCTCCTCCGATTCCCAAAGCGGAACCCGTTTCCCCTGACTCTCCCACCGTTGTGTCTTTTTCTGCTTCCATTGACCCAGAATCATCACAACCGGTGACCTTTCAACCGATCAATCAACGCGATCGATGGGGAGGATTATGGATTTGTGAATTAGGCGTGCAAGGCAAATCAATCAAACTCTATCAAGGAGATATTACGAATCTAACGGCTGATGTGATTGTCAGCTCAGACGATACTTACTTAACCATGGGGGTAGGCGTTTCTAAACAAATTCGTTCCATTGGCGGAATTGAAGTGTATAAAGAAGCCCAAAAATTACAACCTTTAAGATTAGGCGCGATCGCAGCGACAACCGCAGGTTACCTATGGGCAAAGAAGATTTATCATGCAGCAGTCATGAATTTCGCTTCTGATTTTTCCATTCTTTCCCAAAATATCTATAAATCAACGATTCAACAAGCAGTGCAAACTTGCTTAGAGACAGCCAATCAAGAGGGTTTTCAAAGTATTGCATTTCCTCTGCTCGGTACTCGAGTGGAGCGATTCCCTGCACTGGAAGAACTACAGATTATTTTGGCACAAATTATTCAGCAGTTCTCTGAGGGTCCCAATAGTATTAATGAAGTGACGATTGCGATGTATGACAAAGTTGCACCGATGAAAGCAATTAAAACCGTTGTAGAAAATATGGTTCAGTATCATCTGAGCGACTTACGGCTCTCTCTAGAAAGGTTCAAGTCAAATGACAGATAGGGAATGGAATAATAAATAGGGACTGTTTTTCGGAAAAGACCAATACCCTATGGCTAGAGTTCCTATTGCCTCTTTAGTGTTCTGCGCTATTCTAGATGGGGTATTTTATTAACAACACCCCAGGTTATGGGACAAGTGTTAGCAGGTCACTACCAAATTGAGCAAGAACTCGGTCAAGGGGGATTTGGCAAAACATTTCTTGCCAGAGATCATCACCTTCCGGGTCATCCTCTGTGTGTGGTTAAGCAACTCAAACCCCAATTGGATGACCCGGATGCTCTAAAAGTCGCCAAGCGGTTGTTCACCACTGAAGCTCAAATCTTACAACGGTTGGGAGAACATCCCCAAATTCCCCGTTTGTTGGCCTTTTTTGAACAAGAGGAGGAATTTTACTTAGTTCAAGAGTATATTCAGGGTCATGAACTTGCCTCCGAGATCGGAGAGGGACAACCCTGGCAGGAAGATCGGGCGATCGCTTTGTTAAGAGATATTTTGACTCCCTTGGATTTTGTTCATCAACAGGGAGTGATTCACCGAGACTTAAAACCAAGTAATATCATCCGGCGATCGCTTGATAACCAACTGGTTCTGATTGATTTTGGTGCAGTTAAGCAAACTCTTTCCCAGGTTCACCCTTCCCCTGAAAAAACGTCCCAAACTCCTGTATCGGTGATTATTGGCTCTCCCAATTATATGCCCAGCGAACAGGCGATCGGTCGTCCGAAATTCAGTAGTGATATTTATGCCGTGGGAGTCATTGCGATTCAAGCCTTAACCGGAAAATCTTTGCCTGAACTCCCGAAAGACCCGGAGACTGAAGAGATATTATGGAAACAGTTCGCCTCCGTGAGGGAGGAGTTGGAGGAAGTTTTAGGGAAAATGGTCTGCTATCATTTCGGCGATCGCTATTCCTACGGAGCAGAAGCCCTAGAAGCCATAAACTCCCTCTCATCTCCCTTGATTTCTAAACCTCCTCCAATTGCTGAACCGAATCCTCTCAGAAACTTGCAACATGAAGAAACCCATCCTATTTTTCCTCCTGCCATTGCCCCAGATAATCCCACACTCATTACCGAACTAGATTTATCCCCTGCTCCAGTTTCTAATGTTCCAAAACCCTCAACATTTAACGTTGAAGTCGTTAAAAATTCTGACTTAACTGTACCTGAGTTTGAATTATCGCCACCCAAGACTAACCCTGATGATCCCACAGAAATTTCTCAGCACGAGGAGGATGTAGAACAATTCTCTCATGATAAACAGCCAACATACTCAACATTTAACTTTGAAGTCGTTACTGTTAATCATCGTGGAGAACCCCTTAAGCGCCAAAATTACCAAGCCCAATCTTTTCAAGAAGACTTAGGGGATGGAGTTTGTTTAGAAATGGTCTCTATACCCGGAGGCACCTTTCTTATGGGTTCTCCTGGGGATGAAGACAACCAAGAATCTGATGAAAGTCCCCAACATGTAGTCACAGTTGCTCCCTTTTATTTAGGGAAATTTCAGGTTACCCAGGCACAATGGCATAGAGTCGCCTCTTTTCCACAAATCAACCATCGCCTAGAATCTAAGCCCTCTCATTTCCAAGGGGATGATTTACCCGTTGAACAAATTTCTTGGGATGAAGTACAAGAATTTTGTTTAAGACTCTCTTCCCACACTCGACGAAATTATTGCTTACCCTCAGAAGCTCAGTGGGAATATGCCTGTCGCGCTGGAACTACAACTCCATTTAACGTGGGTGAAATGCTAACCATTGACTTAGCCAATTATAAACTGCCTAATCCCTCAGAAAGAGAGCTAAAAACTAGGGCAGTCGGAAGTTTTAACCCTAATCAATTTGGGTTGTATGATATGCATGGTAATGTCTGGGAATGGTGCAATGACCACTGGCACAACACCTACAATCTTGCACCCAATAACGGAGAATCTTGGTTATCTGGCGATCAACCGGAATTAAAGGTCATACGTGGGGGTTCTTGGAGTAATCAGTTGCTCAATTGCCGTTCAGCTCATCGTAATATGTTGTGGGCGAACTATCGAGGCAATACGTTTGGCTTTCGAGTAGCGATATAGCCATGATATAATTCAGACTTGGAATATTTTATTTTTGACATAAAGAGGGTCTTCAAACTTGGGTTTAGCAAGTTGAGCTACAATCCCAGCTTTAGGAGTCACGCCTTTAGAAGTAGCAAACGCTTGAGGATTTCTCATTTAGCAGATTAGCAGACGGTAATCCGTATGGAAGCTGATTGAGGGCATTGATTACTATGAATATAGAAATTCAAGTCAGTGGAGAGAATAATGTACGATCCAGATAAGCGCAAGTTACTTTCTGCTCTGTGTCAAGGCTCTATTTTCTTTAGTTTATTGTGGGTTTCGGTGGGAGTGCCGATCGCCATTTCTGTCATCTCCGACGATCCAGTTGTCAAGCAGAATGCCAAAGAGTCCCTCAATTTCCACTTGAATGTCTGGTTATACGAAATCATTTTTGGCATACTCACCATTGTATTAATTGGTTGGCCTTTGTTGGGACTATTGCAAATTATGAGTGTGATCTTACCCGTTTTGGCGATCGCCCATTGCCTAAGCCAACCCGAAACATCCTATCGCTATCCCTTTATCTTTCGCCTGCTCTAAATTAACTCAAATAGGCCATCATCCAACCCACGATTAAGCCTAAAACAGAGGTGATGGCTAAAATAAAAAAGGCTTGCCACTCCGTAAACCCTAACGTTTGTAAATCTAGGCGAGCCAATGCCCCCGAACACAGCAGGACAAAGCCCCGATAAAACACATGAATTCGGGATAAAATTAACACAGAGAAAAAGCCCAGGGTCACCACTCCTAACAATAACCCTAAATCACTTTGAAATCCCTTCACCATCCCCTCTTTGAGTTGCCGTAAAGGAGCCGTGAGCAAAGCCGTAAAACTCAGCGCTAATAGGGTTGCCAGAATCCAAAGACGAACCTCCGCCGAGAATGACGGAGGTTCATCTAACCAATTCAGAGGGGGCAGGGCTGCCGCAAAACTGGTATAAGAAATTAATAAGATGGCCAGGGAGGGCCAGGGTAGCTTTTGAACCATTTTCAACCTAAGCCTCCCTGATTGTACTGTGACTATCGAACTGCTGGTTTAGGATTGTTCACTGGCTCCAACCCGGTCTTCGCGCTTATCACGCAGGGAAGATGCATTCCGATTCCGTTTAGCCAGCTTCGGCTTAGGAGTGCTGTATTTAACATCATCTTCCGTGGCATCATAGTCGGTTTGTGCCCAAGCGGGACGAGTGGTATCATAAGCCATTTGCAGAGCAGCAGCGGCGATCGCATGGGGTTCATAGCCCTCTTCACTCAACCTGGCCACTAAAGGCAAGAACGAAGCCATTCTCTCCCCAGTTACGGCATCACTGACTTGATCTTGCAGACGGTCAATATGACGAGCCTCAATTTGAGCGCGAGTTGGAATCCGATTCACCGTTAACCGTTGACGAATATACCGTTCAATCTGAGTCAGTTTACGGCGCTCAAAGGATTGTACCAAGCAAATCGCCGTACCATCCTTACCTGCGCGTCCCGTCCGCCCAATCCGGTGGACATAATTTTCCAGGTTATCCGGTAAATCGTAGTTAATCACATGGGACAAGTCGTCCACATGCAAGCCTCGCGCTGCAATATCAGTTGCCACTACCCAACGCACCTGGCGATGGCGGAAGCGAGTCATTAAGCGCTCCCGTTGGGATTGGCTCAAATCCCCATGATACTCATCCACACTATAGCCAGCCGATTGCAGTTGACTGGTCAACTCAGCCGCTTGGCGACGAGTACGCACAAAAATAATCGCTGAATCCGGGCTTTCCATTTCCAGAATCGGTTGCAGTGCCCGTTGTTTTGTCCATCCGCGCGGAATCATATAAGCAATTTGCTCAATATGAACCGGAGCAGCTTTGGGTTGTTCAACGGTTACCGTAATCGGCGATTTTAGGAACCGTTGCACTAAACTACGAATAGACGGGGGCATGGTAGCGGAGAAACAGGCCGTTTGTCTCTCTGTGGGCACTTGGGAGAGGATTTTCTCTACATCTTGAATAAAGCCCATATTCAACATTTCATCGGCTTCATCCAAAACCACCCAAGAGAGGTCTTGGAGGGTTAACTCCTTACGCTCAAGCAGATCGATCACCCGTCCTGGGGTTCCCACTACAATATGCACTCCACTTCTGAGCCGTTGGATCTGGCGCTCAATGGACTGCCCACCATAAATAGCGGTCACCCGAATCCGTTTATCTCCGGTTAGATCGCGAATGGCTTTGCGGACTTGTTCAGCTAATTCCCGCGTTGGGGTCAGAATTAAAGCTTGGGGGTTGCGCTGTTCAAGATTGAGCCGCTCTAAAATCGGCAGAGCAAAGGTCGCGGTTTTACCCGTTCCCGTTTGCGCTTGGCCAACCACATCTTGATTCTGAAGCAAATGGGGAATGGCTTTGGTTTGAATTTCTGTGGGTTCAACAAACCCAATGCTTTCTAAATATTGGGCACGATTTTCAGAAATTCCGAGTTCTTGAAATGAAACAGTCATTAATACTCCTTAATATGAGTGGAAATTTTAAGTCCGATGTCAGCGTAATTTACACAGCAATGGGACAGTTCTCGATCGCAGTTGAGGTATGGCTCTAAACTCGATCGCCATAGAGGTCATAAGCATCCGCATCTGTAATCTTGACGGAAATCAGTTTTCCTAGGGGTTCCGAATTTCCTTGGGATCTGATGTACACAACACCATCGACTTCTGGAGCAAATCGGGCACAGCGACCGATTAAATCTTGGGTGTCTGGGAAGCTTCCTTCAACCAGCACATCGACGGTTTTACCGATTTCAGCCTGATTTCGGCTCAGGGAAATGGGTTGTTGTCGCTCCATTAGGTGATTGCGGCGCTCTTCTTTGATCGGTTCCGGAACCGGGTTGTCAAAGCCAGAAGCGGGGGCTTCTTCTTCGGGAGAAAAGGCAAATACGCCTACATGATCGAATTGATGACGATCTACAAAGTCACACAAGTGATCGAAGTGGGTTTGGGTTTCACCCGGAAAACCAACAATAAAGGTGGTTCGGAAGACTCCATTAGGGATCGCTTGTTTCAGGTTTTCGATAATTTGGTTGTTGACCTGACCTTGCCAAGGGCGATTCATAGCCCGAAGAATATCTGGATGGGAGTGTTGCAGAGGTAAATCGAGATAAGGCAGAATATTGGGGGTTTCTTGGATAGCGGCAATTACTTCTGGGCTAAAGCCAGTCGGATAGGTATAGTGCATCCGAATCCAAGGAACATTGACCTGTCCAAGTGCCCTCAGCAGTTGAGCCAGTTGGGGTTTCCCGTAAAGGTCGGCTCCATAGTTGGTGGTAATTTGGGAAATCAAGATCAGTTCTTGAACCCCTTCATCTGCTAATTTTTGGGCTTCAGCAACGATGGATTCGATGGGGCGCGATCGCTGCTTTCCACGCAGGTGGGGAATGATGCAAAACGCGCATTTATAATCACATCCTTCGGCAATTCTCAGATAGGCTACCCCCTCGGTGGTTGTCCGATAGCGAGGGGTTTGGTCATCGGCGATGTAGGTTGGATTGGAGGAAACTGCGAGCGGGCGATCGCCTCCTTGCACCTGTTCCATCACCTCCACAATTTTCTGATAGTCCCCTGTTCCGACGACTGCTACCGCTTCCGGTAGGGCATCGAGGAGATCTTCTTGATAGTGTTGGGCCATACAGCCCGTAATCACAATTTTTTTATCAGCCTCTGCTAGTTCGACGAGGGTTTGAACCGATTCTTGTCGAGACTCTTGGATAAAACTACAGGTGTTAACAATGACATAATCGGCTAACTCTTCGTTTGAATCAACGCCGTAGCCTGCTTGAACGAGCAAACCGAGCATATGTTCGGTGTCAATTCGGTTTTTTTCACAGCCCAAGTGGGCGATCGCAATCGTTGGCTTATTGCCCATGGAGTTTTTCAATCAGTGGATCGCTTCGGTTTAGACTAAGCTGACAAAGCTAAAAACGCTTTGCTGTTGTCTCTAACCCGTTGGAAATGCACCGCTTCTGTGCCGCTCGATCCACTCAATGAGTTGTCCTCGGCCCTTGACGGCGACTTTAAGGATTATCCTAGCGCAAATTTGAAGTTTTGCAACATTCCTACACATTTTTAGATAATTTGGGCGACCCCTCATACTTGATCCCATCGCCTCGTGCTGCCCACCAACCGATAGAATTAATTAGGATAGAACGACTGCTATTCAGATTGTCTCTAGCCCAATTTAGCCAATCGGCAGTCAACTCCATCCTGTCCTTCCCCACCCCTGGGTCTACCTCTAACCCCTTCTGTTAAGCTTAACGCCAACACCTTTCATGTTGACTACTGAAGAATTTAGTGAACGATTTCCCCTATTCAATACCGCCAACCCGGAGACCCTCGATCGCCTATTGTCTATTGCCCAAGAGCATGAATATCCTGCCCAACGAGCGGTGTTAATGGAAGATGCTTGGGGAAATGCGGTGTTTTTTATTGTATCGGGTTGGGTCAAAGTCCGCCGTCTGTCCGATAAAAATGATATGACGATCGCCGTTCTCGGCCCGGGTAACTTTTTTGGAGAAATGGCGATTTTAGATGAATCTCCCCGCTCCACCGATGTCATTGCCCTTTGTCCGGTTACCTTGATGAGCGTATCAGCCCAGCGATTTATTCAAGCTCTGTTTAATGATTCCCAGCTCCATCATCGCATGTTGCAGTTGATGGTTCGCCGTCTGCGGCAAAATAATGTTCGCTTCCAACTGCGAAACCAACCGCCTGCCGTTAAACTGGCCAATACTCTCATTCGGTTAGCCGAAGAGTATGGACTCGACACTCAACGAGGAGTAGTCATTTTTAATGTTGCCTTTCAAGATTTAGCGGATGTCTCGGATATCGGCTTACAAGAAACTCAGAAAATCATGGAAAAGTTGCAAGAAAAAAAATGGATTGCGATCCATACTGAAGAAAACCGATTGTGTTTAATTAACAAAAAGCAACTCAAACATTTAGCCGGAATGGGTTAACTCAATTTCCTGATGTCTATTTTTATCTGTTCTTAACGACTATGACTCAAACCTCTATCCCTCAACCGAGCTGCTCTGATGAGCATCAAGTGGCGATCGCCTATCAAGTGGCTATGCCCCAGCCGAGCAACCACCTCTATGAAGTTACCCTCAGTATTTCCGGCTGGCAAGCCGATCGCCTTGACCTCCTATTTCCGGTTTGGAGTCCCGGTTCATACTTAGTTCGAGAATATGCTAAGAATTTACAAGAATTTCAAGTTCATGACTTAGAACAAAGTTCTTTAGTTTATCACAAAAAGAGTAAAAACCATTGGCAAATTAAGACAGAAAACACTTCAGATATTTTCGTCTTTTATCGCATCTATGCCAATGAACTCACCGTTCGCACCAGCCATTTAGATAGCTCCCATGCCTATTTTAATGGCACTTGCCTGTTTTTCCAGGTGCTTGGCATGGAACAACAACCCATTCAGGTAAAAATCCTCGTTCCGGATACGACTTGGAAGATTAGCACTGCCCTCCCGAAAGTTGGACGAGAGAGTGCTATTTTTCAAGCCAACAACTTCGATCACCTCCTCGATAGCCCCTTTGAAATTGGAACCCATGCCATCTATTATTTCCAAACCCTAAACAAAACCCATGAATTAGCCGTTTGGGGCCAAGGCAATCTTCCCGCAGAAAGTGCCATTAATGATATTGAAAAAATTATTGAAGTTGAATCCGAACTCTTTGGCGGACTCCCCTACGATCGCTATCTTTTTATTCTCCACTTGGCTCGCAGTCGAGGCGGACTTGAACACAAAGATTCTTGCTCTTTGATTTTTGACCGCTTTAGTTTTCGCGAACGGGAAAAATATGCCTCATTCATGCAACTGATCGCCCATGAATTTTTTCACCTCTGGAATGTCAAACGTTTGCGCCCCAGTGGACTAGAAACCTATGACTATACCCAAGAGAATTATACCTCATCTTTGTGGTTTTGTGAAGGAGCAACCTCCTATTATGATCTGGTAATTCCCTTGCGAGCAGGCATTTATGACGCTCGACATTTTTTGAACGAATTGAGCAAGGAAATCACCCGCTATCAAAATACCCCAGGTCGTTGGATTCAACCCCTACATGAATCGAGTTTTGACGCTTGGATTAAGCTCTATCGCTCCGATGCCAATAGCCGTAATAATCAAATGTCGTATTACCTCAAAGGCGAGTTGGTGTCCTTAATTCTCGATTTAATGATTCGCGCTCATCATCAAAACCGGCGATCGCTCGATGATGTGATGGTACAAATGTGGGAAAATTTCGGCAAAACGGAAACCGGTTATACCCCAAAGCAACTACACTCCACCATTGAATCCGTTGCCCATATGTCCTTAGAAGACTTCTTCTATAAAGCCCTCGATACCACCGAAGATCTAGCGTTTAACACCTATCTCAAACCCTTTGGTTTACAACTCAAAGCTGAAATTAAATCACCGGATATTCCCCACCTCGGAATCACGGTTAGAGCAGAACAGGGACGGAATCGGGTTAAATATGTCGAAAGCCATTCTCCTGCCTATAATATCGGCATTGATGCAGGAGATGAACTGTTAGCCTTAGACGGGTTGCGCGTCAGTGCAGATGACTTGAGCGATCGCTTAAAAGATTATAATCCTGGAGATTTGATTACTCTAACTCTCTTCCATGGAGATCAACTCAAAACCGTAACCATTACCTTAGCTGAACCTAAGCCTACGTCTTATTATCTCACTCCCTTACCTAACCCTTCATCCCTACAACTGAAAAACTTTCAGGGATGGTTAGGAGTGCCTTTGAAAACTGTCTTTAGCAACGGGTAGAATAGAAACAAGCCTAAAACAAAAAGGAGCAAAAAAATGGCAGTTGTGCGATGGACTGATGAAATGCTCGACGAACTCTCTTCGAGTGTGAGCGAAATGCGCGAAAGTATCGGTGAGCTACGGGAAAGCATTAGCGAGGTCAAAGATAGTGTAGAGGGCTTGAGAATTACCTCACAGGCACTCTTACAAGTTGCGGCTCAACATCAACGCCATATGGAACAGATGGAAGAACGTCAAGCTGAAAGGGAAGAACGTCAAGCTAAAATGGAACAGCGTCAAGCGGAAATGGAAAAACAGCAAGCAGAAATGAAACAACGTCAAGCGGAAAATGACGAGCGTTTTAATATTCTCCTTGAAGAAGTCCGTTACTTGATTCGACGCAATGACAATTAAGTGTTTTGCTTACGGGTTAACTTGTAATTGACATTGCTCAAAAACGTAATTAACGGCGTTGAATAATCGTTCTAAATCGTAAATAGTGTAAGATTTGAGGTTCTTGGTGAATGCGCGATCGCTCAATTTCCCAAACTCCCACACTTTGCCATTGGAGACTATCCCAAAAATCGTTTGCTCTTGAATTCCATTAATTTTTTGGCAAGCCACCATTTCCGCGCCACATTGTCCCCAACCGGCAGTAAAATCATCTTTCTTGGCTTCTATGGCAACAAAAAAAGGTTGCTCAAAAACAATCTTGCCCAGAGGAGATTTATGTGCTAAGATGTAATCTGGTACTCCTGATAAATCTTCATCATAACTTAGGCTTTGATGACTCCACAGTAACCAGTTTTGTTTATAAGAAAACCAAACTTCAGTTAAAATTGGTGCAATTAAATTTTCGCAAATCGCAGCTTCTGAATTATCAACAATACCTTCTGTCAAAAGTGCTTCAAACCGTTGCTTGAAGTAATCGTTTAAGGTGAATTCAGAAGGTAAAATAAAATTGGTTTCTTGGTAATTTAACTCAAAAGCTTGAATAACCATTGCCAGGTTTTTATAACCAGTAAAAGGCATTGTATTTTCTCCTCTCAATTTTCCTATCGCACTGACCAATCCTCTAACGCCATTTGAATTACGCTATCAACTGACTTGAAGTCATCATGAGTCAGGGGTTTAAGCTTCTGACGAGATTTCATCTCTTTGTGGTAATTGATATAGTAATCTTCAAATGTGTCATAGATTTGATCTTTGTTAAATGGGTATCTTAATTTGATATTGCATGAATTACTCATTGATACATTAACGTCAGTTATCTTGTTAACATGATAAAAGTCATCTGTCCAGATGCCAACGCCACCAATTATTTTACCTCTTTTAAATATTCCACTTCTCATATTACGCAGTGTGGGAATAATCCACAAAGTAGGCAAGCGAACCCCTAGAAATAATCTTGGTTTTTCATGATTTGGGCCAAAATAATAACTAAAACGGGCACAGGTTTTATTGTGCATCATTTTTCCTTCCTTGTTAAACTTACCAAATTCCAGATATTTTATGTGAGAGTAGTGATCTACTTCAGTCGCAAACTGAATGGTTGGATGATAATCCAGAATCTTCTGAATGATTTCCAGGATTCTATCCTTAATCTCTGGCTGTGTCAGTAAATAAGCTTGAAAAAAGGGCGGCAAAGAATCAAATAGGGAGTCTTCAACCACTTCAATGTCTTGTTTGCGATAGACTTTTCCCTCCAAATCTCGCAAAATCAAACAATAACGGTTATCTTTCGTGCGATCGATTTCATATTGTAACAGTAAGCTATTCGGCAGATGACGAGCCGCATAGTCTTTGGCGGGAGCCGAAAAATCAGCAGCAATTGAAATTAAAGAAAACTCTTGTTTCCAGTCCACTGGTGCAAATTGTTTACCGTCGGGAGGATGGCGCATTAATGCTTTTTTATAGCGCAGTAACTGATCGAGACTGGCTTTGCCACCGCTATTTTTCAGTTCGATAATCGCTAACCGGTTTTGTGGGTCAACGGCTAAAATATCCGATCGATTTTTGTCATTAATGTAATATTGTTTAGCCACTGGATTTAAATCCAGGAGCTTAGATAAGTGCAGCCAGATAAACTCCTCAAGTAAAGCTTCAGATTTAAATAAGAATTTACCTTTATGAAATTTGATCATTTTTATCGGTAATTATAACTCAAAGGGTAGGTTGGGCTTCATCAACCCAACCTACTCTGAAAACTTCACTTAACCAGACACCACAAAGTTAACTAAATTGCGCTTAGGCACAACAATCACTTTCTTCACTTCCTTACCCTCAATATAGCGTTGGGCAACTTCGGAATCGCGGGCATATTGCTCTAAAAGTGCCCGATCTTCGGTAGCGGGGACTTCGATTGTGCCCCGTGTTTTACCCATAATTTGAATTACTAGGGTAATCTCATCGACGACTAAGGCGCTCTCATCTACAACCGGCCAAGATTGGCGGTGAATGGACTCTTGATAACCCAAACTTTGCCATAATTCTTCAGCGATATGGGGGGCAAAAGGTGCGAGTAGGAGCAATAAGGTTTGAATCCCTTCGGTATAAACGGGAGAAGATTTACAGGGGGCATCGTTGAGGGCGTTACTGAGTTTCATCATCTCGGAAACGGCGGTATTAAACTGATAATCCCCTTCTAAATCATCGGTGATTTCTTTAATGGCGGTGTGGATGGCGCGACGGAGGTCTTTTTCGGCTTTTGTGTTAGCAGCTTGTGCTTCAGAAGACGATTCTGCAAACTCCATCGCTAACCGCCAAACCCGATTGAGAAAGCGAAATTGTCCTTCAACATCGGCATCATCCCATTCGAGGTCTTTTTCTGGGGGTGCTTTGAAGAGAATAAACATCCGTGCGGTATCTGCACCGTATTTGCCCAAGACGGTTAAGGGAGCAATGCCGTTGTATTTGGATTTGGACATTTTCTCATAGGAAGTAACTAGAGAATCACCGGTATTCGGATCGGTTGGTTGATTTATATCCTCAATTTGCTCGAGTTGAACATACTTACCGGTATTGGGATTCTTGTAGGTTAGAGCTTGTACCATGCCTTGGGTGAGCAAGCGTTGGAAGGGTTCGTCAAAATTGATTAAACCGCGATCGCGCAAAACTTTCGTCACAAATCGAGAATACAATAAGTGTAGAATCGCATGTTCAATCCCCCCCACATACTGATCCACCGGCATCCAATCATTCGTTGTCGCCGAATCAAACACCGCCTTATCATTCTTCGCATCCGGATAGCGCAAGAAATACCAGGACGAATCAATAAACGTATCCATCGTATCCGTTTCCCGTTTCGCGGGAGTGCCGCAGGTGGGACAATCTACATTTACCCAATCTTCTAACTGTGCCAATGGAGACGCACCCTTACCCGAAAACGCTACATCCTCGGGTAACCGTACCGGGAGTTGCTCGTCGGGAACCGGAACCGCCCCACAATTGGGACAATGAACAACAGGAATGGGAACCCCCCAATACCGTTGCCGAGAAATCAACCAATCCCGCAAGCGATACTGCACCCGTGCTTTTCCGTATCCCTGACTTTGGGCATAATCAATGATGGCTTCTTTGCCTTCCGTGGAGGGAGCGCCATTAAACATCCCCGAATTCACCATATAACCGGGTTCCGTATAAGCTTCGCTCAAGCTTTCCGGTGCTTCCCCTTGAGTCGGGGAAATCACCACCTTAATCGGTAACTGCTGCTGCGTTGCAAACTGGAAATCGCGCACATCATGGGCTGGAACCCCCATCACTGCACCGGTTCCATATTCGTACAACACATAATCGGCAATCCAGATGGGAATCTCTTCCCCCGTAAACGGATTAATTGCTCGTCCTCCGGTGGGTATGCCCCGTTTTGGTTTATCTTCGGCTGTGCGGTCAATATCGCTTTCTCCCTCAAGGGATTGGATAAACTCACTCACCGCTTCCTGTCGCTCTGGGGTGGTCACTTGCGGGGTTAAGGGATGTTCGGGAGCTAACACCACATAGGTGACTCCATACACGGTATCGGGTCGGGTGGTAAAGACGGCAATTTTGTCATCGAGTCCCACAATGGGAAATTCTAGATAGGCTCCCACCGATTTGCCAATCCAGTTGGCTTGCATGAGTTTCACGCGCTCCGGCCATCCGGTGAGCTTATCTAAGTCTTGCAAGAGTTCTTCGGCGTAGTCGGTAATTTTTAAGAACCATTGTTTCAAAAGTTTGCGCTCTACTTTGGCTCCAGAGCGCCAGGAATAGCCTTCACTGTCCACCTGTTCATTGGCGAGTACCGTTTGGTCTACGGGGTCCCAATTGACGGCTGCTTCTTTCTGGTAGGCTAAACCGGCTTGGAAGAATTGCAAGAAAATCCATTGCGTCCACCGGTAATAGTCGGGGGAACAGGTGGCGACTTCCTGATTCCAGTCGTAGGAGAGTCCTAAGCGCTGGAGTTCGGCCTTCATCTGGCCAATGTTCTCATACGTCCATTTTGCGGGATGAATGCCTCGTGCGATCGCCGCATTTTCTGCTGGTAAACCAAACGCATCCCATCCCATGGGGTGCAGCACCCGATAGCCGCGCATCCGATAGACCCTGGCAATGACATCCGTTATCGTGTAATTTCTGACGTGACCCATGTGCAGGTTTCCTGAAGGGTAGGGAAACATGGAAAGGGCGTAGAACTTGGGTTTCTCTGGGTCGGTTAGTGTGGTGTCTACTCCTTGTTCAGCCCAAGTTTGTTGCCATTTTTCCTCAATTTCGACTGGATTATAGCGAGATTCCACGAGTTAAACTCCTGCGGGGTCATTCATTCTACTTGACTATTTTGACACAATCTGGCAGGTGTCGGCGCGTTCTCTGGGATTTTTATGGCGATATGTCAGAATTCTCATCTGTTATTAAAACTCAATCCAATGGGACACCAGTAGGATAAATCATCGGTGATCGGCCCTTCCGAAACTCTGATACCCAATCCACCAGAAATTAACTGATCTTGCCCATTATTGTATAACCAAACGCCCCATAACACATTCATTGGTTCACCCATAATCTCAAGTTGGGGAAAACTTAAAAGTTCTTGATAGACATACTCTTGTTCCGTATACCAGGGATCATTATTATCACTTTCACTGATGACTTCTCCAGACTCAAACGCAAACGCTCCTTCTCCTTGTCTGCCTAAAATGGGTTTGCCAAAATAGGAATTGCCTATGGTCTTCGGTGTCAGGGAAGTTTTAGGAAAATAGTCAAATACCGTAGCCGCAATCTGTGGCTCAAAAAAGTCAATGCCTAAATCCTGAATTAGGGCAAATACGCTCTTGGGTTGGAGGGCAAAAGCAGAGGCAAAATTAACCAAGATGACTCGCTTTTGTAGTATCAGTTCTTCTAGGGCTGGCCATAATGGGCGATCGCCTTCATCGGTATCGTAAATGGCCCATTCCATGGGATACCACATGAACAGAATATCAATCGGCTCTCCTGTCCTTTGGTAAAATAAATATTCTCCATCTTGGATGCGGAGATATTCTAGGGGAAAGACCAGACTTCTTCCTTGCACATGACGGCTTAACCATTTCATAGTCCCCATATCTTCGGGATTGTTTAACGCTGTAAACGCAATTCGACAGTTCGATAAGGGTTTATTCAAATCAGCAGCAGCTCTTTTCAGGTGTTGACCGAGAGTAACGGTTAAGATCCGATCCGATTCACAATCCGGGTCTTCTAACCCAAATTCTGCTGCAACCTGTCGATTTCCTTGGGTGCACTCAAACCAAAAACTAGGGGTTTGGGCATTGGTTTCAATCACTTTTTTAATGCCTGTTTGTTCATTCCAGCACCAGTCCAATCGCATACAAAAGGGGGGTAAGGAGTCAGACTTGACTAATTTAATTGTTTCCTGGGGAAAGCCATAATAATGCAAGGCTTCTTCCTCCAACGTGCGAAGAACCGACCAAGTTTCCATCAGAACCCGACCTACTGCTTCTGAAGCCTGTTTAATCTCTTGCACCATATCTGGAGAAACGGAATAACAGTGATAGAGAGCATAGGGAACTTTTTGTTGGACTAGAGGTAAACCGGTTTCGCCATCAATGGGACAAATGTCATACCATTTCATTCGCATGGCGTGATTAAACAGTTGATCCCGTTGAGGACAGTTAAACGGATTAAGATTCTCAGAATTCATGGGTGTTTCTTCTTTGGCTGCCACCACCACCCCCGCCAAAACGACCAAACCCTCTCCGACCTCCTTTAGACGCTGAAAGACTGGTATTACCCCCTTTTCCGGAAGAACTTCCTCCTTGACCGGGAGCAACAACTCTAGGTGGTGCAACTACCCTGGCAATTGCTGCTATATCTAGAGACATAGTAGAGTCTCATGAGGGATGGACGCACAGCACTGTTATCTACCCACATACTATACCGGATGTGCGATCGCTTTGCCAAAATCATGCCCACCCTCACCTGGGAAAAATCAATTCAGAAATTGCTCTAAATTGCTACAATAAAAACACATCCATATCCTAATTCCAGATGACTCAAACGCTTACTCCACACCTAACCTTAGAAGAATTTCTAGAGCATCCAGAAACCAAACCCGCTCTAGAATATATTAATGGAACACTTGTAGAAAAAAACATGCCTCAAGGTGAACATAGCCTACTTCAAGGTGAATTGTGCGAAGTCATTAACCGAGTTGCGCGATCGCCTAAAATTGCTAGAGCTTTTCCCGAACTGCGCTGTACGTTCGGGGGACGTTCCATAGTTCCCGATATTGTCGTGTTTCGCTGGGAAAGAATTCCCCGAACAGATAGCGGAAAAATTGCTAATCGCTTTGAAATTCCCCCGGATTGGGTCATTGAAATTTTATCCCCTAACCAAAGTCACTCTCAAACCTTAGATAAATTATTGTATTGTTCCCAATCCAGCACAAGTTTGGGATGGTTAATTAATCCCGCAGAAGAAAGTATTTGGGCAATCGGAGAAAACCAACGCATTGAGGTGTTTACCACTGATGCACAACTGCCTGTTCTAGAAGGAATTGATTTAGAGTTAACCGTATCCGAAATTTTAAGTTGGTTAATTATGTGACAAACTCCCGACTCCAGTCGTAGGAGAGTCCTAAGCACTGGAGTTCGGCCTTCATCTGGCCAATGTTCTCTGTGATCGTCTAGAAACAGGCGATCGCCTTTGCCTGCTGTTTGCCTATTGCCTCTTCCCTAGCGCTCTATATCCATTTCCTCAACAACCATCTGAGCCAACTGTGCAGCCGCTCCTGTCTCTCCGCGCACTCTTGCTAGGCGATCGCGCATTTCCTGTAATTGCTCGGGATGGTCTAAATACTCAATCACTTGCTGGGCTACTTCTTCGGCTTCTAAATGTCCTACCCATTCTGGAACAATCATCTCTTTTGCCCAAATATTGGGCCAAGCAAATAATTCCCCTCGCTGTTGTTTCCAGAACAGAATCACTTTATTGATTACCTTAGCAATACTCGAACCTACAGCCGGTAAATGGGCTAACATTCCCCAAATACCATCCCAACTCCGCATTGCGTCGAGCTGCTGAGTTGGCAATAATACAATCATTGGTAGGCACAAAGACCCCAATTCTGCCGTATTTGCCCCGACTGTCGTTATACAAAATTGACATTGGGTGAGCATTTCATACGCCGGAAAGGCAGTCCACAGATCGATTTCTAAACCGCTTGGGGTTTTTAGGCGCGGTTGAGACCCGTTTTCAATTAACTCAGCTTTCCCTGTAGGCCAATATTGCAGAGTTCGATTGAATTGAGGATCGCCAAATAGGGCTAAAGTTTCGATATTGAGGGTTGGGGCAACGGGAATGATAAATTGGGTTTGAGGGCGCTGTTGATGGATCAACTGGGCGATCGCCAATGAGAACGGTAATCCCGGCCGCAATTTATCCGGTTTTGACCCCGGTAATACCGCAATCAACTCCCCATCAACCGGATTTTCAGATGTCGAAACCGACTGGGCTGAGTCTGCCATTAAATCCCCCACTACAGTGAATTTATGGGCTAAATTGGGTTGTACTTTGTCTAAAATTTGGCGATTCATCACCGCAAATCGGTCAATCCAAGGCTGCCATCTGGCTTCCCATTCTGCATATACCAGGGTTCGATAGCCCAACCGCTTGCCCAATATGAGAGTAAAAAATTGATCGCCTCCCAGAAACAGCACCAAACCGCGATCGCTCCATTGCCAATTTTGGGCCGTTTTCCCCCACAATAAAAAGAGGATAAAATCTTCTGGCCCCTGAACTCGATTTACCTCTGGCAAAGAGGTTGCCATCTCGGTTTCCGAACCACTGGCATGGGGACAAGGGGATAACACCACAGAGATGCGAACCCTTTTGTTGTTCGCTCCTAGAGCCTGGCGAATTTCTTTGACCACCGGACGCACCCAAGTGGTTAATTCTCCCGGCCCATTTGAGAGAATCAGAATATCGATCGTAGATTTAGACACAGATATGGACATAACCTCATTAATTGAAGCGATCCAAGCCGGCGATCGCGCTACAGTACAGACTTTAACTCAAACCTGGGATCAAACCGAATTCAATGACCAAGGAAGCGTTGCTTTAATTACTGCGGCTGAACAGGGAGATACTGAGATTTTACACCTATTAATTGAGGCCAACCTCAATGTCAATCAAGGGGATGAGGATGGATGGACCCCGTTAATGGAAGCGAGTGCTGGGGGTTATGTAGAACTGGTAAAACAATTACTCACTGCTGGTGCTAATGCCAATACTCCAAGTAATGAGGGTATAACCCCTTTGATGGCTGCCGCTGCTAAAGGCCACACTGAAGTTGTGACTCTCTTAGTTGAACAAGGTGCTGATTTAAAAGCTAAGGATAAGAATAGTTGGACCGCTCTGATTTGGGCTTCGGCGGAGAAACAGAGTGACATGGTGAACTTACTGCAAACCTTGCGCTCTAAGGCTGGGGAGTAGAATTGGGTCATGAAAAGGTAAAACCTAGTTTTGCCTTTTACCTCTTGCCCATGCCCTAATTCCCACTAAACCCCAAATTGTCCCCAAATTTGTTGAGCAATGCGTTTGGTTAACGTCGGTTTCGAGGTAAATAGTTCTCGCAATGCCCAAGAACTTAACCGGGGAAGGGTACCGATCATCCGCCGAATTAACCACTCCCGGAAAAGGAAACCCAGCAATGTCCCAATGACTGCGGGTAAAACAACCCAAATCAGCACAGAGATCAGCAGTTGTTGGAGAACCCCAGGATCTTGAAGGACAACGAGCAGGTTTCTGATACTCAAGATAGCACTGGGAATCCAAATCGTGAGCATGGCGATCGCCCAGGCAATGCGATCGACCAATTGAGTGGTTCTCAGTTGCAAGAAACTCAACAGTTCATTGATCAACCAATTGTGACTTTGAACCACCCTCAAGCATTCTGGTCTATCCAATAATTCTCGGCCGACTTGGTTAATCAGATCTCCATCTGGAGATAAGACAGTTCGTAATAGAAACTTACCTTCTTTCGTGTTATTCCCAACATAAAAAGTCCTAAATGTCAAGGCCGATTGAATGGTTCCCTTAGATGTTGTATCAACAACTACCATCTCCCGAAGATCGACCAAGAGGCGAGCCAATTGACGAGGGGGGATGATTAGGCGATCGCCCCCCAACTTCACCCCCTCAATGTGTTGGAGCATCAACGGATTCAGATAAAACACAAACTCCCCATCTTCGGCTCGAATACAAGGCGCAATCAAGCTTCCTGGAGTTTGCGGCGGGTTTACCAGCGATCGAACCCGCTCTACCGTATTTCGGATAAACTTAAACACACTCTCCTTTGGAGTTTCATCTACCGATTAGGATTAACAAACGTGGCAGCCGGTAATCTAAACCGTCCATCCGTACTTTTTTCCAGAATATTTTGCACAATCTCGACCATAAACTCCAGCAAACCCCGCCATTGCCGTTCCCCAGAATTTACCCCTTCATTATGGATTTGGATCAACAATTCCTTCTGATCAAAATCGAGTAACTTCTCATGGTATCGATTAATAATATCCCCATCAAGTTGCATGACCGTTTGCGCATAGATAATATCCGTTGATTCAGACTTGAGATCTTGACTATCTAAAGCTGACTTCAGTTCTTGCAGTTTGCGCAAACCTCGCAAAAAACGACCATTCGAGAGCAAATTCTGTAGTTTGTCTTCATCACTCGGATCGTCTGGGTTCGGCAGTCGCTCTTGAGGATCGAATAAATCATTCGTCGGATTACTGAGGACTTGTCGATACTCCATCAGCAATTTGCGACGCAATCCATGATAGCGATGGTAAAGTGCTGGAGGAATTTGACGCTGATAAAAATACTGTTCATCCCCTTCATTCTCTGGAATGTCATAGATATAACGATAGGCTTCCTGGGGCACAAATTTGCTCCCCGTAATTTGTGACACTATCATCGTATTGACTTCTAGGGCAGTCATATCGGTGAGAACTTCACCTAACCCGACAACAAAATCGCTAAACCGGCGTTGAAGACTAGACACTTGTCCCAACTGCCCATTCTGGGTAGGTGTTATTTCTGTTGAATCAGGCATGACAATTGTACTCCTATTGAATAAAGTTGTTGATTAACTCGGTTGGGTTTGATTTGAGCAGTAAAGAGAATCTTTAGTCTAAGATTTTTTTTCCTCAAAAGGATCTTCACTCATCGGCAAAAGGATCGTCTCCCAAAGCATCAAAGAGTTCTGACTCTTCTTGTTGAGTTGATCCCTCTGATAAGTCTAGAGACTCAGCAAAAGGATCGGCAGCATCATCGTCCTCAGCAAACAAATCAGCTAAGGGATCAACCTCATCCTCCTCCAGCATCAGTTCTTCTGTGATAGCTGGAGGAGTAATCTCCTCTTCCTTCTCCCAGTCTTCAGATAAAAGCTCCTCTAATCCATCAGACTGATCCAAGATCGAATCTTGAACTGACTCACCAAAGGAATCTAACTCCTCTTGGGCAAATTCGTCAATCATTCCTTCTAACTCTGGTTCCACCACTGTCGGTGCCGTATGACTCACTGGCGAATCCTCCCACAGATCGCCCATATCTGCTCCAATTTCCTCTATTGCCTTCGCATCGCTCAGAACTTGAGCGCTCGCCCGATCTTCAGCGATCGCATTACTCCGATCGCCTAGGGGAAAATCTAGCTCCTCTGTATCTCCAAACACATCTAACAAATCAGCATCTGTCTCTTCTGCTTCACCATACTCCTCAATCACCTCTGAAGAAAAGTCGGGGAGATCTAAAGGAATTTGTACTTCTTCTTCCTCTGGCTCAAACACATCTAGTAATGCTTCTGTTTCTACAGAACTTTCTTCAGGAGAACTCATATCATTCCAAATCGTCTCCGACATCGTATCCATTTCAAACGCACTTAAAATTTCTGCTTCTTCTTCCTCTGATGCTTCGGGAATTCCCAAAGGCTGTTGATCCGCACTCGCAAACGGATCTCCCTCTGCTTCCTCTATTTTTTCCCATAAAGATTCTTGGGATTCATCTAATAGCAACTCTTCTTCTGAACTCGAAAATGGATCGTCATCTACTCCTAAATCCTCTTCCAAAGATTCAGCCAATTGAGCTGGAGCAGTTTCTGTTTCTTCTTGCCATAAATCTTCAGTTGATAAATCCTCTTCAGAACTCGTGAACGTAGCGGACTCAGATTCCTCAATTTCTTCCCACAATTCCTCTGTTTCTGCCATAGGAAATGGATCGTCTTCGATTTCCACCAATTCTTCTTCTAAAGATTCCTCCAATGGCGGAGTCTCTGCAATTTCTTCTTCCCACAACTCCTCTTCTGAACTCGCGAATGGATCGTCTTCCACTTCCACCCGTTCTTCCGCTTCCAAAGATTCCTCTAATACGGGAGGCTCTAAAGTTTCTTCTGTCTCCCACAGTTCTTCTGTCTCTGAACTCGCAAACGGATCGTCTTCCATTT
>DDLS01000164.1 GCA_002340255.1 Cyanobacteria bacterium UBA2566
CCATCAATACCTCTATATTCCTTTGCTCTTTTCCTACCCATTATTATACCCTTTCCCATGAAGCGCAGCTTCATAGGGAAATGGTATTAGAACGATTTAATTATAACCGGATGCGTGCCTCCTCAGTCATTGAAGGCTCGAGAAATTGGCAATCAATTCGGGTTGTCTACGACTCCATTTTTCGTCATGTTCGCTCCAGGAAAACCACAGGGTAAAGGCGAAAGTTTTTCTGGCGCGATCGAGTTAGAAGCAATGTCAAATTATTAGCATAGCGATCGCCAGCCTGATAGCCCACATAATATCCATTTTGTCAAGGTCTTTAATGAATGATACCAAATCCGAATAGTATAGAAAATAAACAGATGCTGTTCTAATCCCAATTTTCTTGCTATCCATCTCTACCTGTACTACCCGGATTTGGTATGACACACCCTAGCAATAGACAAAATTGGGTTTTATCCTTGGGTCGAGGGGCTTTCCAGCCGGAAAGCCCTTACTCTTAAATTGCCTTAGCCACTTTTAACTCTTGCAGTTGAGCCGTATCACCTTGCAAGACGACTCCGCGATTATTGAAGGCTAAATGGCGGACAATTTTATAAATTGCTTCAATTTCCTCTGGGGCGTTGGCAGCAGTGGCTAATTCTACCAAAGATAAAGCTCTGTCGCTCTCCCCTAAAGCTTGCATCATTTGATTTTGCAACTGGAGAACACTAGCGGCAGCTTTTTTCCCTGCTTCTACCCCAGGTTGGTGATAGGCATTGATATTGACCAAGGTGGCATAAAATCCGACCGCCCGCTCATAGAGGGCAATCAATGCTCCTACAGTGCGCGGAGTGACTTCAGGCATAGTGACGGTAATGGAGTCCCGGTTATTTTCGTATAGGGCTTTGCGGGTTCCTTGCAATAGTCCAGACAGATAGTCACCACAGGTAACGCCAGGTTCTACTTCGGGGGAAGGGCGATCGCGGTCTTTCAGAACTTCAATAAAGGTGACAAAGAAATTCGGTACACCTTCGCGCAACTGCTGGACATAGGCATGTTGGTCGGTGGAGCCTTTGTTACCATAAACAGCAATCCCTTGATAGACCGTATTACCGTCTAAATCCTTTTCTTTACCCAAGGATTCCATCACTAACTGTTGGAGATAGCGGCTAAAGAGCAGCAAGCTGTCTTGGTAGGGCAAAATCACCATGTCTTTTTCTCCTTTACCATTGCCAGCGAAGTACCAGGAAAGGGCAAGCAGAGCGGCAGGATTTTGTTTGAGGGAGGGGATGCGGGTGGCTTCATCCATTTCTTTGGCTCCCGCTAACATTTGGTTGATGTCGATCCCTTGTAGAGCGGCGGGAACTAAACCAACAGCAGAGAGTTCGGAGGTGCGCCCGCCTACCCAGTCATGCATGGGGAAGGTGGCTAACCAATGTTCAGATTTAGCGAGTTGTTCCAGTTTACTCTCATGGCCGGTAATGGCGATAAAGTGGGGGCTATGGGGGAGGTTAGCGGCTTCATAGGCAGCTTTGGCTTCGATCATGCCGTTGCGGGTTTCGGGCGTGCCTCCAGATTTGGAGATGATAATGACTAGGGTGGTATTGAGTTTATCTTTGAGTTGGCCTAGGGTACGGTCGATACCTGTCGGATCGGTGTTGTCAATAAAGTGAATATGGAGTTGAGGGGAGGAGGAGGCTAAGGCTTGAGCAACAAATTGGGGCCCTAGGGCCGATCCACCGATGCCGATGGAGAGAATATCAGTGAATTGGGGAGCATTGGGGGGTTTGATGGCTCCAGAGTGGATATCTTGGGTGAAGCGATGAATCGCTTCTAAGGTTTCGTTGATTTCAGCTTTGAGTTGGGGATTGGGTGCAAGATCGGGGTTGCGTAGCCAGTAGTGCCCCACCATTCGTCCTTCATCTGGGTTGGCGATCGCCCCTGATTCCAGTTTAGCCATTTCGGCAAAGGCTTTGTCAAGCTTGGGCTGTATTTGTGCGACTAGACGATCGTCAAACCTCATTCGACTAATGTCGAGATAAAATCCTAGGCTGTCGTGGGTGTACAGCCAGTCTTGATAACGTTGCCAGAGGGTTGCTGCATCCATAACCAGTCTTCTCCAAAGGGTTGAGGCATTGTCGGCGATCGCCGATCGAAACAAGGTAATTAGAGGTTACTTAAAACTCTCCTAGACACCATACCGTTTAGATCTCCGGTTTGGGTAGAATCCGGAGAAATTTAACAATTTGCCCCATGACGGCGATCGCAATCAGATATTCTCCAATCGTAAAATGATAGAACATTGGCTCTGGGCCAAGTCGATGCAGGTTTGGCAGGTCTTCTAGGCGTTTGAGGCTCAGGAACTCAGTAAATACAAAGCGATAAATTGTTTCATAGCTACTCTTTTCTCTTTTCTGTAACTTTTGTAGATCTTGGAGAAAACTACGGTGATAGAGCAGTTGGTATTGGGTCGATGATAGTGTGGAGGAGTGAGCCACAGTCATAGGATTTTCACCTGTGCCAGCGATCGAGGATTGGTTTATTATGGATGATGCAAAAACCCTAGAGCTTCTTCGCGATTCATGAAATCACCGGGTTTGATTGTATCCATGGTTGCGTGCATCATGGTCAGTACATAGACATCTGCACTCAGAGGAGCTAAAAAAGCCCAAACTTGATTTAAGTATTCTTCCGGGAGTCCATCGACGAGATCGTGGATCTGTTGTCGTTTCTTGGTATCAATCATACCCTTGAGATAGGAGGTCTGCATTGCCTCCCCCATTCTAACCCCTAGGGCGATCCAATTTCATCTAAGTTGCGAATTACAGGTGTGGGGGGATTAGAGGGACTAGAATTAGGGGAATTAAAGATAGCATTGATGGCTCTCTCTAGGGTGTTAGCCATAACAATTTGGTTGTCATAGGCAACAATCACTCGGACTAAGGTCGGTAAGCTATTTTGTTCGGCTTCCAAATAGAGGGGTTCGACGTAAAGCAGAGATTTTTCAATGGGAATGACAAGGAGGTTTCCCTGAATAGCTTTTGATCCCTGCCGGTTCCAGAGAGAGATTTGACGGGAAATTTCTGGGTCTTGATTAATCAGAGCATCAATTTGTTCTGGCCCATAAACAAGCTGCTGTTTAGAGAATTGATAGAGCAAAAGTTTACCGTAATTTTCTCCATCTGAACGACCGGCTAACCAAGCAATTAAGTTATTGCGACTCGCGGGAGTAAAGGGATGAAGTAAGATAAATTCTTCTCGATTTTCAGTCGGCAACTTCATGATTAAATAATAAGGTTCTACAGTTTGGGGTTGACCGCCATAGATTTCTAGGGGAGAGCGCCATTGATCCTCACGGTTGTAAAAGACTTGAGGATCGCGCATATGATAGGTTAACAGTTGATCGGATTGGATGCTAAACAGGTCTACAGGATAGCGAATATGAACTTTAAGGGATTGGGGCATATCGTTTAAACTACGGAACAGGTTAGGAAAGATTTTGGTAAGGGTTTGAATCATCGGGTCGGAGTCATCAGCAATGAAAAAATAAACCTTGCCATTGTAGGCATCGACGACGACTTTTACGGAGTTGCGAATGTAGTTAAAAGGGAGTTTTTCTGGATCGGAATAGGGATAGCGATCGCTGGTTGTATAAGCATCAATAATCCAATACAAATAGTTCTCCTTATTGTTACTGTTATCCCCACTTAAGTCAGTATTAGCAACGACTAAATATGGGTCTCGATCGAATCGGAGAAAGGGAGCAAGTGCTTGGACTCGCTCAACGATATTGCGACGAAATAAAACCTTAGTTTCTGGCGTAAAAGATTGGGTTAAGAGCATTTGCCAATCTTTGAGGTATTTAGCAAACAACCACCGTCTCCAGCGACTGGCGATCGATACGCCCCCTGTCCCATCATAAAAGTTATATTGGTTAGCATCTCCTTGGGGATAATCTAACTCGGGTTCCCTCGAAGGAGTCATAAGATAAGTATTGGTCAACTCTCCATAATAAATTCTCGGTTGACCAATGGGAATACTATCGCGAATTCGAGGCTCAGAAATCCAAACGGGAGTGGTTTGTCCTTCTGGGCTTTCTGCTCCAATATCTTTGACATAATATTCGGGTAAACCATCGGAGGCAACCGTATTCACTGGCGACATAGTAAAGCCATAACCATGGGTATAGACTAAATGTTCATTGATCCAAGTTTTTGCCTCTTCAGGTACTCCTTCATAATCTAATTCTCGTGGCGCTAAAATGACCTGTTGTTTTTCCGTGCCTTGATAATCTCGCTGGCGGAAAGTATAGCGCTCAATATCGGCATCCAGAAATTTATAATATAAGCGAATTTGTTGCAGTTGCCGGTTGGTTTGTAAGAGGGGGCGAGTATCCCAGAGGCGAATATTATCAAGAGTTAGCTTATTGTTGAGTAAGTCTTGTACGGTTAATTGTCCTTCAGGATTAAACGGATAAACGTCAATTTGGTCTAAATTAAAAGCCGATCGAGTAAATTCAATGGTGCGCTGGATAAATGGAGTTTCTCGTTGCAGCTCGTTGGGTTGAACGATGAGGCGCTGGCTTAGGGCCGGTAGGGCATAGTTGCTCACTCCTGCAATGGTTAAAAAGAGAAGCATCCCATAAATCATTTTCCGCCAAATATCCCGTTTTTTTGCCCAATAGACCGAGCGACCTAAAAGGAAAAAACCATAGCTTGCTGCCAGAATAGACAGCACTTCAATCATCGGTTTTTGGGTATAGATATCGGTGAAGCTGGCTCCATAAATGACTCCGGTAGGAGAATAGAGGAGTTCGTAGCGGGAGAGGATATAACTATAGGCAACGCTAAACATCACTGCGGCGCTGATGACTTGCAAATGGCGGCGCTGTTTGGGAGAAAAACCGGGAAAACTACCCAGGGCTAAACTTCTACCGGATAATAAGTAGATGATGGTAACGGCAAGTAAGGAAAAAACACAGAGAATAACGAGCCAGAATTCCAGGAGATGGAGAACGGGTAAGGTGAAGATGTAGAAGCTAATGTCTTGGTTAAAGAGGGGATCGACTTGATTAAAGGGAGTGGGATTAAAGCTGGTGAGAATTTTGGCCCAATGGCTCGATAAAATTACGCCTAAACCTGTGCTGAGGAAAATGGCGATCGCCAGTAGCGTTCTTTGGGGAATGCACAAGAGGAGAATGGGGAACCCAAGGACAAATAGGGTTTTGACTCCAGAAGAGGGTAGATCTAGAAAGGTGCGAAGAGCTGATTCGGGGCGAAATCGAGGGGGAAGTTCGGGAGTAAGGCTGGCAATATTAAAATCGGTATGCCAATAGGGAAGAATGACTTCTGTATATTGGACAATAATTAATCCTAAAACGAGACTTAAGAGTCCGACGGATAGCAGCAACCCCCCTAGGGGAATGGTTTTGGGATATTGAGGATAAGCGTCTTGTTCTTCTGGGGGTTTGGGATATTTGAGCCGGTTTGCAACCCAGAGATTCCCGCATAGATAGAGGCTGCTGATTCCGAAAATAAGCGTACCAACAATCAGTTGCGTTTTCACCCGGAGGGCAAATTCAGCACGATAACCAAGTTCGTTAAACCATAGTCCTTCGGCGATCAGGTTAGTCGCGATCTCGAAAATAAGCCATCCTGCCAACAGGATAACTAAAATCCAACCGATTTTTGGCGATCGCAGCCACTGCATGTTGATTTAAACCAAGTTCGTCAGTATCAGGAGAGAGGAGTAGAGGCAAAAAAATTTTTGCTTCTACTGGTTGAGTTCTAAACATAATTGGCGGAAATGATCGCCCCGTTGCTCAAAGTTAGCATATTGATCGAAACTGGCGCAGGCGGGAGAAAATAAGACTCCTTTGGCTTGATAGTGTTTTGCTAAAACTAAGGAACGGGGAATGGCTCGATCCAAAGTTTCGACCATCTCATAGGAATCATAACCCACCGCTTCTAAGCGTTGGGCAAAATGGGGCGCAGCTTCACCAATGAGTAAGACTGCTGCCGCTTTAGACTTAATGCGATGCAACCATTGAGTGTCATCTCCCTCTTTAGCTTCTCCTCCTGCAATTAAAATAACGGGAGCTTGAACTGCCGATAAACCCACTTCAGCCGCATCATAATTGGTGGCTTTACTATCATTAATCAAGTCAATTTGATCGATCGCACTAATGAGTTCTAAACGATGGGGAACGCCAGGAAAATTGGCGATCGCCTCAGCAATGGCTTCCCGTTCAATCCCCGCTAACCGAGCCACAGCTACCGCTATTAATAGATTTTGCTGGTTATGCGCTCCCACCATTTTCAAACTGGCAGCGGGTAAAATGGGGTCGCCTTGCACCATCACCCAGCGGTCTTGAATATAAATCCCATTCTGGGGAGAACTAACTAAATGCTGTTTGCCTTTAATGCTCGTCCAATAGGCATTAGGCCATTCTTTGAGACCCCTTTGACGCAAATAGGCATCATCGCCATTAAAGACTTGATGATGCGATCGCCGCAATAACTGTGCTTTAATCTCGTAATAATTTTCCAGAGTTTTATGGCGCTTGAGATGATCGGGGGTAAACGTTGTCCAGACCCCAATTTGCACAGATAGGGTAGAGGAGGATTCAATTTGATAACTACTAATTTCGGCAATCACCCAATCCGGCCGTTTTTCACCGAGTGCCAACTCACAAGCTGCGTAGCCAATGTTACCGCAGCCAGGGGCATAAAAGCCAGCCTGTTGAAAAATCGCGGCAATTAAAGCGGTAGTGGTAGTTTTGCCATTGGTTCCGGTGACTCCCACCCAAGGAATATCTTTCAATTCTTGCCAAGCCAGTTCCATTTCTCCCAGGATTTCTATGCCTTGCGCTCGTGCTTGCACCAACACGGGAATATCCCAGGGAACTCCAGGACTAACTACAATCCGTTCTGGCAGGGGGGCATCCTCTAAGCTGAAGGAAGAGCCGAGATCGCAGGCAATTCCCAGATCGTGAAGGGTTTTCTGTTGTTGGCGTAAAGCATCGGAGATTTGGCGATCGCTCGCTTTCACCTGCCATCCTTGACGGTGTAGCAGTTTAGCGGCTGCAATTCCAGATTTACCTAAACCAATGACATGAGCAAGGGGCATATTCTTTTGGGCGGCAGACACAGTTCGTTCTTTATCATAAGTCTTTGTGCGATCTTCGTTTGTTTTCTTCTTCCCAGCGATCTAATTGCCCAGTGATTTTGCTATTTCTAACTGATTCAGCGGACTGGGTATGATATTCTGAGCCTTGGAGTAAGGGTAAAAAAACTGTCAGCTCCTATGTACATCAATCGGTAAAGAGGGGGGAAATTATGGAAAATACACCGGTGTTAGATTGGATTGCGGGAGGATTGGCGATCGCGATCGCGATCGGAGGCTTAGTCATGCTATTCCAAGGTTTATCGGGTTTTAATGAGCAGGATAAAAGGTAACCAATCCCCGCGAAGACAGCGACGGGGCTTCCAAACGTATCGGAGACTTTACGTGAAAGATAGCCAGTTAGCTAGGCAAGCTATTGCCTATTCCCTGACATCTAGCTGAAGTCTATTAGCTACTGACTCAATTCCTGCATTTTCGCTTCAGCAAACTCGCGGAGCGATCGCGCTTCTTCCGTAGCCGTTGTGCCCGATTTTACTCGATCTAGGTCATAAATAATGCTTTGCAGTCCACTGACAAGTACCCCAGTATTGGCACTAGAAGCGGCTAACTTTTGCCAGGCGGTAATTTGACTTTTCGCCTGATTCAGCGCTTTAGTAGAACTTTGCTCATTCCGCAGACGAATCCTCGCCATGGCAGCATTTTGACGATATTCAGCTAATTTAGTCTGGGCTTGCACATAGGTAGGATTATCATCTTTTACCCGCTCCAATTGCTCGCTTGCCCGATCCCAGAGACCGATAATTTCCTGCCACTGCTCCTCAGGATGGGGAGGATTTTGAGACATTTGGGCTGCTGCCATGCCATATTGAGCCGCTGCTTGGATGAGGGTATCGGTTTTGCCGGTTCCAGCACTGCGTCCAGAAACCTGCTGAAAATCGCGCTGATATGCTTTCATTTGAGCTGCAGACATTCGTCCAGCAACGGTTTGAGGAGGGATGAGATCTAGTTTATCGAGTCCAGCTTGCCAAATGGCGATCGCCTCCTGTTTACTAGCCTCAGAGTTGGCTTGTTGATATTGGCTTTTCCCCTCTTCGATTTGACTAGCTCCCTCTTCCAAAAGCGTTAAAGCATTGTTTTGCTGGAAAATTTTAGCATCCATGCGGGCGACCTGTTGCCGAGCGCCCTTATACTCATCCAGGGTAAACTGCCAACTACAACTAAAAAATGTACAGTAGCGCCGGGGAAAGTAGCCTAAAAACCACACCGGTAAACCATCCAGATGATTTTGAGCTATGGCCACTTTTTCTGCGCCTAACTCGATATCAGCAGCGCTAGTAGCCTGGTTAATGAGCTGATCTGCTTTTTCCACATTAGCGATCGCCCCCCGGTAATCATAATCCATTTTCATATAACTGGGCAGTAGCACCAGGGGAATCGTTTTGGACACTGGCCAGCGAATCATAGGATAGGGGAGATTGAGAATATAAACCAAACCTGCTAATCCAGCTAAACCCATCACTCCCCAGGACAAATAGCTAAACATTCCAGAGGGTTGATTGGCTTTAGCGGCCTTGCGAATTGCTGCATCTCTAAACTCAGGGATCAGATCCTGAATGATCTCCCGTAACTGTTGAGCCGAAACCGGCTCTCCCGTTTGTTGTCGTAATCGCTCTAACCGTTTGAGGATCAACATTTTCACAGGAGCTTGGAGCGGATCATTTCCCACACACCGCTCTAGTTCCCGTACTAGAATAGTATATGCCTTATGATTGAGACGGGCCATCAGATGATTTTTGAGTTCTTTATCACTATTATGGCTGACTTCCGGTCAAAATACTTGCGTAATTTCCGTAATTTTTGGTAGATAAAAACACTTGCAATTTCATACAATGAATCAAGGCGTTCTATCGAACCTCCATTTTAATTAATTGTGTCCCAACCTAGGAGTTATCCTAGTGATGCTCCTACTGTGCAATCCTTTGCCATATTAGGGTATGTTGAAGTTCTTCCGTTTGCTCCAATCCACTGAAACCTCTTTTCGTCGCATTCTCATGGGGCGGATTTTGCTGATGACGATTCCCGTTTTACTTTTACTTCAATATGCCACCTACCGTAAAGCGCGTTCGAGTTTATTAGAAACGGCTCGGTATAATATTATTGAAAGTGCCATTGAAAAAGGCGATCGCCTCGATCTAAGTATCAAGGCTCTGACCGATCAGGTGAAAACGGCCAGTGAAAGTGGAATTTTGCAATCAGGGGACTTGTCCAAAATAGATCCCTATCTTAACGAGCTAAGTCAGCGGTTTTCTAATTCTGTGGTGTGTTTACAACTACACGACCCAACCCAAGATAAGGTAATTTCTAGTACCTGTGGAGTAGAGAGGATCGGTAACTTAGACTCTGAAAAAATCGCTCAAAAATCCTATGCACAATTTTCGACCCATGTAGAAGTTAAGTTACTCTTAGAGGCTCTACCATCTGCTTTCTATCATTATGGTAAGGATCGACTCCATTTTTTAATTAATGCGCCAGTTTACGATCCTTCTGGACAACCCCAATCTAATCTAGTTATTGAAGCGACTGTTTCCCTCCAACAAAATCAAGATCGCAAATCCTTATCCGGCTATACAGTAATTATTAATGAAGAAGGAACAATAATTGCTCATATCGATCCCACTCGAATTGGTACTTATGTTAGTGAAGAAAAAAACAAAAATCTTAACTTTAGATTAGAATCAATTCTCCGATCGGCTACAGCAGGACAAACTAATTTTCTCCACTTACCTGAATTCGATCAAAGTAGTCGAGAAGTGATTACTGGATATACAGCTATTCCTAATCCAACAACGGCCGGATCGAGCAAGGGTAAATGGGTTGTTTTAGCAGTCACCCCCCTTGAACACGCTCTCTATGGTCTTCAGGAAATTCGGCAGACTTTAATTAATTTAGTTTTGGGATTAATTGCAGCTAATTTAATTGCAACATTAATTTTATCTCGCTCTTTAGTTACTCCAGTTGAACAACTAGGAAAATATGCCCAAAGTTTTGAATGCAGTGTTTCCCCGGAAGCCATTCCCCAGAAATTCAAAATTCATGAATTTAATCAACTGGCTAAAGCCCTCAATAGTATGGTGGCTCGGTTAACCAGTTGGGCTGAAGAGTTGGAAGTTGCTTGGCAAGAAGCCAAAAGTTCTAATCAGCTCAAAAGTGAATTTTTAACCAGTATCTCCCATGAATTAAGAACGCCTCTTAATGCAATTATTGGCTCGGTTCGCTTGGTTAAAGATGGGTTCTGTGATGATAAGGAGGAAGAATTTGAGTTTTTGCAACAAGTGGATAATGCTGCCCTCCATTTACTCTCGATTATTAATGATATTTTGGATTTATCTAAAATTGAAGCAGGTAAACTGTCTCTAGAGTTAGCCCCAGTGGATTTAAATCAGATTCTTAAAGAGGTGATTGATATTGAATCGGCTCCTATACAATCGAAAGGTTTATCTTTAATTTATGAAAGTATTCCTGACTCAATTCCGATCGCTGCTGATGCAGATAAACTGAAGCAAGTTTTCATGAATATTATTGGCAATTCAGTTAAATTTACTGAAGAGGGAGGAATTACGATCAAAGTGGAGTCAAACTCTAACGGCAATAATTTGACCCGATCGCAGGTGAGGATTGCGATCAAAGATACGGGAATTGGAATCGATCCTTCTGCTCAATCCAAGCTGTTTCAACCGTTTGTCATGGCTGATGGAACTCGGACTCGTAAGTTTGAAGGGACGGGTTTAGGATTGGCGATTTCTCGGAATTTGATTGAGATGATGGACGGTAAGATTGCTCTGTATAGTGAGGGAGATGGACAGGGAACAACGGTGGAAATTGTGTTGCCTTTGATTGATGTGCAACAGTTGGAGCGATCGCAGGCTTTGAAAACTCAAGTGTGAGTGCAGATCGGATTAGGATTTGACCACGATGAAAACGGCGATCGCCAGCAGAAAATAGCCAAAACCTTTCTCTAGTTGCTTTCCAGGCACAAACTGAGTTAAGTATGACCCCAAAATAATTCCTGTACTCGCAGCAACAATGAAGGAAAACACCAAGGGTAAATTAATCGGGATCTGACTGCTCAGATATCCCCAAAACCCGGTTCCAGATTGAAACGAAATCACCAACAGAGATGTCCCGATCGCCTCTTTCATGGGAATCTGAATCAATAACACCAACGCTGGAATGACCAAAAAACCACCGCCAATCCCCACAAATCCGGTCACTAATCCTACACTGAAGCCAGCTAAGGGAATGAGTATAAACCTCTGCCAAACTCCTGAAACTTGGCGAGCTTTCAGTATCTCTTCACTCTTTTGCGTGTGACTCTTCTGAATCATTAAAATACTGGCCGTCACCATCATCGCGACAAAACCCATCAGTTGTATCGTGGGACTAACCATGGGTTGAGTCGCAATTTTAGCACCTAGATAGGAACCCACCATAGCTGGAGGTGCAAACATTGCTGCTGCTTTCAGGTTCACATGACCCGATCGCCAATGGGAGATGACTCCAATAAGACTGACGCTACCGACAATCGCTAATGTCATGGCGATCGCTGATTTTGTCTCTACCCCCATTACATACATTAACACGGGCAGAGCCAATACTGAACCGCCACCACCAATTAAACCCAAACTCAAGCCCATACAAACGGCCAAAGCATGTCCCACCAGATTCACTACCATCTGATTTTCCTCATTGCTCCTGACTCTTTACTGATTCCACCTCTACCAGCAGAGAGAGAAAGTCACTCTAAACTCGCTGATTAGATCCCTGGCATAAGTGGGCAAAAAATGAATAGTAATGTACTAACTTTATAGACTATTGCTAGAGTGCCTATTACCGGACTTCTTACAGAATTCTATTGTAAGGCAATTTTGCCAATAACCGAGCCATCATACAGGTATTACTAATTCCAGCAAACATCAATCCGGCTCCCACAAAACCACTCAAAAACAAGAAACCAGGAGCCACAAATACACCCAATAAAGTTCCAGTTAAGACCAAAGAACCGGCCACAATTTGTACCTGACGCATAAGGCTAATCGGAGCCTTGGGATTAACATGAGTCGGATATCCCTGTTGTTTCCATTCCTCTAATCCTCCTCCTAGGTGAGTTACCTCTTCAAATCCCGCTAGAAAGAGCTTTTGGGCAGCCGTGACTGAACGATTTCCGGTTTGGCAATAGAGAATGAAGGGTTTGGTGCGATCGGGGAGAAAATCATCCGGATTAAAACGAGATAAGGGTCGAGAAATAGCCCCTGAAATGCGCTCGCCAGCATATTCACTGGGTTCGCGCACATCAATGAACTGAATCCGATCTTTTTCCCACAACTCTTGTACCGAAGAACTGTCGATGGTTTGTAGTTTATCTTGCAGATTTTGATGGGTAACCATAGTTGATTAAATTTGACTCAGGAAATGATTAGATAGAGACTTCATTAAGCTACGGCCGGCACTTTCCCGCATCTTTGATTTGCAGGAACTGCTTCGGCAATTTTTTTCGGGTTGGGTAAATTTAAACTTTGCATGAGGGCGATAAAACTCTCACGAGTGTGACCAGCTAAACGAGGATTAAATTGTTTTTCTTCGCCAATGGTAGAAACCGTGCAGCCTTTATAATCATGACCGGGATAGACTTCTGTCGGGTTGGGAAGCGTAAATAACCGTTGAGTAATGGCATCATAGAGCAGACCTGGATCGCCGCTTTGGAAGTCTGTACGACCACATCCTCGAATGAGCAGAGAATCACCCGTAAGCAATTTGTGTCCATTCACTAGATAGGCCATGTGGCTATCGGTATGACCTGGAGTGGCGATCGCCTGAATCTCAATTCCTCCAACTTGTAATAATTCCCCATCAGTCATAAAGCGATCGGCACAGGAGACTCCAGCCTGTTGAGGAACTAGGGATGTACAACCGGTCACTTCCCGAAGCTGGCCGCTCCCGGTAATATGGTCAGCATGAATATGGGTTTCTAGACAATAGCAGAGACTTAACCCTAACTCCTGCAACAGTTTCAGGTCACGATCCACTTGCTCTAGCACCGGATCGACCAAGAGGGCTTCTTGAGTCTTCAGATCGGCTAATAGATAAGTATACGTGCTGGTTTCTGGATCGAATAATTGACGAAATAGCATCCAAGTCTCCTTCATTCACGCTTAATCAAAAGCATATCACTATTTAGAGATTTAGTAAATTAAGAACATCGTAGTTGTTCACTCCCCGACTCTCTTCTTTGTAATCCCGACATCAATTTATGCTAAAATCAGCCAGAATTCTTGCTCAAAGGTCTCAACTATCCAATTACAACCTTGATTGATTCCTCGACTGAATCTCACTCAGAGGTAGATTCTCCTTACATTCATCGGTGCATTGAATTAGCCCGCCAAGCCCTTGGGCGAACTGCTCCAAATCCCCTTGTGGGAGCGATAGTGGTGGCGGAAAATCAAATTGTGGGGGAAGGCTTCCATCCCCGCGCTGGAGCTAGCCATGCTGAAGTGTTTGCCCTACAAGAGGCGGGCGATCGCGCCTGGGGAGCAACCGTCTATGTGAATTTAGAGCCTTGTAATCATTATGGTCGCACTCCTCCTTGTACAGAAGCCCTAATTGCCGCAGGAGTAAAGCGAGTGGTGGTGGGGATGGTAGACCCCGATCCGAGGGTATCTGGTGGAGGTATTCAACGGCTCAGAGACGCGGGAATCGAGGTTAAGGTGGGGGTAGAAGAAAAAGCGTGTCAGCAGCTTAATGAAGCATTTATTCATCGTATCCGCCATCAACTCCCTTGGGGTATTTTTAAGTATGCTATGACATTAGACGGAAAAATCGCTACAACCACAGGTCATAGCCAATGGATTACTGGAGAAGTCTCTAGGCGGTGGGTACATCAGTTGCGAGGGACTTGTGATGCAGTGATTGTGGGAGGGAATACAGTAAGAAAAGATAATCCCCAATTAACTACCCATGGAGTCGTGGATCGCAACCCGGTGCGGATGGTGATGAGTCGTTCTTTGAATTTACCCCGATCGGCGCAATTGTGGGAGTTGGTTGCACCAACCGTGGTGTTAACGGAGCAAGGTGCTAATCCCCAATTGCAGACGGAGCTTGGCAACCAGGGGGTTGAAGTGGTGGAATTTCCCCAACTGACTCCCAGAGCTGTCATGGAATATGGATATCAACGGGGATTTTTATCGGTGTTATGGGAATGTGGAGGACAACTGGGAGCGCAGGCGATCGCCTCTGGAATGGTGCAGAAAGTTTATGCTTTTATTGCACCCAAAATTATTGGGGGCGATCGCGCTCCTTCTCCCGTGGGCGATTTAAGATTAACCCAAATGACTGAAGCTCTAAATCTAACTGATATTCAGTATCAATCTTTAGGCAGCGATATATTAATTGAAGGTTATCTCGTTAATCGCGATTCCTCTAAGCGTTAAAAATGGGAACTATTGCTATTCGTGCCTATTGCCTTCTCCCTCCTTGACCCTATGCTTAGAACCTTAACGGGTGACCATTATCCATTACCCATTACCACGCGAAGCGCTATATGCTCGAATTAGTTATTAGTAGTTTATTTTTCAGTAGCTTGGGATGTCAATTGCTGATGATGGGCAATAGTATTCATCGCAGTTATATCGAAATCCAGAAACGGAATGAGGAGGAGGAAGAAGTTTTGACCCATTACGAACCCAAAGAACACTTTGGTACAGAAGGACAAGGGAATCAGAATGGTTCAACCAAAGCACGCGGATGGGAATTCAAGATTGTGCGAGCCAATAGTGATTTATTTCGCAATCCAACTATATTGCATCAACTTTGTCGTGAAGAATCTCAAGCCGGTTGGATTTTGTTAGAAAAACTTGACGATCGCCGAGTCAGATTTCGGCGAGCGATCGCTGCTCGACAGAAAATTCGCCCAGAAACCCTCTCCTTTGACCCCTATCGATGTCATTATGGATCGTCCGGTAACTCCAAAATTTGGTTCGCCACCCTTGCCTTCCTTCTCGCCCTGATGATTCCTGCCTATGCTGGATACTGGGTAATGTCTCAATATCTGAATCAATCCCCACCTGAGAGCGCTCCCTTGCCCGAATTTCTACCTAAATGAAAATCCCAGTTTTTATTCACTCTGCTATAGTAGAATCGTGCTTAATCTAAGGTCTAAGTCTATGCAGACTGACCGGAACAGTTGACCTTTGATGCCTTATCCCTCTTCTGTCACTCTCCGAGAATGAAGATAGAATAAAATAGAGTATCAATAGCTAAAAGCGAGATAGATCAATGGATGTAGAGTTACAGATCTTAAAACATTTGCCGAGATCGCCGGACACTACGGTGTCAGTTGTTGATCAATATTGTGACTCTTATCAAGAGATGTTTGGTGAGGTGAGAAGTTATGAATATTTTAAAGACTTACATTGTAGTCTTTAGAGACTTCAACTTGTATTTATCATCCAGAAACGTTCTGTAAAATTGCCTCCATTTCTTCTAACTCGATCGCGCCAGAAAAACTCTCTCCCTTGCCCTGGGGTTCTCCTGGAGCGAACATGACGAAAAATGGGGTTCCAGAAAGTCCTAATCGATCGCCGAGTTGCCGGTCTTGTTCAATGGCTGAGGGTGCGATCGCCAGATCGTGTTGAAATTGTTCTAAATCCAACTCCAAATCTTGGGCTAATTGCTCATAAAAGCGATCGCTTAACCGATCCTGTTGGGCAAATAGAGCATCGTGATACGCCCAAAATTTCCCTTGTTGATTTGCAGCCCAAGCAGCTTGAGCGGCTTTTGCGGCTTGGGGATGGAGTTCGGTGAGGGGAAAGTGTTTATACACCAGTTTCACCGCGTCTTCGTGCTTGTCCATGAATTCGGTTACAGTATCATGGGCGCGGGCGCAAAAGGGACATTGAAAATCCGAAAATTCTATGAATAAGACTTGAGGATTTTCTGCACCCGTGGTGGGAGAGTTGCCGATAATGGTTTCTGGTTGGCGGTTGAGGGTGTCGAGAAAAGCGAGACGGTTTTGTTGTAAGGACTGTTGTTGCTGTTGTTGATAGGTTTGTACGGATTCAATAATCACTTCGGGATGATTGCGGATAATCTCTAGCACTTGTTGTTCGAGCTTAGAGTTAGCCGCTTGTGCAGGGAGGGTTGCACCGCAGAGGGTGAGTAAGGAGAGGAGCAGAGCGATAATACGACCCATCGGTGGTGCGATCGCACTTTTGAAGAGGCGATCGCCGATTTTGCAACAATTAACCATGATTTCCGTTTGTTCGATGGAAGGTAGAGCAGTCATCCGATCTTTTGCCTAATTTGAGTGGTCTGGGGAAAACTGTAATGATTTTTAATATAGAGCTTGACGCTGGTCATGGGTAATCGGTGATTGGTAATGGCTGATTGGCTATACCTGAGAGCATAGTGCTATACGCTCTCAGGTTTTGCGAGGGCTGTTATTTGGTCATTTTTGTCTATTGAACCTATTTTTATAAAAACTAGACATAAAAGTTAGCTAAAATCTGATTCTAGAGTTTGATCCAGAATTGAAAGCAATAGAAGGGAAATAAGGTTAGATCAAACTTAAAAACAAGTGATTAAACCTTAATTCATTGCGATCGCCGCTTGGATTTCCCCGAAACTTCGTTAATAATGCGATCGAGACAGAGCTATAAAGCTTTAGGAGAGAGCACGTAATGAAACTATCAGTCTACGGAAAAGGCGGTATCGGCAAATCCACGACAAGCTGCAACATCTCCGTTGCACTCGCAAAACGAGGTAAAAAAGTCCTACAAATTGGCTGCGACCCCAAACATGACAGCACCTTCACCCTCACCGGATTTCTGATTCCCACCATCATTGATACGTTGCAAGCCAAAGATTACCACTACGAAGATGTTTGGCCCGAAGATGTAATCTTTAAAGGCTATGGTGGCGTAGACTGCGTAGAAGCGGGCGGCCCTCCTGCTGGAGCCGGATGTGGCGGTTATGTCGTAGGTGAAACCGTAAAACTACTGAAAGAACTCAACGCCTTTGACGAATACGATATCATTCTCTTCGACGTACTCGGCGATGTTGTCTGCGGTGGATTTGCTGCGCCCCTGAACTACTCCGACTACTGCATGATTGTCACAGATAACGGCTTTGATGCCCTCTTTGCCGCCAACCGTATCGCCGCCTCCGTTCGCGAAAAAGCCCGAACCCACCCCCTACGGTTAGCCGGTCTCATCGGTAACCGTACCTCGAAGCGCGACCTGATTGACAAATATGTAGAATCCGTTCCCATGCCCGTGTTAGAGATTCTGCCCTTAATCGAAGATATCCGTATCTCCCGCGTTAAAGGCAAAACCATCTTTGAAATGGCCGAAACCGACCCCACGTTAGAACCCGTTGCCAACTATTATCTCAACATTGCCGATCAAATTCTGGCACGTCCCGAAGGAGTCGTTCCCAAAGATGCCGCAGACCGCGACTTGTTCTCGCTACTCTCTGACTTCTATCTCAATCCTCCTAAAGAAGCAGTGAAGACGGAAGAGGAAGAATTGGAGCTGATGATGGTTTAGGA
>DDLS01000166.1 GCA_002340255.1 Cyanobacteria bacterium UBA2566
ATCTCCCTATCCCCCCATCTCCCCATCCCCCATTCCATTACTAAAACAAATCCGCCGGATCGGCTGCTTGCAGTTTCCGCGTCGCGATCGCCCCGGAAAAACAACACATCAGAATAGTAAGAATTAGGACAAACACTGCTCTAGAAAGAGTCATATACATGGGTAAGTTTGTCGCTTGACGGGTGAGACGGTACAAGCCCATAGAAACAGCTAAACCGGGAAAAAATCCCGCTATTACTAAAATCATCGCTTCTTCAAAAACAATCCCTAATAAGTAGGTTTGTTGATAACCCATCGCTTTAAATGTGGCATATTCCCCCAAGCGATCGGCTACATCCGTAGACAAAACTTGATAGACAATAATTAAGCCAACTAAAAAGCCCATGACTGCTCCTAGGCGAAAGACAAACCCAATGGCAGTATTTTCTGACCAATACTCTCTTTCAAAGGCGATAAATTCTTCACGGGTTAACACTTGCACATCTGCAGGTAATCGGGTTTTGAGGAGATTAGCCACAGCTTGCGGATCGGCTCCTGATTCCAAATAGAGTAAACCCGCACTAATGCCTCCCGCATCCCGACGACGGGAAAAGAGGCGGAGAAAATTGCGATCGCTGGTCATAATTGTCCCATCAGCGGCAAAAGATGCCCCAATTTCATACAATCCAGCGATTTCAATCTGACGATTTTCTACCTCAGTTACCGCCCTTTCACCAGCTAAAATCTGCTCAATGGCATACCCATAGTCGCCTCGCGCCGCTTGGTCAAAAACGACGGTATCCGGTAATTTCATGAGAGAACTGTATTTATCTAAACTCGCAACATCGAAGGGGGGGCGATCGGGATTAAATCCTAACACTAAAATGTTAGTTTCACGACCAATTCCTGGAATTTTCCAATCAGCAATATTCACATAAAGCGGTTGACCATCAGCCACTCCAGGAACATCCATTGCTTGATATAATCGACGACGGGTAATGGTACTTAAATGGACTAAATTTCGAGCTTGGGGACTAATGAGAACAATATCGGCATTTAAGATATTGTGTAGGCGAGTATTGCTACTATATAGTGCCCCCTGAAATCCCAGTTGCATGAAGATTAATAGATCGGCAAAGGCAATACCAGAAATCGCAATCAACAGGCGAGTTTTGTCGTGACTCAGTTGCAACAATCCAAGGGGGGTTCTGCGGGTTAGGTTTTTGAGGAAACGTAGCATGGTTTTTGGAGAGGTAGGAGAATGGGGGATGGGGAGATAGGGGGAATTTAATTTAGTTGGGTTTTAGTAGCCATTTGTTGTAATCATTAGCGATGATGACAATCGAACCGATAATTTTGTTGTATTGACGGTAGAGTTCTCTGGCTGTATCTACATTGAGATATTGGCATTTGACGGCAAATTTTAGCCAGACTTGGGTTTCTGCGGCTTCGGCTTCAGCATCATTTAACCGTAGGAGAAAAGATCCTTGATAACGTTGTCTACGCCAATCTTCTGCTAAATTTGCACAAACCGATCGAGAAGAGCGTCTGATTTGGTCTGTTAATGAGTATCTTTCTTCCTTTGGAAATTGTTTCGATAATTCAAAAATATTCATTGCTGCATCAAATGCCATCTGATAAACCTCCAAATCTTCATGGGTTTTAATAAATAGTTGTCGGTTCTGTTGCTGATTTGTATCCATAAATTTCCCCTTATCTTCCCATCCCTCCATCTCCCCATCTCCACTACAGTTCAATCTCCACCAAAACTTGCAAGTTACTCAAACCGGCAGCTAATTCACTAGAAGCTGGATCTAAGCCAATTTGGACTTCGACAACTCTGGCATCAACATTTTGGGTTGGATCAATGTCTAGGGCGCTTTGTTGTTTCACTTTTAAGCCGATTTGGGCAACCGTTCCTGTTAGATTTTGAGGTAATGCGTCACTGGTAACTTGAACGGTTTGTCCTGGGCGAATTTTAACTACGTCGCTATCGTAAACTTCGGCAACAACTCTCATTTGTTGGGTTTGTCCGAGTTCTACAATACCTTCAGGATCGATCGCCTCGCCGGGACGGGTGTGAACTTCCATCACTCGCCCTTCTTGGGGGGTTTTAATATAGGCAAGTTCTAAGTCGGCTTCAGCTTGGCGAAGGGCGGCTTGGGCGCTGGTGAGTTCGGCTTGAGCGAGTTGGATGTCTACGGGACGAACTTCGGAAATCGCTTGGAGACTGGCTTGGGATTCTTCAATTTGCCGTTCTACGGTGTTGATGGTGCGGTTGAGGTTGGCTTGCGCTTCGTTAATTTGTTCGCTGCGACTGGTGACGATGCGGTTGAGGTTAGCTTCCGCTTCTTGGAGTCGTTGTTGGGTGGTGTCGGCTTGCAGGCAGATGGTATCGCGATCTTGGGCGGATACGGCTCCATCAGTGTGGAGGGTTGATAGCGCTGGCAGTTGGTTTGAGCATCTTTGAGTTCGGCGGCGATGCGGTTGAGGGTGGCTTCTTGGGCTTGTTGTTCGCCTTGCAGTTGGGCTTCTAAAGTGGAGATCGCCGCCCGTTGGGTAATGATTTGTCCTTCAAGTTCGGCTTGGGTGCGGCTAAACCGAGCAGAAGCGGCGCTAATATCGCCGGTTTTGGCTCCAGCTTTGACTTGAGCGAGTCGAGCTTCGGCAACTTGGACTTGCGCTCTGGCTTGTTCTACGGCAGCTTCCAGGCGATCGCGACTCTCTAAAATGGCGATCGCATCACCCGCCTTTACCCAGTCTCCCTCATTGACCAGCAGTTGGGCAACTCGGCTGCTTTGGTTTGCCTCAGAAGCTGAAAGCTGGATCGCTTCTCCCTTGGGTTCGAGCCAACCAATGGCAGTTACCGTTTCAATTTTTGGCAGTTCCACCACTGGAGGCGGTTCCGGTTGGGAAAAGAGAGTTTTTGGCGCAACCAAAGAATAGGCGGTGACTCCTCCAACGGCGAGGAGTGTAGTAGCCAGTAGAGCCACGGTTTTGGATGATTTCCATTCGGTTCCCATTGCAGTGCGTACCACGATCCTAGCTCCTAAATTAAACGGTTTAGTTTAGCTTGCTTTTAGTATAGACTAAACGGAGTAGTATAATCAAGAAAGAAATCCCCAATTTGGAGAAAAATTCCATGATGTCCACCGACTCTCCCCAAGCCAAACCCTTATCCAACAAAGCCCAGCAGATTCTCAACGGAGCCATGCAAGAATTTTTAACCCATGGCTATGCAGGGACAAGTATGGATCGGGTAGCTGCCACTGCGGGAGTCTCAAAAGCCACGGTATACAGTCATTTCGGGGACAAACAGGGATTATTTACGGCGCTCGTGCAACGATTAGCGCAAAAGAAATTTACTCGTTTATTCGCATCTTCTGAGCAGTTTCCCACCCATGACTTAAGGGAAGTTCTGCAAAATATGGCCAATACGATGCTTGATAATCTAATTGAAGACACCGACTATCAGAACTTTATCCGCCTGATGATTGCTGAGTCTGGGCGCTTTCCCGAATTAGCTCAAACCTTTGCCCTTCACTTAGCCAAACCGGGAATCGAAACCGTCACCCGCCATTTATCCAGTTTTAAGGAACTCAATTTACCCGATCCAGAAGCCACCGCCCGCATTTGGATTGGGGCATTGGTTCACTATATGATCGTGCAGGAGATGCTCCAAGGTAAGGACATTATGCCGATGGAGCGCGATCGGCTCGTGGACGCGATGTTACACCTGTTATCAACCAAGAAAAATGGTATAGCAGAAAAAGAGTAAGTTAGGACTCCGGTTCAATACTGAAACCTATTCCCCATTCCCTATTCCCTATTCCCTAGCACGCAGCACTATATCAACTAATTCAAAGTTAAATAACTGAAAATGGTTTGCCCAGAACTCTGGAAATCGGGCAAAATGTCTAGACAGGGAAGCACCGTATCACCTTGATAAATTCGCGGTTGTTGTTCTGGAGAAAAAGACATCACTAACCGCTCTTGAGGATCGATTAACCAACCCAGTTCTGTACCCTCATCTAAACAAAAGAGAATTTTATCGATTACCCGTGTGGACGGTTGTTCTGGCGAGAGAATTTCAATCGTCCAATCCGGCGCTAAGGTAAATAAATCTTCAATTTCTCCTTGAGTATTTAAGGGAATTCTTGGCCAAGCAAAGACACTAATATCGGGAACCAGGGAACGTCCAGCAAACGTACACCGTAATTCGGTAAAGGCGCGGGCGATTTGTCCAGGAGTTCCCACTTGATTAATGGCAGTGACTAAACTGGTTTGAATAGCACTGTGTCTTCCTTTTGGCATGGGTTTAGCGTAAATGTGTCCATCAATATATTCACTGCTCGGTTGGGTTTCAGGCAGTTGCAGAAATTCTTCTAGAGAAAGTTGGGTTGGAGTAATTATCATGAGATTATCGAATATTATCGGTTCCAGGTTGAGAGGCGATCGCCGCTCTCTTCAAAGGCTTGCCGATCTTGTTGAATATAGCGTTCGATCGCTGCGATCGCATCGAGCATATCTTGTACTCGTTCGGGATCTTCTCTCATAGTCTATCGAGATGACGATCGGTTGCCGATTCTAGGGGGATGGCTTCTTGTAAAATGCGCTCTCGGATGCGGGGTTTGAGCATTGCTGGGGTAGCGATATCGACAGGACACTGTAACAGTGCTTCTAGATCTTGTTGCAGTCCACAAGGAAACCAAGGACTCCGTTTTGTCGAGTCGTAGTCTACCAGAAAATCGATATCGCTATCGGCATTCGCTTCATTACGCGCCACCGATCCGAATACTCGAATATTATAGGCTCCATGTTGAGAGGCGATCGCCACTATTTCCCGTTTATGAGCTTGCACAATTTCGTTCATAGGTGTATCACTGAATGAGTTCCTGAAATACAGGATGATCTCGAAGAAAATCAAATTCTGGATCATTCTTTGCTTGTTCTTTATATGCAGCGTCTAAGTCGATAGAGTATTCTAAAAACTCTAGAGAATAACAATCTTGTCTAAAAACTGCCATTAGACAAGCAATACGGTAGATGTATTCTACATCATCTATCCCTATCTCTAAGGTATCTATAAGATACTCAAATACATCTTCATGATAATTTTCCAAACAATATTGAATTAGTTTCATGTATCTTTTGAACTTATTATTTTTTATCGCTATTCTTTGACTTCCAAAACCTTCTTTATAATCAGGTCTAATTTTTATAATATGATTGTAGACTTCCATCGCTTCTTCATATCGATTAAGTTCAACTAGTAACTCACCTTTACGATATAAGAAATGTATCCAACCAGGTTCAAACGTTAATACATAATCACAAGTTTCAATTGCTTCTTGATGACGATTTAAAACATCTAGAGTATAATCTTTTGCAATCAATGCATAGTAATATTTTGGTCTAACTTCTAGAACATAATTTATGCTATCAAGTGCTAGTTCATCTCGTTCTACGACTATCAGTAAATACATTTTGAGTATCAAGGCATCAAGATAATCAGGTTCGATTTCTAAGACATTTTCACAGATTTTGATTGCCTCTTCATATTCTTCTAAATTTGCCAGTGCTAGACTTCGAGTTATCCAAGTATCATAATTGTCTCCTTCAATCTCTAGGGATCGATCAAAGCTTTCAATTGCTTCCTTATTGCGGTTTAGTTGCAAAAGTTGCTTACCTCGAAGACTCCAAGTCTGACTACAATCTGGTTTCATTTCCAGCACACGGTCACAAGCTTCCAGTGCCTCTTCGTATTTGTGTATCTTTTCGAGAGATCTAGCTCGAAGACGCCAAGCATATTCAAACTTATCGTCAATACTTAAAGTACGATCGCAACTTTTGATGGTCTCTTCATATTGCTCTAATTGGTAGAGGATGAATCCTCTAGTCATCCAAGCATCTTCAGAATTAGGTTCAATCTTTAGAAGCTCATCATTGCTTGTAAGTGCCTCTTTATATCTTTGTAATTCATAGAGCGCATCTACTCTAAGCATCCAAGAATCATAACAATCGGGTTTAATATCTAAAGATCGATCGCAAACTTCAATGACTTCTTCATATTTCTTTAACTCATATAGGGAATCACCCTTGCCCTTCCAAGCCTTGTGATTTTTAGGGTTTTCTGCTATTGCATGATTATAATAACTAAGAGATTGAGTATAGCTTTCATTGCTATAAACAATCATTCCTTGCTCTGTCAATAACAATGATCTTTTATAACGATCAGATGGATCAATATTACTCATCATATCTTTTATTTTTAAACTTTCTTCCATACATCTTTCTGGTGTCATATCAAAATATTCGTCTCCATCATTATCCACAAGTTTTTTGCAATAACTTCGTATGTTTTCTGGGCTTTCAAATAAGCCAAACAAACCCGATCGCCAGTCAAAAAAATCGGGCGCTCTTTGAATAAAATAATCAATGACGAAGTAGGGAACTAGAAACACCAGGCGAATGGGTAAATGTGCCTCAAACATCTCTCGTTGCCGATTCAAATGACTCAGAAGCGGTGGCACTCCCTTCCAACTGTAGTTATAGATTTCCTTAGCAGTCCAACCTGCCAGACGCTTGGTATCTTCATAGCTGTATAGGGCTTGCTCCACTCCACTAATACAGGCAAGTTCAAACCCCTCCGTCTGATGTCGTTCCCGCAACTCTGGATAAAGCGTTTCACTGTCCCGATTTAACTCAATTTCTACTATCCGTTTCTGGGGAAAACGCTCTCGAATTGCACGGATAACTTGTGTTCCTTGAGCCGGACTACATTGGACAAAAAACAAACCAAATCCCTTTTTCCGTCGTAAAGCACGCAGGATATCGGCAATCACCTCTGCATTTTCTGCGCTCCAACGACCTAACTCTTGAAAGCCTGTCCAAGGTTTAGTCATCACAACTCCTTCCACAGTACGGGATGCACATCATACCAAGTCTGCTTATCTCTATTATCATCAAAATAGCGATATTCCAACAGACAACGACTAAACAACAAACTGCGCTCAATTTGCCCATTTTTAATCTTCTTTGACTGATGCACTTCTCGCAGTATGTCCCATTGATTTTCTTTTACTGCTCGTCGATAGACATCTCGTAAATTATCCGCCGCCCGTTGCACTGCCCGCGCTCCAATAGGCAGAGTATCCGTTTGGTTAATCGCTTCCTGCATTAATTGCGCCAAATCCCGCACATAGCCACCGCTCATTAAACACAATTCTTGCAAAACTTGCTCAGATTCAAACACCTCTGGAACCAGAACAGTCCGCAAATGCTCAGGAATCCGCAGTTCAATCATATTTCGCAAAATATTCAAGCCTTTATCGTCAGGGTCATTATTTTTCTGGCGCACCATAATTGAGGGTAACACCTGGGGAATACCATCATAATCAACATGCAGTTCTGTTGACCCGCTAGAATAGATGAGGGAAATGGGCACAGTGTAGATAATATGGCAATTCAGCGCCTTCAATTGTTCGTGGCGGTCGAGAAAAATTTCCTCATGGTTACTGCGCCCATTCTCCCGAAAAATGGGCACAATCCGATCCAAGTTATCAGCAATTACCAGCAGTTGGGTGTTCTCTTGTAAATGCTTGGTTCCATCTTTAATAAGAGCATTCAAAGCTTCAATCAGCGTCTCCGTGTGCGGTTCAACCAAATCGCGAATTTTCTGCCGTTGTCCGGGTTCCATCCGCACTGCTGCCGTTAACTTGGCAAATTCTTGTAATCCCACTTCTAAGGTAAGCTCATCGGTGGTAATCTCAGTCAACATCACCTCTTTCAACTTCTGTGACCGATCTTGCAACCAACTCAGTATCGGCTTAGAGTCTGCGTTTTTTAAATCTTGCAACAGATGACGGGTGCAAGCGAGTAAAATATCGGTATACTGGGCATCCTGAACGCTAAGATCTTCCTCATCCGCCGCAAAATAGACGACCTTATGACCCCGGTCTTCCAAGTCTTTTTTCAGCCGCAGTAATTCCGTAGTTTTCCCGGAGCCACGATGACCCGAGTAGAGCTGATAGGTGAAAGCTTGCGATCGCCGCACTGTCCTCCCCAAATCCTTCACCACATCCTCATCCCCGCGCACCGAGCGACAGTCCACATACCTTGGGTCTCCCGGTTGTAGTGGCGTAGGCGCAAAGTTGTTATACATCTCATCAAGGAGATCTTCCATTTCTTCGGGACTAATCATGGTTCAAGAGAGGATGCCAATGGGATACGCCTATTTTAACCAAAAGTCCTCAACAAAAAAGCACTGGCCCAGAGACAGGATCAGTGCCTCAAGATTGGGCCCCTTTTTATTCAATTCAGAAGCATCTGCAAAAAAGGTTGCACTGACTTCCAGCAACCTTTTTTACCAGACTCAAACCATCATCAAGCCACAAAATTTACTGTTGAGCGATTTCTTGAGTCAGAATCTTCAGTGCTTCAGCGTACTGCGGATCGGACTTCGTACCAATTTGATCGCGGTGTTTCACCAAGTGATTTTGCTGGTCTTCCGTTAGTTCCACGATCACATCAGGTTCAATACCCAACTTGTTAATATCACGACCATTAGGCGTTAAATATTTAGCAATGGTCACCGCTAACCCCGATCCATGGGCCAAGGGCTGCACAGACTGTACCAACCCTTTACCAAAAGTTTTAGTTCCCACAATCACTGCTCGTTCGTTATCCTGTAAAGCTCCAGAAAGAATCTCACTGGCACTCGCTGAACCCCCATCAACCAAAACCACCAGAGGCTTATCCGTGAGGGAGCGATTATTAGCTCGTTGCCGTTCCGTTTCCCCTTGTCGGTTAACCGTAGAAACGATTGCCTCTCGACCTGGTAACCACATCCGGGCGATCGCCACACTAGAATAAAGTAATCCCCCAGGATTCGATCGCAAATCCAAAATATAACCCGATACCCCTTGGGACTCTAAATCATCAATCGCTTCGCGCATCTCTTCAGCCGCTGGAGCGCTAAACTGGGTCAATCGAATATAGCCAATATCATTGCCCAACCCTTCCTGACGATAGCTATAACGAACAGGATGAATTTCAATTCGCTGACGCTGAATCGGAAAATCAATTTCCTCTTGGCCGCGCAAAATCGTTAACACCACCTGAGAATCAATCGGCCCCCGGATCAGTTGAACAGCATCATTTGTATCCATCCCTTCCGTATCCTGACCATCAATTTTGATGATAAAATCCCTCGCCTGAATTCCCGCCTCAAACGCAGGAGAATCTTCAATGGGAGCCACCACCACTAATCGATCCGTTTCCTCATCCATCGAAATCTGAATCCCTACCCCTGTCAGTTCCCCAGAAGTATCAATTTGCATATTTTTGAACTCTTCCGGGTCCATAAACCGGGTATAGGGGTCGTTGAGTTGCTTCAACATTTCCCGGATGGCACCATAGGCTTCTCGATCCGAGGTATATTTGCGACCCAGGTAGTCCTGACGCACCTCTTGCCAATCAACCTGATTAAACGTGCCATCAACATATCGATTGTTGATAATTTGCCAGACTTCATCCACTAATTCTTTAGGGCCATCTTGGAAAAACGCTTGGCCTCTTAAATGGATGCCTGCACCAGCAACGGTTACAGCGGTCAGCATAACTGCCGTTGCACCTAAAACAAGTCCGCGTGTGGTTTTGGTCATAAGCTTACTGAACCGGGGATATTACTTTAGGGGGAGTTAAGCCCAATCTAACACATGCTACTCTATACCGATCCATAGAGAAGCGATTCTTCACGTTATGGTTCCCTTATGCGATCGCTTGTGAGCCACTTCCGGAGATTAAAGTGTTCTCTCCCTCCTTAATTATGTTACGGATCGACCCAACGTCCATCCGCTTTAATTAAATTAATTAATTCTTCCACTCCTTGGTCTTCTGGAACCTTCTTAATCTCTTCCCGACCTCGATAAAGAGAGATATACCCAGGTTGTCTACCCACATAGCCATAATCTGCATCAGCCATTTCTCCTGGCCCATTAACAATACACCCCATCACCGCAATATCCAAACCTGTTAAATGGTTCGTCGCTTCCCGGACTTTATGCAGCACCTCTTCCAGGTTAAACAGAGTCCGTCCACAAGATGGACAGGCAACATATTCAACCATCGTTTTACGCAGTCCCAGAGCTTGAAGGATGCTATAACACACCGGAATTTCTTTTTCTGGCGCTTCCGTTAAAGAAACTCGAATCGTATCCCCAATACCATCAGCAAGAAGAGTCGCAATGCCTGCGGTCGACTTAATCCGGCCATACTCCCCATCTCCTGCTTCTGTCACTCCCAAGTGCAAAGGATAACTCATTCCCAGTTCATCCATCCGCTTGGCCATTAAGCGATAGGCCGCCAACATCACCGGGACTCGTGAAGCTTTCAGAGAAATGACAATATTATAAAAGTCTAGAGATTCACAAATATGGATAAATTCTAGGGCAGATTCCACCATCCCTTCTGGCGTATCCCCATAGGTAAACAGCATCCGCTCGGCCAATGACCCATGATTAACCCCAATACGCATCGCTTTTCCTTGGTCTCGCAGCGAAATCACTAGAGGTTCTAAGGTTTGGCGAATTTGATCCCCAATGTCTGCAAATTCAGCTTCTGTATACTCAGTGCGGTCAACTTTGGGTTTTTCAAACACATATAACCCTGGGTTAATCCGCACCTTATCTACATGCTTGGCTACTTCCAGGGCAATTTTCATGCCATTGTGGTGAACATCAGCTACCAAAGGAACTGGTTGATAGGTGTCGTTGAGTTTCTGTTTAATATCACTGAGCGCTTTCGCATGAGCCAGACTGGGAACCGTGACCCGCACTATTTCACAGCCAATTTCATGCAATCTACGAATAGCAGCAACTGACCCTTCAATATCTAGGGTATCTTCATTGATCATCGATTGCACAACAACAGGATGACCACCCCCAATCGTAATGTTGCCCACTTTGACCGGCCGGGTTTTCCGGCGCTCAATGGTAGTGGAGACTGTTGGTGAAGATGGGGATTGAGTTTGGGTAGGATTCGGTAGAGTTTGCATAAACACTCCAACGGATGGAAAGGCTATCAATAGCGTCTCATATTCAGGGCATCCTGGGAATAGCAGATCAGTCTAGGCATCTTCCGAATCCATAGATTCAGGGATAATCCATTGGGGAGGAGCTATTCTTTTTTTGCGTAGAGCCTCATCTGCTATAGCCAGCATTTGATCGAGGGAAGTTTCTTGGATGAAGTTTGAGGCTTGTTGAGCGTATTTTTGTTTTGGGCATTGGTCACCTAGGACACATCCGTTGATACAGGCTTTGGCACAATCAATTTTAGATTCCATGGTGGAGTTTCTTGGGTTCTACTCTTGACTTACCTTATCTTAAGTTTTGTCGATTTTGCTAGGGCGATACTTTGAATTCGGGTTCTGTGGCTGCTTGTGTGCAACAGTTTAGATGCTTGATCGATATTGCAAATTGTGCTATCTTAGTTAGCCTAAGGACGTATAGCTCAGTTGGTTAGAGCGCCACGTTGACATCGTGGAGGTCACAGGTTCGAGTCCCGTTACGTCCATTGACTTTCAGCTTTTCGTTAAAATTCTTGCGCCACTTGTGCGCCAGATTCAATCAATAACCCCCCCATTTCCACTGGGTGATCGCTCGGATTTGCGCCACTGTTGCGCCAGATTTAGATATTTGGCTCAATACAGATTGGGGAGATCGGAACTGCTGACTTGCTGTATGCCAGCATAGAATTTCAAAATGGTCTCTACGCGATCGCCTACTAGCCAGGCTATGGTCGGCAGTGGTACACCGCGATGGTACATATTGCTGATGAAGCTATGCCTGAGAGCATAAGGAGGTAAATACCGCCGAATTTCTCCTGATTGGGCCATCGGTTTAATTAAAGGTTTCCACTCGCGATTAAGGAAATTATTTTGAATAATGTGTTCGCCCGTGGGGGAGGAGAAGATTAAGTCTTGTTGGCTATCAGCGATCGCCTGAATGGCCATTTCAGAGATAGGGATGGTTCTCACTAGATAATTTTTGGTGTAACGAGATAGAATTCCTTTGCTGAATGCTTTATCAAAGGTACATTCAGTTCCTTGGGAAGATGAAGAAATGTCTGAAGGATTTAGGGCGATCGCCTCTTCCGGTCTGCATCCGGTTGCTGCTAAAAAGGTTACGTAGCGCTCGTAATGGTTTCCTTCAAATGCTTCGAGAATCACCCGAACTTCATTGGGGGTAAAGAACTGAATCGGTTTTTTGACTTTCTTGGGAAGCTGTTCTTTAAGCCTGATGTCTGGCAGCACCACCCTAATTGCTGGCTGCAAAGATTCAAAGTGCCGATGGGCTGTGGAGGCTTTCCGGATTTTCAGGTATTCGCCCCCTAATTGTTTAATGTTCTCAAGCCTTAATGCACTGCTGGGAAGTGCGGCGATCGCCCGATCAATCTCTCTCCAGACACTTTTTTGGGTAGTGGGCGAGGTCTTTGCCTGGGATCTGAGCTTGTATTTATCCCAGAGGGTAGCGATCGTCTCCTCTTGTTGGGGTTTAATGCGTCCATCCTTTTCTGGATCGTACCTTGCCAGGGAGCTATCAAACTGGTTTAAAGCGATGTCAGAGGCGATCGCGTTCGCTTTGGCGTAAGCCGCTTCAATGCTTGCTTGGCTGATGGCTCCTGGGATGGCCAAATGATATCGCTGACCTGAAAATGTCCATCGAAGTTGGATGGAGCCGCCTCGACTAATTAAACTGATACGTTTCGCGACGCGATCAAATGTGCCGGTGGCTGCCTTGATGACTTGTAATTTTTTCATTGCTCTACTGGCTCGTAAACCCAATCGGGGAATTTGAGATCTGCCCGGCTAACCTCTCGTTTTCCAATCGCCTTCGACTCGTTAACTCCAGCGAGGCGACAGTGATAATGGGTGCGGTCAATGCGGGTGATGTACCAGCCCTGCACCCATCCCTTCTTGTCTTTTATGCCGGCCGATTCGTAGATGTAAACCGGGTCGGGTTTTGGTCTCCACTCTTTGAGTCCATGGACAATGGGGGTCTCCAAGGTTTCGCGATCATATTGGGTGATACGAAAGGCTGAAAAAGTCCTCTTGTGAACCTGCTTAACATCTACTAATTCCCACTGTCCGTCTAAGGGGACGTACACGCGATCGCCCTTCTTGGGCAGAGAGGTTTGCACCGGTTCCTCTGCTGGTGTTGAAGTGCGATCGCCCACCTTTAACCCCTCGGTTTTCTCTTCCGTGCGAAGTAGGGGCAAAGTATCGTCACAACCATCACGCCCTTGCTGTGTTAGCGTTTCAGCCGTCACCGGTATCGTCACCGTATCATCACGCCTATCGTCACGCTCTGGTTCTTTGGGGGAAATTTGCTCATCTGGTGATGGCTCTGACGGTTGTGATAATTGATTGGGGGGCAAAACTTTTTCCGCTTGCTTCAAGACCTCACTAGGCGTTGGGATGTCCCTATGGTAATCCTCGTCTCTCAATCCCACCCCAACCACATAAGCCCCCTTACGGTCTTTCCCCTTGTCAACCTCCCAGCCAACAAAGTCAGACGCACTGAGCAAGCGAGAACTAAACTTGTTCATAGCAACCGGCTTCTGTCCCGTCCCCGAACAGAATTGGCAATAGTTCTCGTAGAGGAACTTGACCCGTGCCTGGCAATCCGGAAGGGGAATTAATTCTGTATCCAGGAAGTCAGCTACAGAATTTTCCGCCATCTCCAACTCCCAATGCTTAGACTGAAATTCGGGAATGTCATACTCACCCAATCCCTTGATGATCGCCTCAACTTTGTGGGGAGTCAGAGAAAGGGCACAGTAGGTCAGTTGGGGGATCTCCCTCATCATCAGCCTTTCTGCCAAGTGGGAACGGTTGGCGATGGGCTGGTCAAACTCAACCAAGCACAGCCGCCGTTTAATTGGTCCGGTTTCTCCTCGGAACAAGGGGTCATTGGAGATAATCAGCACCGTCCCCTGGTATGGGCCAGAAGCAACCTCTCCGTAGATCTGGCGATAGGAAATGGGGTCTCCTCCGGTGATGCTCTTAAAGTTGTCTAGGGCAGAGCCTGATAACTTGCCTCCCTCATCTGGGAACACGACTAACTGGCTGTCAATCCAGTGAGCAATGTCATAGTCACTGCCCAACTTTGCCAGCTTCGATGACTTGGCGTTTTCCTTTCCCACCAACGCACTCAACAGCCGTGAGAATGTCCCCTTCCCGGTTCCCGGTCTACCGATGAGGTGGATAAACTTCTGGAAAGGGGAGCATTGCCACGTCATAACCCCATTGCAGATAGCCAGAAGCTTGAGTATCTTCCTCTCGTCTCCACCCATGGCATGATGCCAAGCTTCGTAGATGTGAGGGCAATACTGCTTGAGCGCTTGGAGAGGGTCTTTGATGTCATTGCCTTCGGGTTGCCACCAGTCGCGACGGATGAAACTGGTGTTGTAGTGACTGGGGTCATGGGGACTTAATTCCATGGAGGCGATATCGACAACGCCATTGGCAAAAGCTCTCACACTCTGGGATTGAGCCATCCACTCCTCTTCCCGCAGCTCCCGCTCTAGGAGAGCTTGACAGTCTTTGACCCAGGCATTGCTCTTGATGTGGTGTTTGGCTTGGTGGTAGATAAAATCGCCTATCTTCTCTTGGGAAACTGCTCTCCAATGTTTTCCATCCCATTCCCTCCAGGATTTCTGCTCATTATGGAACCGCCACCGAAAGCGCTGGGTTTTTCCTAGTTTTTGGGCGAATTGAACTGGAGTGGGTCGGTTTTCTTCTCTCTCCTCTTCTGCCTCTGGCTCTGGTTTGGGGAGCTTCCAGGACTTCTTGATGGCTTGGCGTAGGGCTTCTGGAGATGCCCGCCCAGCCTCGTACCAGTCGGTGATATCCCCGTGTTCTGGGCACTCTGTCCACAGTGAGGTCATGTCCATGGAGGTATAGGGGATTCCCAGGTGTTGGCAAGCGCCTCTAATTAGGTCAGACTTCTTTTCTCCCGTGGCATCGTTGTCAGGAATGGCTACCAAACCGGCTATTATTCCTACCAGGGGTTTTAGTGCTTCGATGACTTTCTCTTGTTGCCACTCTGACCCCTGCATGGTGACGGCAACTAATCCCAGTTGAGCGGCGGTATCTGTGCAACCCTCCCCTTCTACCATCAGTAAGGTTTTCCCCTTGGCTTGCATTGCGGATTCAAGGTTGTAGAGACCCCAGAGGGTATCTCCTTTGCCTGGCTTGCCATTGGTGTGGGGTTTGAATTCCTTCTTGGGTTTTCCGTTCTCCCTCAGATCCGGTTGGTCATAGCGCACGACGAAGCGATCTCTGTCCCATCTCCAGGCTCTGTGCTTTTCTTGGAACAGAAAGAATCCTGGGGTGGCTTCCCTGGGCTGGCGATAGCGGGCTAGACAAAGGAAGGATGAGCGAATGGGCTTCATGGGGCGGTAGGGGCGCTCTCCTGGTTCTTCCCACGTGCCGGTTTTTTTCTTCAGTGCCTTCACAATATCCTTACCCTCACAGCCCCCTGACCAGCAGGTAAATGCCCCAGAGGTTGGGTTAAAGGACAGGTCGTTCCCCCCGCAATGAGGGCAGATGTATTTCCCCTTGGTCTTTGTGGGTTCTAGGAAGTCCTGGTAATCCCTGATGTCAAAGGAGTTTCGCGGGGAAAGCCTCCCATCGAGTGAAACAACCATGAAAAATAATGCCCGGATTGCTCCGGCCCCTCCGTTTATCTGTGCTTGAGTGTGTGATTCGTTTCGGCTACTGCTTCCAAAAGCTTTTTGCCGAAATCATAGTGTTGGTAAAGAAGCTGATTTAATTCTTTTTGAGCGCGATCGAGCATCTCGAGCCGAGCTGCCGCCAACTCAAGCAGAAAAGATATCCTCCGGTCTTGTATAACGACCACTTCCTTAAGTTCCTTTCCCTCTAGATCGAGAAGCTCTTTGGTTACTTTTGGACTGCGAATTTGCCTGATCTCTCCCAAAAAATCGGCAGAAAGATATCGGACTTCATCTACCAGCTCTTCTAAAGCCCTTACTCGTTCCAGGGCAAGAGAAGTGAGTTGCGTGATCAAAATTGCCGGATGGGTTTCGGTGTTGGAAAGGTAAGATTCCATGTCAATATTTCCCCATTCGAGGATTTCATTGATGTGGTCTAGGGTTTTACTGTCAAAATCTTCTTTGTTCATGGTTAAAATGCCTCGTTTTTTTTGTTCGGGAATGGGAGGGAATAGCTTCGGCGATGGTTTTTTTGACGAAAGATGTTCGGACCCCTAAGCATTTGGCGATTCGATTGGGTTTTACGCCTTGCTTGTGCAGGGAAAGGATTACTTTTTGGCTTCGCTCGGTGAGGTTGCGCCTCTGGCGAATGGTCACGAGGCTCTGCTTATAGCGGATGGCTGATGCCAGGGAGTTGTCGGCAATCCGGATGAATTCGGCAATTTGAATGGAGGAAAAGTTAGCCCCAGGTCGGCACATCTGGGCTAGATGTTGTTTGTATTCGCGAGCAAGTTGCTGGTATTTTTCTATCGGGGTTGGGTGATTTGCAATATAATTTGTCATTGAAGAGGTCTCCTAGGTTGGTAAGATTTGCACATCAAGCTGTTGAGATAGGGGGCGAGATCGGATATTGCCCCCGGCTCTTCATCGCACATCAGCCGGAAGAGGGTGGCACAGTTATTCTCGTGGGAACAGCTTTCACACCATTGGCGGATGAAGCGGGCGATACTCATCTCTCCTCATAGGGGAACAATGGGCCGTGGCTGCACTCGAAGTTGTCGAGAAAAGTTTCTAAAAGAGTCTGGGACTCATCGCTTAATGGCTCGGATGTCTGTTTTTTTTGGGCTGGGCAGGCTTTGAGGTCGGTTTCGTGGAAGGAGTGGAAGCTGTCTTGTTCCCCCAATTCCCCTACGTCATACCACCAACCGATGGGAAGTTCATATGAGGTTTGGCGGTATTTCATGCCGGTAATCACGACGATCGCCAGCTCGTCATCTTCGTTTTGGTATCGAAAGAATTGAACAACTTGCCCTATAGCAAATTTCGGGCGGGGAAATTTGCGGGTTTGATTCTCAATCTCAATGATGTGATTGAGGGGTCTTTGGTTGAGGTGGGCAGCGCTTAGGAGTTGGTTCCCGTACAAACTTTTAAGATTATCGAGGCCGGCTAAGTGGTGTCGGCTCTTTACTTTTTCGAGGACTCGGTAAATGGCTCCGAGTTCTTTTATTTTTTTGAGGTCAATCATCTTGTTTTTCCACCTTGTTCTTCCAGGACTTGAATCAGGATGGACAAATCGATGCCTTTCTTCGATGTGCTGAAGCAAGAGAGGAGGTATTCCAGGAGATTTAATTCCGATTCTTTGGAGTCTCCAACGTGCAATGGATGCCAGCTCTGATCGTGGGGGCAGTAGGCTTCGATCGCCCAGTTCCCAGTAGAGAGATCGGATTGTTCTACTCGGAATTGAGAGTAGAAGGTGAGGTTGTGAAAATCGTTGTCGAGGGTTCTTAGAATCATCTGTTGTCCTTTTTCTGGCGGAGATATTTGCGGTGGAAAAGTTTCCATGCCCTTTCAGCGAGGTTTCGGTTTCGCGGGTTGGATTTGGGCGGGTTCTGTTCTGGGGTCAAACCGCCTCCTCTTCTGGGGGAAACAGGGGGCCGTGGCTTTTCTCGAAATGGTCGAGGAAGGTCTCCAAGAGCGCTTGGGACTCTTTGTTTAGCCCTTGGTTTTCTGGAGAGAGCCAGGGAGCGACGATCTCCTCGATTTCCCTCTGGTGGCAGAAGAGGGTTTCTTCTTCATCGTAGACTCCGTCTAGCTCGTACCACCAGCCAGTGCGGTAACTTTGCCCGCCATGATGATAAGCAAGTCCTACGATGATTCCCCGGTTCTCGTCTTGAAGTCGAACATACTGGCCAATTGAGTATTTAGGGAGAGGGAATTGCCGAATCCGGCAATCTACGTGGATGGGGAATCCTTGGGTCGGGTTGCATTGGCTGGCTTCTAGGATTTGCTGCCCGAGGAGGTCTTGCGTTTTTTGTAGGCTTTCATTGGGGAAGTGGTTGAGGGAGGTTTGAATGGCTCGATACATCATGCCGAGCCTCTTTATCTGAAGAAAATTAAATGCCATAATTTGCGTAAGTTATTGTTTGCTTCCACTCCTCTCCCGTCCATGGCGGTTCCTGCGAGGGGTGGAGTTTTTTCTTTTTCTCCCTCGTGTGGGAGGAAAGGAGGGGGTGGTGCCCCTCCTGTTTTTGCATTGTGTATAGGGTTCTTAATTCAGTCCATTAAGTAATGTGTCTTTTTCTAGGCACCTCCTCCCTGTGCTATATAATTCCTCCCCCCCAAAACGGGGGTGTCACCCCTCGGCTGTTCCAGCAGTCTTTGGGTGCATTTGCCAACTTTGAGGTGACATCTATCATTCTGATAGATTAAGATGAGCATGTCAATACATATATTGGATTCTGAACTCGAACACCCTATGGAAAAACTACGAAAAGCTCGTTGTACTTTAACCCAAGAGGATTTTGCAAGGGCTATTGGTATTGGGACTGCAACTTATTCAAGGTGGTTAGCGGCCGACAAGCCCCCGAAGTTGTCTCCGGATCAGCTCAAGAAGCTTTGTTCCTTATGTAAAGTAGATGCCAATGGGCTTCTGGCTTTCTTGACGGGTGAGATCGACGTAGAGGAACTGCAAAGTTAATCCAAATGATGGCGATCGGAGGTGACACGATGAAATTTGACCCAAGTAAGTGCTGGCTTTATGAGGATATGCCGACGGACAGGAGGGAGTTGCTTGATGATTTTGCCCAGGCCGTCTCCTCTGGCGATGAGTCCAAATCGGACGAGTTGCTTGAGAAGATTATGGAGGATTGGATGGGGTGCTACTACTCTAGCCTTGAGCAAGTACACAAGTTGATCAAGCTCGAAGAGCTGGTGAAGACGAAGACCCAACGCAACAAGTTGCTCCGACCGGGGCAAGCGGCAGAGAAGTTCATGGAAGTCCTGAGGGGTGAACGATGAGGATTGCCCATTGGGAGTGGCTGTGGCAATAGTCGATCTGGTGGATTGCAGCCCAATGACTGACGAGCTAATCCGGCAACAATCAGATGAGGAGTTGGAGGCTGGCAACTGGCGATCGGGCCGGTATGCTTGGCAGTTGGCAGAGGTCAGCGCTATTGAGCCGGTTCCGATTCGGGGTCACCAGGGGTTGTGGACGGCGGAAATCCCGTCCATCCCACTGTTTGATTGGAGGTGAGGCTAAAATAGGGTTTGCGCTTCTGAGATGAGGGGCGCGTACCACCGATTGTCATAGGAAGCCCCGATCGCTCTTGCTGCGATCGGGGCTTTTTCATGGCGCTGCGCTAAGGGCGTGATGATACCCGTGACGATACGGTGACGATACCGGTGGTGACTGGAAGGCCCACCCAGCAAGGGTGTGACGGTTGTGACGATACTCTGCCTACTCTTGTTGCAGCGTTTTTTAAGGTGAATGGCGATCGGTTCTTTTCCATGGCGACGCGTTGCGCTAAGGGCGATCGCCTTCGTAGGCAAGCGGAGGCGTTTTGGCCGTAGGATACTCTTATGACATTCGGTGACTACGATGAAATATCCGCGTTGGTTCCCCTTCCCTAGCTGTTGGTTGAGGTCTCTATTTACTTGGTCTATAGCGAGCCTGATTGCATGGGCCTTCATTGTGGTTGTACCGATAGGTCTTGGGTTTTCGGCGCTATTCTTTACGATCTCCTTAGTTGAGAATCCGATCATTTCTGTGATTTCTGGTCTAATTGGCGTAATGGCATTGGTAATGTCCCTAATTCTATTTCCCCTACTTCTGTATGCCCAAGAGCGGCAACTAGGAGATAAATGGGTCGGAAAACAACAAAAAGCACTTGCGTTCATCCCTGTCGCTCGCAACTGGATAGAAGGAGTGGGAGATGTAGGGGTTTTATTTGTTGGAACGCTTTTCGCTATGATGTTCCTACTTGGGAGTAATCCTCAAGTCCTGTTTAGTGATTACCCGGTCTACCCGACCGATGAAGAACTAGAAATCGCTGGACTAATTGCTCTAACTACGTCTGCCTATTGCTACCATTTTCGCGTCCTATTTCACCGACATCGAGAACGGGTCCGTAAACGGTCCAACCTTAACCGAAATCGTCGGACTCTTCCCAGACGCAAAGGAAAAGTTCCCACAATGACAGTGGAAATGCCACCAGAATTCGACGATCCGATAGAAACAGAACTGAACGAGATGCGAAGAAAGATTGACAATGACTAGAGTAGCGATCTGGAGATTTCTGTTAAAGTGAAACCCTACCCTTTTGATGTACATGATGTAGAGATCGCCCGGTATTAACCGGGCTTTACTATTTTAAAGAAACAATCATCTCCCAGATTGCCAAAGTGAAAAAATAAGCGGGATAGCTATGATTGAAACTGCAACGATCAACGAAATCCTCGCCTTAGCTTTGTCCACCCACTTCTCCAAATCCCTAGTATTCTCCTCTATTTCATCCAGCCGAGAATTCAACCCCTTCTCTTTTTCCGTCAATTGCCGGATGTATTCAGCTTTATCCTCTTTCCGCTCCTCTATTAGGATCTTTTGGTTAGTGCTTAACCTCTCAATAATTATATTCAGCCGACGTAGTTCGTTGTTCTGTGTCGCCTGTGTTGCGTGTAGAGTTTTGATTAGTTCCAGTAGGTCGTTTTCGGGCATCTTCTATCTTTTCGATCAGCTTCTTAGATCGAAGTCCAAGCTGATCCAGCAACATCAGGTTAACGTTTTCTTCTCTCAGTAGTTGCCCTGTAGTTTCCATTGCTAATTGCCAAAAGAGGAAAGAGGGGGGTCAATCTCCTTCATTATACTCCGCCATCTCCAATTTGCTGAAGCCTTTCAAGCCATCTTCAGCTTCTGTCTTTCTATAATTAGATAGTCACTTCAACCTAACAAGATGGGAAAAATAAAGACTTACACTAGGGGCTTCACTGAAGCCTGGAAGAAATCACGGGAAAACGCCATGAAAGGATGGGATGACATCTTTTCAGGATTGGGAAGATCGCTTGGAAAACTATGGAAGGGACTTGGAAATATAGCTGGTGGAATTTGGGGTGGAATTAAGTGGTTAGGAGGCAAGCTTGGCATAAACGCCAGCAAAGTATTCGATTGGCTATGGCAGGGCGTAACCTACCTTTGGAGATTCAATTGGAATATCTCAGATGAAGCTATTGACGAGCAATTACAAGCCGATTTAGAGTCACTTGCAGGAATGTTAGGTGGCGCTTTTGGGGCTTCAGTTGGGTGGGGGGTTTGTGGCGGCATTGGTAGCGCTGTCCTGATGAAAATCGATCCCGCGATGGCAATGTCCGTCACAGCAGAATTAGGCGAGGAAGCCAAAGAGGAGTTATTACAAGTTTGGTCACAGGTTGGTTTTCGGGTAATCGATATCATCGCGGAGAATGCCTTCAAGCAAGTCTATAAAGGCGCTCGACGGCTCATCAAAAACAGGAAATGGGTACAGCGAATATTTGGGGAGAAAACTGAAGAAATTATGGAAAGCTGGGGAAAACCAGGAGGCGAAGTTATTTCCCTTGCAAAATGGAAGCAAGATCGAATAGATGAAATCCCTAATCGCTATATCCGGAATTTCGTCGATGAATTCTTTGAGGAATTCGGCGACTCCTGCCATGAGGCACTTATGGTTATCGCTGGTGGGATCGACAGCTATCAAGCCCTGCAAAGCACATCCATTCAAGAGCAGGTACTGGGAGAGAATAAAGTGATGGATATTATTCCGAATAAAGAAGATGGGCAAATCTTCCGCCTCTATGGAAGGGAAAATCTTGTCCGCCAGGAAGCAACATCCTTTCTCGCCAACTACCAACTGCTATATGGGAAGGATATCGGGCAGTATATCGGAGAACCCGCACCCCAATATCAAATGAAAAAAATCCACACCATTAGTGCTGTGATTTTGTGGTATTCAAAAGTCACTCAACCGTTTAGAATTAAAGGACAGAACTTCAAGCAATCAACATTAACAATTCCCGACCTCAAAAAAACCGGAATTACATGGAGAGGATTACAGAAGGCAGCAGGAGGAATACAGGGATTTGTGAGCGGACCTTCCAAATTTTGGTGCAAACTATCTTGTGGATCTTCGACACTGCTATGGGCTGAAACTGAACGAGTTGCAGAGGACATAGTAAGAGATTTAATGGAATTTTCTGCATCAGATATTATAGCCAATTCCAGCGGAACTCAGAAAAAAACGGAGAGGCAAAATGAGAACAACCGAAACTACAAGAAAAAAATCAGAATTTATCCCTATCAAGTGACATTCTTCCGGACAGGCGCTGATAGGAACGGGAGGGTTAGGCTCTACGATTCTCGCAACGAAAAAGTCAGTCGCCGCTCACTGACCCTTCCGTTGTGGCAAAATCTCAGCGACCCACAATATGATGAAGCAATTGATGAATTTCTCAATGATGCATTTGCTGATATGCCACAAGCGAACCTATGACCATTCCACAAAAGACCAGAGCTAGGCAACCACGAGGAAGAGGGAGTATCCTGAGGGGCGGGCGTAAAATTCTTGGATTGAAGACTGTGATTGAAGCCTTGGAAAGGGCAATCGAACACTTTTCTTCTCCCCCCGACTTCCAAAGAGATATGGGGAGACATGTACAGACCTGGAATGATATTTCAGGAACAAAAATTCCAAAGCCCAAAATACCTAAACCTTACACCAGTCCAGGAGAGCCAGAAAAAGATATCGAGAGCCTAGGAGATGGAGGCGTAACATACCAACCACCCAAAGATTCGGAACTTGATACAACCGGTTGGGGACATCTGGAGTGGGGAGATACCGGAACCGGACTAGGAGAAAATACACACAGCGGAAATCCCCCAACCTCCCCCCCTGAATACGACGTTCCTCAACCAGAAGGAATCTGGATTCCACCTTTATTACCGGAAAGAATTCTTATCAATCACAATCCGGATAAAAAGGTTAAGATTTACATTAGCGTGGGGGTGAATGCTTGCAAAGGAAATTCTTACAGTAGTCCTGCTTTTCCTGATAGCAAAGTGATGTTCTTCTACTTCTACCTAGAAGATGGCGGGCACTTAAATGATGGATGGGCAACAGACCCGACAGGACAACCGAGAATCTGGTTTGAGGGACGTGGGCACTGGATGGCGTTCCTTAAAATGGCTGAAAAGCTATTCAACGAGAAGCTGGCTGTCTTCTTTGAAAAATCAGCCGGCGATTTTTACAGCCCAATCAGAGCTACCTACAACAGGAGAGAGGACGGCTCGTGGGACGGGCCTCACAGATCGAACCGGTCGACATCCAAGGCTGAGTCTGGCTACAATTTCTACTTCTACGTGGAGGCGGAATTAAACCCACCTCCCTTGAGAATGTCACCCATACATAAAGGTAAAGACGTGGATTGCTGCAATACACTTAGACGAAACCAAGACCGAATAATCAAAGACTTGAAACAAATTAAGAAGTGGACAGGAGCTGACTATGACGAGATAGAAATGCCAGCCCATCCATTTATGGATACCCCCGTTGGGTGGTTGGGAAGTGTTCTGGGCAGAGACAAGAAAAAATTAGGTTCTATCCCCGACTTGATCGTTTATTTTATTCAAGCGGTGGATACCATGTTTGGGGATGAATTCCCCATGAAGATTAAAGTCCCTGAACATCTTGTAGAAGGGGCGAAAAAATCAGGCGAGGAAATCCCTGAAGAGTTTGAAATGGTTACCCCAGGTGAAGCCATAAAGGTCATTCTTGAGATGGTGATGAACCTACAAGACGATGAAGGGAACAGCAAAGCCTTATTGATGAAGTGCCTGATAGAAACCTACAAAGCCAGAGAAGAAGCTTATAAGGCAAGGAATATTCTCGATCAACTCCTTAAATGGACAGGGGTTGACTACGAGGAAGTCAAAAATTACTTACAGGCAGAATTTACCCTGCCGGAAACAGACAACGACCCCAACAATGCCATCTCTTGGGAGGACTGGAAGGAGAAATATCCTGGACCAGATGAGGAGCTAAGGGCATTTCTTGAGCCTTCAAAAATGGCAGTCAAGAGCATTTATTTTGATGTAGAGAAATCAACAGACTTGTCAGAGGAGTTTTACTACCTTCGCAATATTTATTCGATTGTTCGAGTAGCTCATACAATCGGTGTCGGGACACATCGGGATGGCATCAAGGATAAGCTTGCAAGTTATCTTGTCGACTTTGGCGCGAAATACGCCTATCACTCCGTTACTGCTCCCAAAGAGCGAGAAAAAAGAGGCATAGTTCCGGATGAAGATGATGCAAATTATGACCCCAAAGGACTCAAGGAATTTAAGCGGTTCCGAAGAGTAGTAGAAGATGGACTTGTTGGATCTGGGGAAAGCTCTAGCGCCTTCTTTGAAACCGGGGCTACCCCTTCAGAACGCCGAAATATGCCCTATGGTCGGCATCCAGAAGAATCCGCTGAGATCAGAGATGTCACGGAACAATAGAAAGCGTTAAAAGCGAGGTTTAAATGACCCCGCTTTTTGTGAACTATACAACCTGATCCTGTCCATTATCCAATCCTCTGCTTCGATCAATTCTGCATAAGGATGCAACCAGAAATTAACCACCGAAATACTGTATAACCTCATCAACTTCTGAATCTGATGGAGTATTTTCCCACGCCAGAAAATGCCGAATATCGATATCATTCCTCCAGTTGCTAAGGACAGCCCTACCAAGCATCCATTCGGCGTTGATGACTTCATTAAACTCGATAAATACCCAGAACCACTCATTAATAGGAGCCAAATCATAGGGGGAGAGAATTTCTTCCCCATTCCGCAAGACTCTTTCGACTTTTGTCCTCGAAGCAAAAGTAGTCGCTCCTTCCGTAAATCGATATATTTCAATTTGCGGGTTTATGACTCCAAAAAATCCATCCTGTGCCCACCAGCTTTGATTTTTGTATCCCCAAAAATCCGTAGGTGACTTAATTTCTGCCAATATTGCTCTTATTGATGCCTCAGAATGGATTAAGTGCATATTGGTAGAGTTATTTGGGTATCGCCATGAAATATGCTTCTTACCGCCTTCCTCAACAAGGGTAGGGGCAACTCCACCAGAAACCAGAGAGAAACCTGAAGTATTGATTAGCGCTCCTGATGCATCTCCACTTAGGTCAAGTTTTATCTCAGCATTCAAGTATGCGGTTGGTTCTGTTGGCTGAGTTACTGGCTCTATTTGTTGCATCGAAAGAGCCGCGTAGATATCGAATTTATTCAAGATTGGTGGAGTTGAAAGCCCATTAGCATGATTTCCACTGGCATCATTTATAATCCTTAAAAAACGGCATTGAGTAAAGTTAATAGCCTGAGATTTTAGCTCGGAAACAAACCCACTCGCCAGAGTTATCCACGTTTGATAATCCTTACTCCCGATTAAGAAGCCACGCCATTGTTTAGGTGTGGTGGAAAATTGAGCATCAATTAGTTCCACATCATAGTTTTTCCCTAAGTCAATTTCAATCCCCACATACTCTTGTCCCATTTTTTGAGAAGCACTCAATCCAGTTGACTCGCTGGCAAATGCCTTCATGAAGGGGGAGTAATGTAATTGAGGCAAGCTACTGCTATCAGCCTCAATTTTGGCGTAACTGTCGCTGTCGCCCTCCTCAACGATGGGTGCGGCTGTTAAATTCGGCAAAGTATTTGCGGTATTTCCATAGCGAATATGTTTCACAAGCCAATTAAAAGCACTAATGACGGGGTTGGTCGCTGTTCCGGATTCTTGGGTAATGTCACCATATACAGAAATTCCATACAACCACCATTTTTCATAGCCAACATTGATATTTGAAGAGGTTTCAAGCCGAATCCACCGTGCAGCACGTTTGGCAAAATTGATGTCGCCATCCAAGAAACCGGAATGCCCTACAGAACGCCATTCTTGCATATCAGTTGAGGTAAAAATCGTTCCCTTAGCCATATTGGGGATATCGCCAGTCTTAATTTTCAATCCATTGACTTGGTATTCTTTGCCTAGGTGAATGGTTAAAGTAATCTTTGAATCCGCTAGATTAACTGTAGATTGCCATTTCGTGTCTGGATTGCCGTCAATTATCGGTATCAAGTCACCATGATTCCAATCTCGGTAAGGGGATTGTTCCTTTGCCGATAGTTGCCAATCCCCAGTTGGTAAAATGCCCTCTTTAATTGTCTTCCCGTCGGCGGTGTTAGTCACTGATGTTGTTGCGTCAATGTTGATACGGGGCGTTGTGAATTGATCTGTTCCAATTTGCCCGATTCCAAAGATCGCTATGAACTGACCATTAATTTGCTCAGGCAATCCATACCCATTATCAACAAACTTACATTTCAGTCCAAAGCCTTGCTCAAGTTCAAGAACGCCTGCTGCTGTTGACGTATTAAAAATCAAATCGCGGTCGTAAGGAAAGCCTCTATTAACAATTGGCAGAGAATTAATTAATACTTCTTTCCCCTTCCCAAATTGATAAAGATCGAGCCTCCAATGTGGCGCGGCCCATTCAGCCTCGTAGACCTTTTCGGCATAGTTATCCGGCGACTCATTGCTTTCCTCCTCTGGTCGCGCCCATCGTCCCAATCCAGCACCGCCATGAACGTAGCCAGGATTGCACTTAAGGTTTAGCAACTTCAACTTTAGATCTTCCGTTGCTGGCTCCAAAAGTATCCACCATCCATCAGAAGGGTAATTAGTAAAATCGAATTGCTCTAATATCTGAACAATTGCCATGTTTTTTCTCGAAGAATCTCTCGGTGACTTTTCTAAACATTATAGGTCTTTGAACTGTCACTTAGTGTCTGAACCCCTTTCCCAAGCACTGGTTTTGTGGCTAGTATCGGATTGTGGAACATTGGAGAAACTTTTATGAGTATCGCTTCTGATTTAGCTAAAGCAATTATCGATGTCATAGAAGGCAATCAGGTCAAGGCTGACTTTGAAGGGAAGGTGGCTATGGATTGGGATGTTAACTATGATACTGACCTCTTTATCGCTAACGTTCAGCTACCTATCTCTGGCAGCTCTTGGAACAATACAAGCTCTAAGCTCGAGACCGACATCGCAGATAGCCTTGAAGCCAAACCTTAATCTTTTTCCCTGATTAAGTTGCCTACATTCTCTAGTTATTTAGGAGGAAAAAACCTTGCCAGCAGTAGCAGGAGGTAAAGTCACCAGAATCAGTGAATCCAGCCCGGAGCGTGTACGGGTATTGGTGGTTTACTTCCATCACAAAGATCCCGGTAGAACGGGGACACGCAAACCTTATGGTGGCGTAGTCCAGATGTTTGTAGAAAAGTATTTCGCAGCGTATTTTAACGTGCCAACCGTTGCCATTTCGGGACAAACTGAAGCGAGAAACACAAACAGACAAACGAACGCGTACACAAGTCATCAGCGCGCCAACCAAGAATTCACCGAACAGGGTACACCAAAGCAAGTTGAGGGATATGTTGGCGGTAGGAATTTGGTACTGAAGCGCCAACCAGCCGGGAAGCGGATTATTGTACCATCACAAGAAACTCGCACTGTCAGAGTAGGGGGTAAAGCATACTACGTAAGCAAGACCGCGAGTTGCACTGTGCCACGTTTTTTCAATACCACAATGTGTTTGCAATTAATGGGGACAATGATTAAAGCAAAACACCCACTGCAACTGCGAATTGCGGGAAAACGGTATTTGTGGAAAAAATATGAGGCAGGAGTCTTCACTGATCCTGGGACAAACTTGGTCAATGAGGCTGGCGCGTGGGTAATTAATACCGAATTTGACCGATCAACTCACTTACCAAACGTACAAGAAGACCACTTGTATGCTGATGTTGTAATGAACATTTAATTCGGTTTTTTTTGGGCATGGCTTACCAATTTTTAGGATTTGTTCATTTTCCCATAAATGCGAATTTGAGAAATCCAGCCCAACATATTGCTTTACCCCCCAATACCCCCTCAGACCGGTACGTTTCTATCCAATTCAAGTCCTTCGGAGGTCTTGACGTTACGGAGGGGACAACTTCAGTACTGTGGACTTGTCGAGGGTGGAAATCTGAGGGGGAATGGATTTGGGGAGATGCAATAAGAATGACTCCGACCAACGGAAATCGCCATTTAATTCAATATCCCACTATCCCTGATGGATTAATGGCTAAAGCCACTATGCATTCAATTGAATTCGATAAAGTTTGGGAAGGACGCTATAGACGGTATATAAATGAAACTAACTGGTGGCTGTCTGTTCACCAGTACGTCCCTAGCTAAACAGAAAAGCGGGACGTATTAGCCTCTCCCCAAGTAACTTTAGGCTTGATTTGGTGGCTAGAGTCACGTTGACATCGTGGAGGTCACAGGTTCGAGTCCCGTTACGTCCATTAACAACAAACCAAAGCATAGCAGACTTTCCACCACTGACATCCTACTTGCAAAGTAGGCGCTACACACATTCAACACAAAATCACCATAGCACCCCATGCTGAGGTACGGGGTAAATAGGTCAAGCAGAATAGAGAAAAATTATAGA
>DDLS01000172.1 GCA_002340255.1 Cyanobacteria bacterium UBA2566
AATGCCGGTGAGCGCGGCCGTTTATGAGTAAACTTCTTCATTTGGCGTTTGCCTTGTTGAAGTCCCAAAAGCCTTTTGACCCCAATTACACGATCTCCGCTCCGATCTCCGTCCCGATCTCCTCCCCTTGACATCCAAGACAGTATTTACCATCGGGCTTGATGATGTAAGCAATTCCCATCGGGTCAGGATAAATACCTGTGGCAGTTTCAAAAATATCATCATGGCCAACAAGTGCTGTAAAACCTGTTACGAAAGAAGCAACTAACCCAAGAGCAAGAGATAGTTTCAGTGCTTTGATGTGCTTGGCCATGATTTTGAAGATAATTTTTTCTAAGATCTTTAGTTAAAATAGTATTAATAGAAATTATTGTCAAAAGAAAGGTAAAGTTTATAATAAGCAAGCTTTGTAGCAAGTTCTTCCAATTCTAGCTTACGACCTGCTCTGTGAACTAGAACTTAGGTTATGGCAGTCGGTTGTGTCTCTTTCGGTTGGGTTTAAAAATTAGGCTCTTAAAAAGGAGGCCACTATCCACATAAACAACATTTACAATTATTGCCATCATCATCACAGCATTGGCAGCAATCAATGGCTAAGTTCTGCTTCATAAGGTTTGGGTTTTGCTGGGAACAGCCAAAAGTCTGGATAGCCGCGATCATCAAAAGGATCTGAAGCAGCTTCGGTAGATAATTCATTGTGTCTATGCACCCTTGAACTCTTAATATCTTTACTTTACCGCTTTTTTTATCAAGTGACCTAGGGGGGAAAACCACTTATTTTAAAGTAGTGATTCAATCGATTTGTTTTACCCATTACCCATGAACAGCGTGTAGGGCTATAGTTGTGATTGCAAATTTATCAGAAATAATTAATCTTCAGGTTAAACAGAAAGCCGATCGCCTCGATCGCTATCTCTCGGATCGGTTACCGAATTTTTCTCGCTCCCGGCTCCAGAAATTGATCGATCGCGGTCAAGTGAAAGTCAATGATCGTGTATGTCAACTGAAGAAAATGACTCTGCAACCGGGCGATCGCATCATCTTAGAGTTGCCTCCCGTACAACCGATTGACTTGATCCCAGAAGATATCCCCCTGGATATTCTCTATGAAGACGATCAAATCTTGATTGTCAATAAACCGGCTGGCTTGGTAGTACATCCCTCAGCCGGTCATGAAACGGGGACATTAGTCCATGGCATTTTAGCCCATTGTCCTGACTTAAAAGGCATTGGTGGCGAGCAGAGACCGGGAATTGTCCATCGACTCGATAAGGATACCACTGGCGCTCTGGCGATCGCCAAAACTGAAACCGCCCTTTATCATCTCCAAGCTCAACTGAAAGAAAAAACTGCCCGTCGCGACTATCTCGGTATTGTCCATGGTTCTCCCAGCACCGATAGCGGAACCGTTAACCAACCCATTGGGCGACATCCTGGAGATCGTCAAAAAATGGCGATCGTACCCCTAGAAAAAGGCGGCCGTTCCTCCATCACCCATTGGCAGGTTCAAGAGAGCCTCGGTAACTATACCCTCCTGCACTTCCAACTTGAAACCGGCCGTACCCATCAAATCCGCGTCCATAGCGCCTTTATCGGTCATCCCCTTGTGGGAGATGCCACCTATAGTCGCAACCGCTCCGTAGGCGTTAACCTCTCTGGGCAAGCCCTCCACGCTTGGCAACTGCGCCTACAACATCCCACAAAAAAGGAGTGGATAGAAGCTACTGCTCCACCACCCCCAGAATTTAATAAACTTTTACAAGTGCTTAGACAAAGATTAGGACTTTGACTGACGGTAAGGAGCCGCGATCGGAATATTCGCGGTTGAAACCCGTCCTGCTCCTCCGGGCCGAGCGCTACCAATGGACTTAGCCATATCCATGAAATAGGAAGGGCTGCCAGCACCTGGTACTTTCTCTTGGGGAGTAAACTTGCGGATTTGGTTTTGCCAAACCAATTGAGGGAAGCCCAACTGAGAACGGTGATAGGCTTCATACCGAGGAGTCTTGAGATTAAATGGGGTATCTCCAGTTGGCCGTTGGGGAATAGACCGACGACGCTGATAGGGAACCGTGTCATACCCAAAGTTCTCCAGGTATTCATCACTCTCTAGGAGTTGATCGATGAATCCCATTACCCCTTTGGTAGCAATCACAATTGACCAAGCCAGTTTTTCCCGCTCGCTGTATACGTCGCGGCCTAACAAACGTTGGACGCAGATTTCTACAAAGCGATAATTGTTATTGGTTTCGTAATTCAGCCGCAGGAAGGGATCGGAGGTCACTAAACCTTTAATGAAATCCCGAACCGTGATTTGACCATACCGGAGTTGAGACTCTAGGAAGGTTTGTTTATTTTGCTTGAGAATTTGGTGTTCGCTATAAATCTGGCGATAACCAGCCCAAATTACTTCATCCATGTCACTGCCAGCGGGCAGATTTTCCGTGGAATAAATGATGGGCTGCTCTTCTGAGCCTTTTTCATAGCCAGAAACACGCTCATTTTGTGTTTTTGGAGAGTAGTTTAATAAAGGAATTGCCACCTTGATATATCTCCCGAATCTTAGAAAAACTTACATTCCTTAACTATTTACTATATATCAGACTTTGGGCCAATCCTGTAGAAAGGTAGATGGAGAAAATTGAATGAGTAACTCTGGTTTTAATGCAAGAATTCTTAATATTTTTTAATATATAGCGTTTTGTGTTAGGGAATAGGGAACAGGGAATCTTCCTCCCCATGTCTGGAGTGTTTCCCCATTCCCCATTTCCCTAACTAATCTTGGGGCCTAAACCAACGGTTCCGGCATAAACTGCCATTTCACCTAATTCATCTTCAATGCGTAATAAGCGATTATACTTGGCAATTCGTTCGCTGCGGGAGAGGGAACCCGTTTTAATTTGTCCTGCGTTCGTGGCAACGGATAGATCGGCAATGGTTGTATCTTCCGTTTCTCCAGAACGGTGACTGATAACGGAGCGATAGCTCGATCTAGCTCCGAGAGCAATGGTATCCATGGTTTCGGTCAAAGAACCAATCTGATTGAGTTTAATCAAAATAGCATTGGCAACAGAGCGATCGATCCCTTGCTGCAAACGACTAGGATTAGTGACAAATAAATCATCACCAACGAGCTGAATGCGATCGCCTAATTTCTCCGTTGCCAGTTTCCAATTATCCCAATCATCTTCAAACAGAGCATCTTCCATCGAAACAATGGGATAGCGATCGATTAAACTGCCCAGATAACCCACAAATTCTTCAGCCGAGTGGGAAGACCCATCATAAACATAATTGCCATTATCATAGAATTCGCTCGCTGCCAGGTCTAAGGCTAAAGAAACTTGCTTTCCAGGTTCATATCCCGCCTTATTAATGGCATCCATGAGAATATCTAGGGCTGCCTGGTTCGACTCTAAGTTGGGAGCATATCCCCCTTCATCTCCTACTCCCGTGAGTAAGTTCTTGTCTTTGAGGACCTTGCTCAACGAAGCAAACACTTCTGCACCCCAGCGTAGAGCCTCCTTAAACGTTGGCGCGCCATGGGGGACAATCATGAACTCTTGGAAATCTACATTATTATCCGCATGGGCCCCACCATTGATCACATTCATCATCGGTACAGGAAGCACATTGGCGGAAGGGCCCCCCAAATAGCGGTATAAGGGCAATCCTAGGGTTTCTGCGGCGGCTTTGGCGATTGCTAGAGAAACGGAGAGAATAGCATTTGCGCCCAATTCTTTCTTATTACTAGAGCCATCTCGGTCAATCATCAGATGGTCAACCAACCGTTGATTGAGAGCATCTATTCCAATGAGTACTGGAGCAATTTTTTCTTGGACATTGCGAACTGCGGTTAAGACTCCTTTACCCCCATAACGCTCAGGGTCATCATCTCGGAGTTCATGGGCTTCAAACGTCCCAGTTGATGCGCCACTAGGGACTTGGGCTAAACCCATGGCACCATTAGCTAAATAGACTTGAGCCTCTACCGTGGGGCGACCTCTAGAGTCGAGAATCTCGCGGGCGTTGATTTCGGCGATCGCACTATCGAGTTCAGGCATAATCTTATGTTGTCCTTATTGTGTCTAGGGAACGTCTGTTAGAATACGCCATGGATCACCGATCCGCCTTGAATTTTGGAAAGTATTTGGGATTGAAACTCGGAGATTAAACCATGCGATTTCTACACACCATGTTACGAGTGAAAAACTTAGAAGAGTCTCTAACGTTTTATTGCGACGTTTTAGGAATGAAACGGCTGCGTCAAAAGGACTATCCAGGTGGAGAGTTTACCTTGGCGTTTGTCGGATATGGGGAAGAGTCCGATCATACGGTTCTAGAACTCACCTATAACTGGGGTCAAGACCAGTACGATCTCGGAGATGCCTACGGTCACATTGCCCTAGGAGTAGAAGATATCTATCAAACCTGCGACCAAATTAAGGATAAAGGCGGTAAGGTGGTGCGCGAACCCGGGCCGATGAAGCATGGATCTACAGTAATTGCTTTTGTAGAAGACCCCAATGGCTATAAAGTAGAACTGATTCAAACGAAGTCTTAAGTAGACCAGCATGACGGCATGACTACCAATTTTCCGCAAGCGGACATCAAAGAGCAAAGTAAGGGTACAACTCCCCTTCAACTGCATGAATGGAAACCCCTGCTAATGGTGGGGGGATTTTTTTTTACGGTCTGTATGGCGTTGGTATTGCATCGCCATTTCACCTTTTATTCGTCCTACGATCAGGGCATTTTTAATCAGGTGATGTGGAATGGCACTCAAGGGAATTTCTTCCAAAGTAGCCTGTCTTCGCAGCTTTCGACCAATGTGGTTCACGCTGGAGAAGTGCCTGATGTCAGTTATCATCGTTTGGGACAGCATTTTACCCCAGCTTTGCTCCTGTGGTTGCCGCTCTATTCCTGGTTTCCCCAAGCTGCAACCTTATCCGTATTATTGGTGACTGTGATTTCTGCGGCAGGGATGGTGCTATACGTGCTAGCCCGGCAATATCTCGAACCGATTCCGGCTCGCTGGATTACTTGTAGCTATTATGGGGCCCATGCGGTCATTGGGCCGACTTTATGTAATTTTCACGATAATTTTCAGTTGCCCCTATTTATGTTTACCCTGCTGCTGGCGATGGAAAAACGGTGGTGGTGGCTGTTTGCGCTCATGTGTCCTTTGATTTTAGCGATTCGTGAGGATACAGGGATTGCTCTGTTTGGAGTAGGCATGTACATGATTTTGAGCCGCCGGTTTCCTCGGATTGGGGCAATGGTTTGTGTGCTGAGTTTTGGGTATATTTTAGCTTTGACTAATCTAATCATGCCCCTATTTTCCGATGATATTTCCAAGCGCTTTATGTTGGAGCAGTTTGGCCAATTTACGGATGCCCAGGAAGCCTCAACCCTGGATATTATTAAGGGGATGTTAATGAGTCCTGGGAAATTGGCGATCGAATTAGTCACCCCATTTTCGCTCACTCTCAGGTATATTATTGCTCAATGGTTGCCGTTTGCTTTTGTCCCTGTTGTTGCACCAACTGCCTGGATCATTACGGGTTTTCCCTTGCTCAAATTATTTTCAGGTCAGACCACTTCGCTGCTCTCGGTTAATGTGCGTTATGCCATAGCTGTGGTTCCAGGACTCTGTTATGGGGCTATTTTATGGTGGTCTGGAGAAGGGTTCAATAACTTTTTTCAGCCGAATAAGCCACGTCAACCTCGCGCTCTGAGTCGTGTCTCGAAACGAGTGTGGGCCATATGTCTGAGTATTTCTATTTTTTTGGCGATCGCCGCTAATCCCAATCGCACCTTATACTTTATTGTGCCCGATTCTGTAGAGCCATGGGTTTATGTCTCTCCCCTACAACAATGGCAAAGAAGTCAGGAAATCCATAATATTATCGGTCGAATTCCCGAAGATGCCAGTGTTGCGGCAACCACCTATATCATTCCCCATCTGTCCAGTCGCCGCGAAATTATTCGTTCCCCCTTCGTATTTATTAAAGATGATAATGGGCAAGTAGAAACCGTGGATTATGTGGTGGTTGATTTATGGCGTTTAGTGCGCTATCAACCGGCATTTGGTGAGGATAGAGAATCCCTGAACATCCATGTGGGTTTAATTAATCATCTGCTCACTACCTCCCAGTATGGGATTACCGAATTTATCAATGGAGTGGTTTTAATGGAAAAAAACGTGAATTCTGTGCCGGAAAAATTGCAGCAATGGCAAGCGTATGAACAATCCATTCAACCTGTTTTAAATCAAGTTATGTAGAGGTGTGAAATAGCTAACTTTGTGATTTAGATTTCCAGTCGCTTTGCACTATTTTAACAGAGTTAAGGCACTACGGTAATTAACTCTTAATCTTGCAGAGGTAGGGGTTGCATATTTTTTGCCCCTACTCGTTCTGCCTATTGCTAGAGTGCTAGAGTACCTATTCCCAGAAGCGTCGCAACTCCCCGCTAGGGTGAATAGCGATCGAGTAACTCTTGCCGAGATAACCCCATAATGGCTTCTGTTCTCTCTAAAGGCGATCGCTCAATCAGAGGATCGATAATTTGTGCCAAGCGATCGTCAATTTCTCCAAACTTCACTTGCAACATGCTCTCTACCATCATCCGCTCTCCTCGTTGAGTAGCCTGTTGAGTCGCCGCTTCTAAGTCCCTTTCTAACCGTTGTAAATAAATGGTTGTTAGTTCCAATCATTAACTCCCGATCGCCACGATCTAAATCTTGACGTTTTTCTAATACCCCTCTTTTGTCACTC
>DDLS01000186.1 GCA_002340255.1 Cyanobacteria bacterium UBA2566
ATGGCTTTGAGCAGGCCAGGAATTAAATCTTGTAGTTCGTTATCCACAGGAGTCTCGTCAGAGTCGGGCAGGTCTTTAGCCGAAGGTAGGCGATCTGTAGGATTATACTGGAGTATCATGGGTTCTCCAATGATGGGATAGCACTTCGATCATAGCAATAACGATGATTTCCCCAATCCCAAAACTCCGCTAAACACAATGAGGCGATCGCATTCCAGATCGATATTCTTGAGATTATGCTCTCTCGCTCCTCGGATGCGGATGGTATTGTCTTCGGTCATGGGCGATCGGAAATGGGTTAACGTCAGTTCGACAGACTCAGACTTGATTAGAAGCACTGAGTGTTGTAGCGCGTTTGGACATCACCGCTAACTTTTGAGCGTACCCCATTCTATCTCGATCTGAAAATCACGTTAAAATATCAAGAGAATACGTCCCCTTTTCTGTATCCTAATCCTGTTTAAGAGGCATAAATAATGCAAAATCAAGAGTTTCTCAGTGAGTTTTTAGCTCTGCCTCCTGAAGCACAAACTCAAGTGATCGGGCTGATAGAGTCTTTGAAAGAGAAGTATAAAGATGCTGAATCTACCTCTTCATCATTGAATACTGATCTAATGGATGATGAGTTTATTGGCATGTGGCGCGATCGCCAAGAATTAAGGAGTAGCAGCTTGCTAAAAAATTTGCGAGAGAATCAGTGGTCAGAAACTCATGAATAGTTCAACGCTCTTCTATTTTCGCCTCATCTCGCTTTTTCACTAAATCAACAAAATTTCTTAGAATCTGCAAACCAGTATTGGCAGATTTCTCTGGATGGAACTGAGTTGCTACTAGAGTGCCTTTAGATATTGAAGCTGTTACTTTTTGAGTACCATGTGTTACAGTTGCTGAGACTAAACTTATATCTTCAGGAACGACATAGTAGGAATGAACGAAGTAAACCCAAGTATTTCCTTTTAGTTCTCGCCAGATAGGGATATTTTGATTAAGCTGTAGTTGATTCCAACCCATATGAGGAATTTTAAGCCCAGGTTCAGAAGTAAAACGCTGCACCTTACCAGCTAGTATACCTAAGCCAGGTTGATCACCTTCACTGCTGCTTTCAAACAAAATTTGTAACCCTAAACAAATTCCAAGCAATGGCTGCCCACGAGCAACTGCTATCTTAAGGGGGATTTCAAATCCGTGTTTACGCAAAGTTCTTACTACAGGATCAAAGGAACCGACTCCAGGGAGTACAAGTCCGTCATAGCGTTCTAAATTTCTAGGGCTGTTTACAATTTTAACTTGCGCTCCTGCTTTTTGTAAGCCCTTAGAGACTGAGTGCAGATTACCGATTCCATAATCAACAATTCCGATTAAAACTGAATTCATTATTTTTAGAGTATTCTCCTATATATCTGGCTAAAGTTTATTCTATTATTAGTTTACACTTGTTCTTAAAAAATTCTGACTAGCTAGGGAAAAAGTAGGCGTAGTCCAGTGACAAATAATATTCCCGCAAGTACTGTAAGAAATAGGCTTCGAGTTATTAGCGCAACAGCGATAGTTGGCATAGATCCTAGAAGGTAAAGATTATCTGTATTGAACTGTAGGCTGCCTTCTTGTAGCAGCAAATTTGGTAGTAGCATTGCTCCGATAACCGAAATGGGAACGTAGCGCAACCAAATCTGTACAGCTAGGGGCAATGTTCTTGTTGAGAGAAACCAGGCAGGTAAAAGTCTAGGTAAATAAGTAACAATTGTCATTCCGAGAATGACCTGGAAGATTTTTTCTTGTTCCATAGTTCAATAATTAAGCCTAGAGTTGAACAGATAACGGTTGCCAAAATAATATTCCAATGGTTTATTCCCTTTAAAAGAGTAAGCGTTGCAATAATACCTGCGAGAAGAGCAATAAATACTGATAGCCATGTTCTGGCTAAGATTACGAGAAGAGCAATAAACATTGCCACTAGGGCATAATCAAGGGCTAAAAAATTTATTTTTTGCAATGAAGGTCCAATGACAATACCCAGGTATGTTCCTAAGATCCATGCTCCATGTGTAATAGCATTGATAGTAATAGCTTCAGTTTTCTCTAGGGATTTCTCCTCAAACTTTCTGGCATGAATTGCAAAGGATTCATCGGTAATACCATAAGAAAAGAAAGCAATTTCATACCAACTCCAGCCTTTGAGATGTGGCCCTATCGCTGAAGAAAACAGCATATGTCTCAAATTAACTACAAAAACTGTAGCAATAATTACTATGGGCGATATACCTAGCACCAGTAATTGTATTGCTATAAGCTGAGATGCAGCTCCTAAAACCATTACACTCATTAGCAAAGTATTGAGAGATGATATCCCAGAATTGAGAGATAATACTCCGAAAGCAATACCAACAGGAATGTAACCTACAATAATTGGAGTAGATTGAAGAAAACCTGCTTTCAAAGAGTCGGCTTGCCGTTTACTCATAAACCTTTAATTGGATTATCTCATAATTGTACAATGCTTTATCTAGAGGAATTCTGCAAAAGTCAAACTTAATTGAGTTGTTATAACCTTACGCTTTTAGTCCCTAACGCAGCAATCTCTTACTAAACTAACTTAATTTAAACATCGGTCGTATATGGAGAGTCGGGGAGTGAAAATGAAATTGCTAGAATATCGCGGTGAGCTTCTGAATCCCCATTGTTTGAGATTGGTGTTACGTAATGTTTCATGAGCCGATCTTCAAACCATAAGGAGTCCAAAGGCTCTTTAAATGTAAGAGAGGCTAATTGTTCACTATCTACAGTATATACACGGCTCTCTCCCCCAGTTATATTTTTTCGATTTATTAGATGAACACCTGCAAAAGGATAACCATCCGAATGGATTCCTTCTGGGGTTGTAGGGGTTGTTTGATTAGAACCTACAACAATTCTAATCATGTGAACCTGACAAATCCAGTTATGATCGAAATATATCTCTGGAATCGGGAACTGCTTGAAGTCGTATTCAACTAGAGAGCAGAAAAATTCATTTTCATAGACTTCTGGTAAAATATCGCCAAAGTGCCGATTTTGACCTCCTGCATAAGAGTTTTGACGCTTGCTCTGGTAGTAGGAAACATGGTTACGAGGGCGAAACTCTCCTGTATTTTGTACATAATCAAAATCACTGTACCGTCGAACACGATAATTGGAAGGATGTAGTTCTCCGTAATACTTATCGATTTCAAGATTGTTCCAGCTTTTCTGAAGTTCAGCAAAAGATTCTTGAGCATTTGTAGACAGTTCCCACTGAGCAGCAGAGGCAGTTACATACTTCTGTTTTTTTATCTTTGATTTAAGATCGCAATTAACTTTAAAAGTCATGGGTGAATTTTCCGTGGCAAAATTTAAGTTGGACATAGATTTTTTGTCTTCAAGTTGTATTTTTTACCTAAAAGTGGTTTGAGAAAGAATATTATCAATAACTTGGGATTTTCTCTTTTCTCTCGACACTTAACTGATCATATAATATCATAGTTTATGAAATGTAGTCAAACATCTATAACTATTCCTTTGATATCATTTCTCACAAATCTAACTCTAAGGTTGTCTCGCCTTCGACTTGTTGAAATCCCATTTCTTTCCAGAAGGTATAAGCTACTAGATTATCATCCATGATGAAAAGAAATATTCGCTGAATTCCAATAGACTTGAAACCCTCAAAAGCTTGATTGGCTAGAGCGCGACCTACTCCTTTCTTTCTATAAGTTTCGGCAAGTGCAATATGACTAATTGTCCCCCGAATACCAAAAGAACCTCCAATTAAGGCTCCTATAATTTCATTACCTTTCTTCGCTATCAGATTTGTACAGGGATTTTCTAAAATTGTTCTTTCCAAGAGAGAAAAGTTCTCCCATTCACAATAAGCAACCTGTTGATGAGCTTTCATGAGTTCGATAACCTTTGGAATATCAAGGATAGTCGTAGGTTCAATTTTGATTTCTTCCAGAATCTTATTATTGCTAAGACTATTATATAATAATATTGTTGTCATATTTTACCTAATTTCTTTTTGAGCGATGCAAGTTTAATAAGGAAAAAAGTTTTTGATTTTTTATCAAACTGCATTCAAATCATATTTGAAAATAAATAAGCGGTCAATAGTTTTTCATAAAAGTAAATTATTATAAGGATAAATAGATACTGATATTATCATTAACGTTGGTCGCAGTATTCCGCATCAGTTAAGAACCAGCCAGATTACCCAACACATAGCTATAATGATCCGTCCTCAAGGGGTGACAACCGGCTTGAATCGAAGTCTATGCTTGGCTTTGAGCATTTAAGTTGCAAAAAAAATCACTGAGATTTTCTGGGCAAGTAACCCTCTAACCTGATGTTATGGTTATGCGATCGCCACCATTGAGTTGATGTTTTCAGCAAAATACCACCGAAAAAGGTCGCTATAGCGACCTTTGAGCTGCCTTGTCACCCCTTGAGTGATCCGTCATAAATCCAAGCTACTCGGATCGATGCCCAGTTCCATCAGTTTTTCAGCCAATTTTGCCACTTGTTCCTGAGCTTCACGAGCCTGTTGCCGGGCTTCTAAAGTTTGCTGTTGAGCATCATCAGCCTGTTGCTGGGCTTCTAAAGTTTGTTGTCTTGCTGATAACAATTGCTCTTCTGGAGTTAAATAACGCTCTCCTTGTTCATTATACCAATACAACCATTCTCTAGTTATCCCTTGATAGGTTCCTTGCGCTCTACCGAGTCCTAAATTAATGCCGGGTAACCAGAACGGTTCTTCTCCTGAGAGCCGTTGATATTCTTCTGCTTGCAATTGATAAACTTCTAGCTTAGGCAGCCTTTTCCGTAAGGGATTATAAATGGCATAATATAAAACTCCCAGTTCGGCATAGTCTGCTTTCTTTTTGCTATATTCTTTGCGTCCTGTTTGAGACACCACTTCTAACACGAAAGTGGGCACTTTTTCTTCTTCCCAGAGGACATAGGAGAGGCGTAAATTGGTGTCAAGTATTCGAGGCACTCCCATACTCAGAAAGCCATCGGGGACAATAGCCGGTTCTTTGGGATGGTGATAAATTCCCATATCGACTCCAAAAAACCAATCCATTCGTTCTGACCAGATCAGTGCGAGA
>DDLS01000108.1 GCA_002340255.1 Cyanobacteria bacterium UBA2566
CCTTCAGCCAGATACAGCGCGAAGCGCTGCTATGAGGTACATTGTTGATCGTAGATGTGAGTTGTCATTGCGACCGCAGGGAAGCAATCGCCAAGATTGGGGGATTTTGCGATTGCTTCATTCCACTTGCGTGACCTTCGCAATGACCGATCTCAATGAGACTGTACTCCGTTACAGCGCTTTGCGCTGTAAGTTAATTCGATTTCTGGGTGGCGAAGCTCTCTAAGGCGACTTCAAGGCGAAGGACTTTACCCCAAAGGAAGAGAAATCACAAATTCAGTTCCTTGTCCCAATTGTGAAGAACAGGTGATTTTTCCACAATGCTTTTTGGTCAGAATTTCACAGGCGATTGCCATGCCCAAACCTGTTCCTTTGCCGACTTTCTTAGTGGTAAATCCCTGCTCAAATATTTTCGCCTTTACAGATTCTGGCATTCCCATGCCATTATCGATAATTCTGACCACAACATCCTGCTTTTTTTCGCTCAAATCAGTCGTAACAGTAATATAATTAGGGTCTTTTTCTATCTCTTCAAAAGACTTGTTTTTGCTCTTTTCATCCAGAGTATCGATCGCATTTGCTAAGATATTCATAAAGACTTGATTGAGCTGTCCCGGATAGCATTTCAGTTCGGGAATATCACCATAATTTTTTACAATTTTAATGGCGGGACGTTGCTCATTCGCTTTAAGGCGGTATTTTAAGATTAATAAAGTACTGTCAAGACCCTCGTGCACATTAAACTCAGTTTTGATATCTGTATCTGCACGGGAAAAGGTTCGCAAAGATGTGCTAATATTAGCAATGCGTTTCACTCCTTGTTGCATAGAAACAAGAATTTTGGGAATATCTTCGAGCAAAAAGTCGAGATCTGCATTTTCAATCTCTTCTGCTAAGTCAGGGCTAGGTTCGGGATATTCTTGGCGATAGGCTTGGATAATTGCCAACAGATCGACAAGAGTGTCTTTAAGCATCGTGATATTACCAGTAATGAAACTCAACGGATTGTTGATTTCATGAGCGACTCCCGCTACAAGATTACCTAATCCTGCCATTTTTTCCTGTTGAACCAATTGCATTTGCGACGATCGCAATTTCTCTATCGCTTGAGTCAAATCAGTCGTGCGCTGCTCCACTTGCTTTTCTAAGTTTGCCCTCAACTTTCCCAACTGTAAGTGCGTCTTCACCCGTGCTAGCATTTCCGCCTCGCGAAACGGTTTGGTAATGTAATCGACGGCTCCCAAGTCAAATCCTTTGATAATACTCTTGTCGTCTGATAGAGCCGTAATAAAAATGATGGGAATACTGGCAGTATTGGGGTTGTCCTTAATTTGCCGACAGGTTTCAAAGCCATCCATGCCTGGCATTTGAATATCGAGGAGAATCAGATCGGGAACATAGGTTTGCAAGCGCTTGAGAGCGCGCTCACCACTGGTTACAGCAGCAACAATATAACCGGCAGGAGATAAGGTGTCCGCTACCACTTGCAAATTGGCTGGCGTATCATCAACAGCTAAAATTTCCGGTTGATGGTCAGCTTTATTCTGCATGATATCCCCCTTCGGTTAGATATTGTTGCAGGATATCTTCGATTTCCTCTGTGGCAAATTGGTTGGCTAGGTCGAGTAAGGGTTGAGTAAACGAGATATACATTGAATCATGACAGGTAAGTTTTTCTAGGGCTTCAGACAGCTCTCGAATCCGATCTTGCTGTGCCAAATCTAATAAGTTGCTGAGGATCTCAGGTGCTGGCAGAACCATTGGGGTAGCGGTTGATTCCGAAAGCGCCTCCGTATCCTCTCGATCTTCATAAATCCATTGTAAATCCAAGCATTCCGAGACTGCTGCCAACAATTCTTGAAAATCGACGGGTTTGTTGAGGAAGCAATCGCCCCCTGCATCCATTGCTCGATATTGCTCCTTTTCACTCACGGATGCGGAAGAGACGATAATTTTGTGATGTTGCAAGTCTTTGGAACTCCGGATATGCTTGAGGAAATCAAAACCATCCATCACAGGCATAAAGAGGTCGGCGATCGCTAAATCGGGTGAGTTCTCCCGTAATTTTTCTAAGCCTTCGCGGCCGTTTTCTGCTTCAATGATTGTGAAGTCGAGGGGAGTGAGTAAGTTGGAGACAACAGTGCGGTTTTCCCAGCGATCGTCCACGACGAGAATTGTACGCCGATCTCCCTCGTAACCGATAATGCGATCGCGCCAGCGATGCGGAGCATTATCGCGCCCCTCTAAACCGATCTGTCGTGTTGCCCAATCGACAGCGAGGGGCAAGTTAACGGAAAAGGAAAATTCGCTTCCTCGACCCAATTGGCTAGTGACTTCAATCGTACTACCCATTAACCCAACAATTTGCTTGGAGATAGCCAATCCTAACCCGGTTCCTTCAGATTGTTTTTGGCGATCGCCAACCTGTTCAAAGGCTTCAAAGAGTTTGGCTAGATCGGCTTGGGCAATACCCACCCCAGTATCGATCGCTTGAAAAAATACGGTTGCACTGGTTTCCGACTCGGAAATCACATCTACCCGCAGCCTCACGGAACCGCTATTCGTAAATTTAATGGCATTGCCCAAAAGGTTGATTAACACCTGTCGTAGGCGTTTTTCATCCACTTCTACTCCTTCCGGCAGGCGAGAGCTGGGCTGATAAATGAAATCAATTCCTTTTTGTTGGGCTTTAATTTTGCACATTTCCACCACACTTTGTAAAAGAGAGGGAAAATAAACAGGAATGGGATTCAACTCCAGTTTACGAGCTTCGATTTTGGACAAATCTAAGACATCGTTAATCAATGTTAGTAAGTGAGAACCACATTGATGAATGATCGTTACCCCTTTGCGATCCGCTTCGGCGAGGGTTTTAGATCGTCCTAAAATTTGTGCGTAGCCGAGAATGCCGTTGAGGGGCGTTCTCAATTCGTGGCTCATATTGGCTAAAAACTCGCTTTTAGCTTGGTTGGCTTGTTGGGCTGCTGCTTCTGCTTCTTTGTAGGGGGTAATATCTTGAAAAATACCAATAATTCCCATGACTACGCCTTCAGTATTGTAGAGGGGAACTTTGCTAGTTTCAAGCCAACTCATTGTTCCATTGCCTTTGGTAATCGGTTCGACAATCCCTAATTCTGGTTCCCCAGCATTCATCACTTTGCGATCGTACTCAATGTACAAATCTGCTTCTTCGCGAGACCAAGGCATATCATAGTCGGTTTTGCCAACAATCTCTTCCGGCTTCATGCGGGCAACTTGGGCGAAACTGCGATTGCATCCCAAGTACACATTCTCGCGATTTTTCCAGAAAATAGATTGGGGGATATTATTCATAACTAAATTGAGCAACTGTTGGGACTCGGATAGCTCTTGGGTTCGTGTCTCCACTTTTTGTTCGAGATTTTGCGAATAATCTTGCAACTGTTGAAATGAGGATTTCAGTTGGGTTGCCATATAACTGAAGGAATTGGCAAGCTCTCCGAGTTCATTACCCCATTGGGTGGGTAAAACTCCATCTGAGTGCCCATCGGCCACAATGTCTACACCATCACTTAAATTACCTTCGGCGATTTGCTTGGCGATCGCCGTCAAGCGTCGAATGGGAGAAGAAATTACATTAGCCATGCCAAATCCCACGCTAATGGCAACAAGGGTCGTCCCTAAAGCGAGGAGGAGATTATTGCGCGTTTGAATATTAATGGGTTGGAGAAAAACAGATTTTGGGCGCAAATAAGCAACTTTCCACGGTTGGCTTTGGCTCAGGTGAATCGCACCTGCATATTCTATATTCTGCTCTTGGGACAGAATGCTCGTGAAGTAGGGGCGATCTGGGTTAAAATTGGCAGCAAATTTGTCAAATTCTGTCAGTTGAGTGGCTCTATCGGTAGGCAGAGAAGCCGGCAAGCGATAGGTTTGCTGTAATTCATCAAGGGTTTCGGGTTGAGGAGGAGCGAGAAATTGAAATAGAAGCTCTTCAAGCTGTCTCCCTCCATCTTGATAGCCTTGACCCAAGCGCAAATTGCGATCGTCGAGCAGAATAGGAAAAGACAAAGAACCGGCTAAATTATTATTTTCTAGGATGAGGTTTTGGAGTTTGGCGGCATGGTACTGACTGCGTAATATGCCAACCACTTCCCCCGTTTGGCGATCGCGGATCGATTGGCTGAAATACAAGTAAGGCTGACCGTCAACCTCAGAAAATTCTACATTGGAGACAAAAGGCTCTCCCGTTTCTAGGGCAATTTGGAAATAGTCCCGATTCGACTCGTCCCATACCCTTTGAGGGGTGCGGGTATCGAGGAGATTTTGTCCATTGGTATTCAGAAGAGCGGAGGAAACTAAAAAGACGGTATCTTTGGCGATCGAGGTCTTTAGAGTGTTGAGTGCCTGCTCTCTAACCGAGGGAGAAGCATTGGGTGCAGCTTGTAAATAGGTGGCAAGGATTTCTTGTTGCGCTTCAGTAACAATAACCGTCAAATTGATGCGAACGAAGGCATCAAGAGTTGCCGCCGTTTGGGACGCGGCTGCATTCAGGGATTGATTGGCCGATTGAATCAAAGCTGTCCGCGTAGTCTGGTAATTCCACCAAGCAAATCCCGCCAGGGGAGTCAGAGCAATGAAGCAAAATACCCCTAACAGTTGATGGCGCAAGCTGTAATGATTGAAGAAACACTCAATTCGTGAGCGAATATTCCTAGGAATCGCTTTCATAGTTTTGAGTTAGAGGGTTTCTGTTGCTCGGGCAGCAGCTTGCGCCATGTTGTTTAGGGTGGTTCGGATGCTTTGTTGGTTGGTCATTAATTTTCCCAGTTCCATGGGGAAGCGATCGAAGCCCACTTCAATCCAATTGGAATGGTGGGGTTCCGTTCCCATGCGATTTTCAATGGCATCTAAGGTGACCTCAAAATAATTGGCAACTTGGGGATTGGCTCCAAACCCTATTTTCAAGCGAGGATCGCTGTAGGTGCTGCGGCGAACGCTATTGGTTTTGCTCAATAGGGCTGCCCGAGTCATGGTGTCTGCGCTGGTGAGCCATTGCAAAAAGACCCAGGCTGCATCTCGATTTTTGCTGTAACGAGAGAGCGCCAGACTACTGCCCCCTTGACGGCTCACACCTGGAACTTCGCCGAAACCGCATTCGCTCTCTGGACGCAGGGCAATGGCTTGAGGACAAGGAGCGACTGCCACTTTTCCGGATATTTGGGAGTTAGCCGATTCTTCAAACCAGGGAAAAAATTCCCCCCACCCAATTGCGACACCTGCGCGACCTTGACGAAAAGCATTGGCTTGTCCGCTCCAATCCCAGGTTATGGCTTCGGGGGGGCATATTGTCGTTGGGCGAGGAGGTATTCCATTGCGGCGATCGCCCGGTCGTCATTAATGGCTGGTGTGCCATCGGCATGATAAATCGACCCACCATGGGCCCACAACCAAGCGGTCATATTAGCATGTAAGCTATAGTGCCCCACTTTCCACTGTTCTACCGTTCCATAGATTTGAGGGGCTTTGGCTTCAGTAATGACTTGCATGGTCTCCAAGTAGTCTTCCATGGTCATGGGGATCGATAATCCTAATTCCTCCAAAATATCTGGGCGGTAGAACAAAATCAAGATCGGAATATCATAGGGGATGGCAGCCAACTGTCCTTGATAGGAGGCAATATTGGCAACTAACGGGGAGAGAAAATCCTCAAAATTGTAGTTGGGATATTGCAGGTCGCTGTTTTCTAGTAATTCTTTAGGATTTACTCCGACTTCAAGAAAACGACCGATCCGAGCCTGATCCCAGTACATGATGTCATAGGTTCCGGCTTCTCTGGCGATGTCTTGCTCGATACGCCCAAACACGCGATCGAGGGGGAACCTATCCCATTGCACGTCAATTCCTGTTAGGGGAATAAATTCTTCTTGTACAAATTCCCAAGCCACATTAGCGCCTGGGGAATCTTCAGTAATTAATCGCACTGTCGTGCCGGAAAATCCTTGGCCTACATCTTTAAGAAAATGATAGGCATCTGTTCCTATCACACTTGGCGATTCCAAACCGCGAGTTTCTTCTATGGATAATGGAATAGAAGAAGATGGAGAAAAACGACGACAGGCTGTTAGTGCAGAAGTTGCACTCCACCCCAACGCGGCTGATGTTCCCCAGCGCAGTATATCTCGTCTTTTCATTTATTGAACACTCTTTAAAAGACGGGGGCAAATCGTTATTATCGTTAAAAGAATGTGCCTTCTATGAGACCATCTTATCCTGTCTCGAAGAGTTAGCCAGATAAAAGTTCACATGCTTATATTACCGATCGCCCTCTTGAGTATTCTTTTTGATAGCTACGATTGATGACAATGCTTAGTGCTGCAATTGGGAATTGATACAGCGCTTCGCGCTGCTATGAGGTACATTGTTGATCGTAGATGTGAGTTGTCATTACGACCGCAGGGAAGCAATCGCCAAGATTGGGGGATTTTGCGATTGCTTCATTCCACTTCGTTCCATTCGCAATGACTGATCTCAATGAGACTGTACTCCGTTACAGCGCA
>DDLS01000130.1:0-33278 GCA_002340255.1 Cyanobacteria bacterium UBA2566
AAAAGAAGCAGTTTGAAGTGTTCCCACGGCGTTGGGTTGTAGAACGAACATTTGCTTGGCTGGTGCAAAATCGACGTTTACAGGACTTTTCGATGTTATGAGGTACAGTAATCGAAATTTTCCTTGAGAGTGCCTTCCCATGAAAAGCCGGAAGAATGGGCATTATAGCGTGAAAAATGGTTTTCCTATTACCTATTACCTATTACCGCGCGAAGCGCTGTAATTGTAGACCAGGAGCAATTACCAGAAATAAGTGAGGCGATGATCTATACAGCTATGTGCCGCTTGATGCTCAGAAGATTAGCGCGTCTGGCCCAATCTTCTTAATTTTTGTTTTATAAACGGTCTCTTATTTCCTTCCGAGAAAAGGAATGGTTAGTAGCGGAAATTTCAGAGTGGTTGGAAGAGAACAGGCGATCGCCAGGATAACCGTCAGGGTCGATAACCCACTCTAGTGGACTGTTTCATCTAAAATAGTGCATGATATGGGTTTGAATTGAGCCTCACCCTCGATCGGATGATTCAAAGGTATGGCGTGAGCGTTAAAATGCGGCAAGAACTATCTTGGGTAAATCTTCAGAGGAATTAGACTATGGGTGTTGAGGTAACATCAACCACAGAACAGGAGATCGCCCCCGTACAGACTCCAGAACCGACTCAAGCAGCCTCCTCTTGGACTATTGAGGATTCTGAGGAACTCTATCGCATTAATGGATGGGGAGACCCCTATTTTTCCATTAATGCGGCCGGTCATGTGGTGGTTTCCCCGAAAGGCGATCGCGGGGGTTCCTTAGATCTCTATGAGCTGGTAGAAGCTCTGAAACAGCGCGATATTCATCTTCCCTTCGTCATTCGCTTTTCCGATATACTAGCCGATCGCCTAGAACGGCTGAATGCTTGTTTTTCTCAAGCCATCACCCGCTACAATTATCCTGGCATTTATCAAGGGGTATTTCCAGTCAAATGCAACCAACATCGGCAACTGGTAGAAGATTTGGTTCATTTTGGCCAACCCTTCCAGTTTGGTCTAGAAGCGGGATCTAAACCCGAATTGTTGATCGCCTTAGCTCTCCTGAAAACTTCCAATTCCCTGTTAATTTGCAACGGATATAAGGATAAGGAATATGTCGAAACCGCCATCTTAGCCCGCAGACTCGACAAACAAACGATCATTGTTTTAGAGCAACTCGAAGAAGTGGAGTTAGCGATCAAAGCCCACCAAGAATTAGGAGTAACTCCAGTGGTGGGAGTGCGAGCGAAACTGAGTGCTAAAGGGGAAGGTCGTTGGGCTACATCCACGGGAGATGGAGCAAAATTTGGCTTAACCATTCCCGAAATTGTCCATGTGATGGAACGCCTGCAAGAGGCCAATCTATTATCGTCTCTGCAACTGTTGCATTTCCATGTTGGCTCTCAAATTTCCTCGATTAGTGTGATTAAAGATGCCATCCGGGAAGCGAGCCAAATTTATGTACAATTGGCTAAAAGTGGTGCAGATATGCGCTATTTGGATGTGGGGGGCGGTTTAGGGGTCGATTATGATGGCTCAAAAACCAACTTCTACGCCTCGAAAAATTACAATATGCAGAATTATGCCAATGATATTGTCGCCGAGGTCAAAGAAGCCTGCGAACAAGCCAAAGTGAAAGCCCCTGTACTGGTGAGCGAAAGTGGAAGGGCGATCGCCTCCCATCAGTCCGTACTCATTTTTGATGTCTTAGGAACCAGTGAAGTGCTGACACAGAAGGCTTTCGAGGTCGAAAGTAGCGATCATTTGATCATCCGCAATTTGTGGGAAACATACCAATTTATTCAGGTCAATAATTATCAGGAATGCTACCATGATGCGATTCAGTTTAAGGAAGAAGCCATTAGTTTGTTTAATTTTGGCTATTTGAGTTTAAGCCAACGGGCGAAAGCCGAACAGCTCTATTGGGCCTGTTGTGAGAAGATCTTGGACATCATTCGCCACGAACCCTATGTACCGGACGATCTCGAAGGTCTCCAGATGAGTATGGCTTCGATTTACTATGTCAATTTATCGGTGTTTCAATCAGCGCCGGATAGCTGGGCGATCGATCAATTATTCCCGATTATGCCTCTTCATCGCTTAAATGAACAGCCCACTTGTCAAGGAACTTTAGCCGATCTTACGTGCGATAGTGATGGTAAAATCACTCGATTTATCGATCTACGCGATGTAAAATCGTTGTTGGATTTGCATCCCCTAAACCCCGGAGAACCCTATTATCTGGGCTTATTTTTAGGCGGTTCATATCAGGAAATTATGGGAAATTTGCATAATTTGTTTGGCGATACCAATGCGGTTCACATTGGCTTAACACCCAAAGGTTATCAGGTTAAACAGGTCGTGAAAGGAGATACGATGGCAGATGTTTTAAGTTATGTAGAATATGATATTGAAGACTTAATTGAAAGTATTCGCCAGCAAACAGAATCAGCCCTAGAAGAAGGAACGATTTCTATTGCAGAATCGCAACGGTTGCTCAATAGCTACAAGGAAAGTTTAAACCGCTATACTTATTTGTCTGTGGAAAGTTATAGCGCTTCGCGCTAGGGAATAGGGAATAGGGAATAGGGAATAGAAATTTTCTTCACTCTCTCTTCCCTTACTTCCCTTGCTATATACTATGGGTAGGGATAAAAATTTTTCACCTTATAAAGCAAGGGATGACTTAACTCTCTTCCTCTGGATAAATAGGGACTCCATCTAGGGTTCCAAAACGTCCTAAGGGCCAAAAGCGAAGCACGGCACGACCAATAATATTTTTTCGCGGTACTGCCCCCCAGCAGCGGCTATCATAACTGCTATTGCGATTATCACCTAAAACCACATAGGAGCTTTGAGGCACGATTTGAGGTTGATCCAGAAATCGTTGATCGGGGGGACAAACATCTACGGTTGTCAATTGATGATCGGATGTATCGTTGATCTGGGCGGAGGGGTTAATCTCGGAAGCTACATAATTTTCATCTAAGAGTCGATCGTTAATATAAACTTGCCCATTTACAATCTCAATTTTATCGCCCGGTAAACCAACGACTCGCTTAATTAAGGCATCTTTGAAATTGGGGTCTTTTTCCTTCATCTTGTCCGTGGGAGAAAACACGATGATATCCCCCCGTTTAGGGTCACCAAACCGATAGCCGAGTTTATCAATGATGAGGCGATCGTGGGTGGGTTCATACTGTAAGGTGGGTAGCATTGACCCGGAGGGAATATAACGGGCTTCGGCGACAAAATGACGAATCCCAATGGCAAGAAGGGCTGCCAGTCCAATGGTTTTGAGTCCTTCAATCCAAGGATTTTCGGGAGTCGGGTTGGTATTCTGGTCAGAGTTGGGTTTATTCACACGAGTCATAGGTTAGGACAAAGTTGAAGCAAGGGAGAGGCAAGTGCCTCTCGATCGTGAAGACGTTGTTTTAGTGTACCGCTAGAATACAATAGGCTCTAAAGATGTTATCTATAAGTTCCCTCTTCTGTCTACTTCTGCTACATCCGTCAATTCCCCTGGTCGCGTTCTTTTTCCCACAAGGGAATGGAAGTTCGGGATAGTTCGGATTGAGGATGGCTCTATTGTAGAAGTTTGGCAAGGTTGCTTGTCAATGGATGGGGTAGATTGGTCAGGAAATATAGACGCTCAAGAGTTAACTTTGTTGCTTGTGTCCACTCTCGTATAACTGCTTATTGTGTCTGTTGACTACGATCTGATTGTTTGGGGAGGTTCTCCAGCGGGAACCTATGCGGCGGTTATGGCGGCGCAACGAAAGGCTAGGGTGGCACTGATTGTGCCACCAGAGACTTCTCCTAGCTACGGTTTCGAGGATGGTTTAACGTTGCCTCTACCGTTGCGACAGGGTCAAAATCGGCTCGATCCGATGAGGGATGCTGAGGATCTATCCTATCAATGGTTGTGTGAATGGGTACAAACTGGAGTGGAGACATTAGCACTGATGGACTCTCCGCCGGCTCTAGAGCAGTTGGGGATTGATTTGGTTCAGGAATGGGCGGAGTTTCAGGAAAAACAGGGACAAATTGCGATCGCCTTAAGCAACCGTCGTTTGCTCTCTTCTGCCTATTTGCTGGCTCCGGAAACCCAGCCCAGGATTGAGATTGAGGGTTTGGCGAGTACGGGTTATCTGACACCAAAGCAACTGGTGAGCTTGAAGTCACCTCCTTCGTCTTTGGCGATTATTGGATCGGAGCCTCGTGGGATTGAGTGGGCACAATTCTTTCAAGAGTTGGGGTCTCAAGTGACGCTGATTACCGAGAATCCCTGTATTTTGCCCCAGGAAGAACCGGAAGCGTCTAATCTGATTCAAGCTCAATTGAAGGCGTTGGGTGTGGAGATTTTACTGGAAACCCAGGTGACTCAAGCACGACCGATTGAGGGACAAACTTGGTTGCAAGTGGGAAATCGGGCGATCGCCGTCGATAACGTGTTATTAGTTACTCTTCCTGCTTTGCCATTTCCTGCTCCAACGTTGGAGTTTCTCGGAGTGGAATGGGGCGATCGGGGTTTAAGAGTGAACAACAAACTACAAACTACAAATCCCAAAATTTATGCTTGTGGGGATAGTTTGGGTGGATATTTATCACTTCATCTTAGCCTATATGAGGCAAAAATCGCCATTAAAAATGCCTTATTGTTACCATTCTTTACTATTGATTATCAACAGTTACCCTATACGGTCTACAGCCAACCCACCTTAGCTAGAGTAGGATTAACCGAAGCCAGCGCAATGAGGCGATATGGAGATAAGGTGCAGGTGATTCAAGAAGATTTAAAAACCAATCCAGCCGCAGTTTTATCTGGGGAGATTACGGGGTTTATTAAAGTGATTGTGCAACCGGATGGCACAATTCTAGGCGCTACAGTGTTGGGAACCAGAGCAGAAGAGTTGATCCAACCCCTGAGTCTAGCTATTCGTCATCGACTGAAGTTGCAAGCGCTCCAGGATAGTCCGGGGGTCTTTGGCAGTGTATCACAACTGCTGACAAGAGTGGGCGATCGCTGGCAAATTGAGCAATTTAATCAATCTTATTGGTCGAAAACAATTCTTAATTGGTGGCTCTCCTGGAAACGAGGTTAAACAGTTAGAAACTATGATATTCTAAGGTCGTCATTTTTTAGGATTCAATCCGGCCCTTAACAAGGGGCCCCATCCCCTTGTCTATCAAGGATTAATGAGTTGCAATATCAAAGAACAAAGGGCTTAATCTAACCTTTTCAATCATGGATCAATTTAGAGTTGAAGTCATTGCTAAAACCCCCAATCCCCAGCAAGTCATCTATGCGGCGATGCATCAAGATTATAGTGAAAATCTAGTCTACGATGAGCGAGAAAAGTGGCCAAACGAATCGAAAGCCGGGGAACTGATTGTCAAGCATTTATTATCAGGCGGTCGCGGACATTATGGCCCCATAGAACATCCTCAAATCATTTTAAATTGTGGTTATTTTCCCCACAGTGTCATGCAACAGGTACGGACTCATCGGGTAGGAATTTCGTTCGATGTACAATGTCTAGCTGCCAATACGGAAGTCACCTTTGTCAATTGTAAAGGAGAAAGCAGCAAAAAGCTGAAAAAAACCATTGGGGAATTATATGATCTCTGGCACAATGGTGAAAAAGCAATTCGTTCAAGAAAAATTAGGGGGCGAAACGGTGAACCCCCTGGAGAATATCGCCGTAATTGTCAACAGAGACTCAGGAACATGCGGTTACGCGTCTTAAACGAGGATACTGGTTTGTTTGAAGTTGGACATATCAAACAAGTTATCTGTCAAGGGATGCAACCGGTTTATCGCATAATCTTAGAAAATGGAAAAACCCTCGATTGTACTGTCAATCATCGTCTATTCACTTCAGAAGGTTGGCAACCTATGGGTGAAGCATTAGGATTAGTGACTGGAGCGGATGGTCATGTGATTAACATGACTAAAGATGCTGCTGTTATGTGTAATGGGATGCCAGTCGCGAGACATGGTTTGTATCCGGAAAAAGCTACGATAGAAGAGAAAGTTACTGCCGGTTTTTCTACAAATTATCAACTGGATTCTTCAGGGAATACAGCGCAAAGTGCTGTTATGAAATACAGTGTCCAATCCTCAAAGCCATATACCACAACTCTATTCCCTATTCCCTATTCCCTATTCCCTAGCACGTTTGATGTCCACGACAGCGGAAAGGGCTATAAACTCAAAGCTCATCCCGTCAAGATTGTGAAAGTTGAATATTTAGGCGAGCAAATGACCTATGATTTAGAAGTTTCAGGAAATTGGCATAACTTTGTGGCAAACGGTCTCGTAGTTCATAATTCTAACCGCTATACCGGCGCGAGAATTATACAAGCGGCTGAAGGATTAAAACCGATTGAAGAGGTATTTTACTTGCGTCCGGTAGGAGAATATAGCAATCGTCAGGGCAAGCATTATACTTATACCGAAGAACAGCGACAATCGGATTTAGAGTGGTGTTTGCAAGGGGCAAAACGATATCAGCAAATGGTGGAGAGTGGCATATCGGAAGAACATGCACGAGGGATTATTCCGTTTGATGTGCGCCAGCATTTCGTGGTTTCTTTGAATGGGCGATCGCTGATGCATTTGTTAGACTTAAGATATAAGCTGGATGCTCAACTCGAATGCCAAAAGCTCTGCGAGCATATTTTTCCCCATTTCCAAAGTTGGATGCCTAAAATTGCCGAATGGTACGAGAAAAATCGGTTAAAAAAGGCCAAGTTATCCCCTTAAGTTAAAGCGCTTCCACATAGTTCAGCTAAAGTAGCATCTTGATGTTCGGTTACCAGCCTTTTTATTTGTTCTTTAGCTTCCACATTATTCAGATTAAATCGCTTTCTTTTAGATTATACCCCATTACAGCGCGAAGGGCTGTATAGCCCTTCGCGCTAGGCAATAGGGTTGTGGTATATGACTGTAAGGATTCGGCGTTTTACTCCATAACATCGCAAAGCGCTGTATTTATTGACCTCCCGATAACAAAGAATTAAAGCGATATCCTTGGCCTCGAATCGTTTCAATGGGACAAACACAGTTATAACTAGCTAATTTACGTCGGATTAAACGCATTTGTGCAGCGACCACATTACTCATGGGTTCGGCATCAAGATCCCAAAGTTGATTGCGAATTTTGCTCCCTGAAATAATGCGATCGGGATGTTTCATCAAGTAAGCAAAAATCTGGAATTCTTTCACCGTCAAGGGAATGGTTTGGGGCGGTTCCGTGAGGTTCACTGTGAGGGAAGTATTGCCATCATCGAGGCTGAAATGACCTAAAGTTAGGGTTTGCGGTTGAAATTGGGGCGATCGCCTCTGCAAAGCCCGCAGTCTAGCCAGTAACTCATCCATAATAAACGGTTTCACCAAGTAATCATCCGCCCCTGCATCTAACCCCGCGATGCGGTTTTCCGGTTCCCCCAAAGCAGTTAACATCAGCACCGGTACAGTTTTTTTCTCCTCTCTTAGCCGTTGACATAATTCTACTCCTGAAAGCTTGGGTAATAACCAATCAATAATCGCCACAGTATAATCTGTCCATTCACTGTCCAGATAATACCAAGCATCCAGACCATCTAAGACCCAATCCACCACATATTTTTCACTGACTAAAACTTGCTTAATCGCCAGTCCCAAGTCTTCTTCATCTTCTACCAATAAAATTCTCATAGTCCAATTAGATTACTTGAATAGAGTCAATTCTATAATGACTTAAAAAATCTCCTTTTTGTCCGCCTTGATTTAGCCCTAACCTTAATTGATTAGGAGATACATTACCCGGGTTAGGATTAGCCTTGTTAATACCGCAAGCAATTTCACCTAGATTTCACTTCTCCTATGCCAGAGTGCGAACAGTTTGCAATCAATCCTGCTTCAATGTGAGGAGTTATTATGAAATCTTGGTCATTAATTAGTCTTCTGAGTCTTACCTTAACCCTGAGTACCCCTAACGTTGTGCTTTCCCATGTTGGTCATGGAGATGAGTTTCAGGCAACTGGGGGAATTGAACGAGTGCAAATCAACCCTGAAACCGACTCCTTGTTAGGAATTGTGGTTACCTCGATCGCCGCAGCATCAGATGGCAGTTCTGCTGTTATGATTCCCATGACAGCCTTAGTCAGAGCAGATGGCAAACAACTGGTGTTTGTCAAATACGGGAATTTTTATGAGCCTGTAGAAGTTGCAACAGGGGTAACCGAAGGTGAATTCATCGAAATTACTGAAGGATTATCCATTGGAGAGCAATTAGTGATTCAGGGCAGTTTATCCCTGTATGCTGAGTCTCGCAAAACCAAAACGGCTGAACCAGAGACAACCGCTCCAACCCACGCTCAAGCGGATGCTCAAGGCATTCCCCATAGTCACGATCGCACCGGTAATATGATTCAAGAGTCAGGACAAACCACAGAGAATCAATCGGGTGGCTTGTCCTGGAAGGCGATCGCAACAATTGTGGGTGGAAGCCTTGTATTAGTCAGTGGGACATTTGTGGCGATCGGTAATAGTAACAAAAAGAAGGAAATTTTTTCTAATAAAAATTGAGGGATATAGCCCTTCGCGCTAGGCAATAGGCTGGCTTTGCAATAGCTTGTATTGCTTAAATGGCGGTTTTTTACTCCCTCTACTGCCCTACTCCCCCACGAAGAGCGCAAAGCTGTATCTATGAGCGAAGCATTTGGGGTTGGAGATCGCTATTGTCCCCCTCATCTGAAAGATGAATACTGAAACTCAATTAGAAAATGCTGAATTCCCTTCTCAATACAATTCTCAAAAATTCCATTGCCCAACGCTGGCTCATTGTCGTCAGTGCCATTTTGATCGCCATCTGGGGCATTTTTAGCATTAGCCAAATGCCTTTAGATGTCTTTCCCGCTTTTGCTCCCCCCCAAGTCGATATTCAAACCGAAGCCCCAGGACTTGCTCCCGAAGAAATCGAATCTCAAATTACCGTACCCATTGAAAGTGCCGTCAATGGCTTACCCGATGTGACAACCGTCAGATCCTCTTCTAAAGTCGGATTATCGATGGTACAAGTCATCTTTGACCAAAGTGCCGATATTTACAAATCGCGCCAATCCGTCACTGAACGACTGCAACAAATCCAGGGTCAATTTCCTGAAAACGCCCATCCCCCAGAAATTTCACCTTTAGTCTCCCCATTAGGCACAATTTTACAATACGCCTTCACCGTTAACCCTCAAGGACAAACTTCCATGATGGAGTTACGTCATTGGGTAGAAGTGACCCTCACCCATCAAATTCTTTCAGTTCCAGGAGTCTCCCAAGTGACTCTTTATGGAGGAGATGAACGGCAAGAACAAGTGTTAATTGACCCAGAAAAACTCAGATCCCTGAATGTTTCTCTAACGGAAGTCACTGAAGCAGCTAGAAAAGCAAGTTCTAATGCGCCAGGGGGTTTTCTGATTGGGGGAGGTCAAGAATTATTGACTCGAGGTATCGGACAAATACAATCGATTGAAGATTTACAGCAGTCAGTGGTCAAAGTTGCAAACGGCCAACCCATCTTACTTCAAGATGTGGCAACGGTTCAAACCGGTTCAGCTCTTAAGCGAGGGGATGCTAGTTTTAATGGGCAACCGGCTGTGGTAATGATGATTAATAAACAGCCGGATGTAGATACCCCCACGGTGACTCAAGGGGTAGAAAAGATAATTGCCTCTTTACAGTCAAGTTTTCCTACTGATGTCGAAATTACCCGAACCTTTCGTCAAGCTAACTTTATTGATTCTGCCATTCAAAATGTTAGTGGTTCTCTACTGCAAGGAATTATTATCGTTTCGGTAATTATGCTGCTGTTTTTGATGAATTGGCGTACAGCAATGATTACCCTCAGTGCCATTCCTCTATCCTTATTGATTGGTTTACTCTTCATGAAAGCTTTTGGTCTCGGCATTAATACTATGACCTTGGGCGGGTTAGTGGTTGCCATTGGCTCTGTGGTCGATGATGCGATCGTGGATATGGAAAACTGTTATCGCGGACTGCGCCGTAACCAAGCACAAGAGAATCCTAAACATCCCTTTGAAGTGGTCTATCAAACTTCTGTTGAAGTTAGATTAGCGGTCATTTTTTCCACTGTAATTATTATTGTGGTCTTTGCGCCCATTTTTAGTTTGACTGGGGTAGAAGGACGTATTTTTGCCCCCATGGGATTAGCCTATTTATTCTCTATTGCTGCCTCTACTCTGGTGGCAATGACCCTTTCTCCTGCTCTCTGTGCTATTTTGTTAGCCCACCAAAGTGTACCCCAAGAGGGTACATTTATTTCGCGTTTGGCCATCCGTCTCTATCGTCCGTTTTTAAATCTATCCTTGAGATTGCCTAAAGTAATTCTGGGTTTGGCTTTAGCGGCTTTAGTCGCCACGATCGCCATTGTTCCCAGTTTGGGACGAGTATTTTTACCTGAGTTTCAGGAAAAGTCTATGGTCAATTCGATGGTGTTGTTCCCTGGCGTATCTTTGGAGATGACCAACCGAGCAGGCATGGCTCTGTATAATTCTCTTCAGGATAATCCCCTATATGAATGGGTACAGGTCCGGGCGGGACGTGCCCCAGGAGATGCGGATGGAGCCGGAGTGAGTATGGCTCATGTGGATATTGAACTGAGCGATCTAGCTCTGAATAACAGAGAAGCGAGCGTACAAGCGTTACGGGAAGAGTTCTTAAAGTTACCTGGGGTCGCTCCCAATATTGGAGGTTTTATTTCGCACCGTATGGATGAAGTATTATCGGGAGTCAGAAGTGCGATCGCCATTAAAATCTTTGGCCCGGATTTGATTGAACTGCGTCAGATTGGTGAACAGGTGCGAGATGCGATCGCCCCCATTGAGGGAGTGGTAGATTTACAACTCGAACCTCAGTTACCCATCCGACAAGTCCAAATCCATTATGACCGCACAGCAGCGGCTGATTATGGATTGCAGATGGCAGATATTTCTGAGGTTGTCGAAACAGCACTCAATGGTCGAGTTGTTGCACAAGTGCCGGAAAATCAGCAATTCATTAATATTACCGTTGGTTTAGCTGAATCAGACCGCAATAATCTAGATGCCATTCGTGCCATTGCAATTTCTACCCCCACAGGAGAAACTATCGCCCTAGGCGATGTCGCTCAAATCGATTATGGCATGGGAGTTAATGTCGTCAATCGAGAAGATGTGTCGCGCTTAATCGTTGTTTCTGCGAATGTCGCTGAACGGGACTTAGGTAGTGTGGTTGGTGATATTCAAGCCACGATTCGGAAAACTATACCATTACCTAAAGGCTACTTTATTCAATATGGCGGTCAGTTTGAAGCCGAACAAAATGCAAGTAATAATCTTTTGATCTACAGCATCTTAGCTACAATTATTATTTCCATTTTGATGTTTTTCTCGGTTAAATCTTTTCCTGCAACCCTCGGGATTATGATTAATTTACCCTTGGCTTTGGTGGGTGGAATTATTGCCATTATTTTGAGTGGTGGTGTAATGTCTATCGCCTCTCTGATTGGCTTTATTACCTTATTCGGGGTCTCTGTCCGCAATGGCTTATTGTTGGTAGATAACTACAATCAGAAAGCCTCTCAAGGCATGGGTTTGAAAGAGGTGATTGTTAAGGGGTCTTTAGACCGAGTCAACGCGATTTTAATGACAGCACTGACTTCAGCTTTGGGGATGTTGCCCTTGGCGATCGCCTCTGGTGCGGGAAATGAAATCCTCCAACCTTTGGCAATTGTCGTTCTAGGAGGATTGTTTACCTCTACAGCCTTAACGTTGTTGGTGATTCCAGCCCTCTATGCCCAATTTGGTAAATGGTTGATGCCTAAATATTCCTCATCTACCCTCAAGAGTTGGGTGAGCGAGCATGAAAAATCACTTTTAGAACGGTTGTAATATAGTAGGGGAAGAAAGAGTTAGAACACTTTCTATTGCCGATTCCCTTTTGCTGCCCGAAGCCCTGTAAGCTCCGATCTCGATCGCCTGCAATGGCTATCGAGATCACATCTGGGTTATCTCTAATCTCACAAAACAGATGTCGATCTTGTCACGGTCAAATGCTGGGAGATCGGGGAAGATAGAAGCATCGATAAATAAAGTCTTTTGCCCTATACGATCATGTTTACTCCCACCACGACTCTCCAACCCCTTATCCAATTCTTGCAACGCGATCTAGAACTGCCAGCAACCTCAATTCGCTTGGCGTTGCGCCATCATGATAGTAGCCCCAGCTTATTGCCAATGACCCTATGGCAATATGGATTGATTACCTTAGAGCAACTCGATAAAATCTATGATTGGCTCTTTTCACAAGCCTAAGGGAGAGCGATCGCCTTAAATTTGCCGTAAAATTAGCTAATCAGCCAATTCGACCACTAATATAGTCGGCTGTCTGCTTATTCTTGGGTTGAGAAAAAATTTCTTCAGTTTTGCCAAACTCCATCATTTCTCCCAAATACATGAACGCCGTATAATCTGAAAACCGTGCCGCTTGCTGCATACTGTGAGTCACAATCAAAATCGTTACTTGAGTTTTCAATTGGCTCATCAGTGCTTCTACACTATCTGTGGCGATCGGATCTAACGCCGAAGTCGGTTCATCAAACAAAATAATCTCCGGATTAGTGACCAACGCACGAGCAATACACAATCGTTGTTGTTGTCCTCCCGAAAGATTATAAGCAGAATCATGAAGACGATCTTTAACTTCATCTAAAAGAGCTGCTCCTTGCAGAGCCTCCTCAACCTTTTCATCCAAAGTACTCCGCTTACGAATACCGCGCACTCGCAGCCCATACGCCACATTCTCATAAACAGACTTCGGAAATGGATTCGGTTTTTGAAACACCATACCCACCCGCATTCTGACTTCAATGGGATCGATATTGCGTCCTAAAATATTCACGCTATCTAGCTTAATCACTCCCTCATAACGATTCCCTGGATACAAATCATGCATTCGATTGAAACAACGCAACAAGGTTGTTTTCCCACATCCAGAGGGGCCGATAATTGCGGTAACTCTCTTTTCAGGAACGTGTAAACTAATCCCTTTAAGAGCATGGACAGAGCCATAATAAAAATTGAGGTTTTCTACTTCTGCTTTGAAGCTCACCTGATTCGCTTCTGGCTCTCCAGAAGCAGAGGAGTTAGATTTACGAAACTTTTCTGGTGTGTAATCTACCATTTGATTCCTCTACGAAAACGATACCGCAAATAAATTGCCAGACTATTCATGGCTAAAGTCATCAATGTCAGAACGGTTCCTGCGGCGGCTGCATTGACTTGAAATTCAGGATTAGGACGCGATACCCAGTTAAACATTTGAATGGGCATCACGGTAAACGGTGCTTGTAACCAAGCCAATGAAATAAATGGGAATTCACTCTTAACAGGAGAGTCGGGTAAAAACGCAATAAACGTTAAAGCACCAATGGTAATCAATGGAGCAGTTTGGCCAATCGCTCGCGATAGCCCGATAATAATTCCTGTGAGAATACTACCAAAGGAATAGGGTAAAATGTGATCCCAAATAACTTGCCATTTACTTGCCCCGAGTCCATAGGCTGCTTCTCTTAAACTATTGGGGATAGCGCGGATGGATTCGCGAGTAGTGACAATAACTACTGGTAAAATTAACAAAGAAAGGGTTAATCCGCCAGTGAGAACTGTTTGCCCCAATTGCAGTTGATAAACAAATAATCCTAGGGCTAATAATCCATAGATAATAGAAGGGACTCCAGCTAGATTGGTGACATTAATTTCAATAATGTCGGAAATCCAGTTTTTGGCGGCATATTCTTCTAGATAAATTCCAGAAGCGACTCCTAGAGGAACAGCCGCACAGGCAGTTACCAACATTACTAAGCTCGTTCCGACCCAAGCAGATAAAATCCCAGCTTGTTCGGGTTTTCGACTGGGAAATGAGATAAAGAATTCTGGGGTGATCCGGGCAGCGCCATCCATGGCCATGGCAAGGGTCAAGGAGAAGAGAACGATTACGGCAATAAAAATCACCAGTAATCCGAGAACACCAAAGAGGCTATTAATCAGTTGACGCTGCTGAATATTAGCCCTAATACTTTGTACGTTTTCGCTTTGTAGAGTTTCCTGAGCCATACTATTTTACTATTTTACTAAGTTTAATAGATTTCTCGATAATATTTGGACAAAAAGTGTCCAATAATATTCAAGGTTAAAGTCATGAGAACTAGGGTTAATCCAGCGGCAAAAATAGTTTGATATTCTAGGGTTCCGTGGGGTAGATCTCCCATGCTGACACTAGCAATGTAGGCGGTGATGGTTGCACCTTCTTCTAAGGGGTTTAGAGTTAAGGTGGGTTGAATTCCAGCGGCGATCGCCACAATCATGGTTTCGCCGACTGCCCGCGATACTCCAAGGATATAGGAGGAGCTAATGCCAGAAATTGCCGCCGGAAAGACAACTCTCAGAGCGGTTTGCAGGCGGGTTGTTCCCATGGCATAAGACCCTTCTCGTAAGCCGATGGGAACGGCACGCATGGCATCTTCACTAATGGAGCTAATAAAGGGGGTAATCATGATTCCCATGACTAAGCCCGCACTGAGCATATTAAAGATGGGAAGCGTGGGGATGATTTTTTGCAGTAGTGGGGTAACAAACAGGAGCGCAAAATATCCATAGACCACAGTGGGAATGGCGGCTAAAAGCTCTAAGCACGGTTTAACGATTTCTCTCAGACGAGGGTGGGCAAATTCACTGAGGTAAATCGCAGCAACGGTTCCTAATGGAATGGCAACCATCATGGCAATGCCTGCGGTGACTAAGGTTCCTGATAGGAGCGACAAAATACCATAACGGGCTTGTTCTCCAAACAAAGGAGTCCATTCAGGTGCAGTGAGGAATTCAACAAGGGAAACTTCTTCAAAAAAGGATAAGGATTCTTTGGTCAGGAGAAAGAGAATAGAGATAGTGGTCGCAACCGTCGAGCAAGCTGCCAGAAATAGGATAAACTCAATGGCTTTCTCTCGGAAGATACGAGTTCTTCGGGTAGAGTATGGGATGCTGTTAGATAGGGAAATGGGGCGATCGCTCATTATTTGATAGTGCTTCGCGCTGGTAATGGGTAATAGCGAATGGGCCGTTGCGAATAAACACACAACGGTAGGAGTAATAATAAAATTACTCCTACCCATCATGAATTGAGCAGAATTATAATCCAGCCCTTAAAGGAACTCGACCCGTTTGGCGATTAGAAAAACGAGTTTTTGCGCGGTTGTAATCAGCATTGGGAAGGGCAACATAGCCGACTTCAGCAGAAAACTTAGAGGCTGTTTGTAGATAGTATTCTACAAAAGCTTTGACTTCAGGTTTATCAGCAGCAGCCTTATTCACATAGATGTAAATGGGACGAGAGAGTGGACTATAACTCCCATTATTCACCGTAGTTGTGGTAGGAGCTACTCCATTAATTTTCAGGGACTTGAGTTTGTCGGTGTTTTCTTTATAGTAGGCTAAACCAAAATAGCCGATCGCATTGGGATTATTTTGAATCCCACGGACTAAAACATTATCATCTTCACTACCCGAGAAGTCCGAACGAATGTCCTGGTCATCTAAAATCGCTTCTTTGAAATAGTCATATGTCCCGGAATCTAACCCAGGGCCATAGAGCTTAAAGTCGCTGTTAGGCCAGCTCGAACGAATTTGATTCCACTTGTTGATTCCCTGTCGTTGGGATTGGGAGAGCCACATTTTTTGCAGTTCATCAACTTTAATATCACTGACAGCGGTGTTCTGTTTAGACACAACTATAGTAATGGCATCGTAAGCAACGGGTAATTCGATATACTCAACTTCTGCTTGTTTACAGGCTTGTTGTTCCGATGGCTTAATCGGACGAGACGCATTAGAAATATGAGTCTGTACTGAGGGGTTTGTGGAGCAAAACTTTTTGAAACCGCCACCCGTTCCAGACACACCGACAGTAACTCTAGCATTATTGGGATTACTGGAATTATTTGACTTTTGGAATTCTTCTGCCACAGCTTCAGTAATCGGGAATACCGTACTGGAGCCATCAATTTTGATGGTTGGCCGGCTTTGAGATTGCACGACTGATCCACTTAGGCTGATTGTGACTGCTATAAGTGAAAAAATACTGAACAATGAAATGGGACTGCGTAGTAATTTCATAGAACTCCGAGACTCAATAGAGTGAGTGGTTATCGCTTTTTGCAATCTACTGGAATTTTGAAACTTTCATGTAAATTAATCAATAACATTAATTTAAGAAAAAGTTAATCCTATCGAAGTTATAGGTAGAGATATGGATGACCGAGTGGGTGGGAACGCCTAAAATACAAGGGAATAATTTGTCATTCGTGAAGTTATACAGATGTTAATCTTGCTTAAAATCTTAAGGTTTGTATAAGGTTTGTTGTTCACGCTAGAGTAACAGAAGAGAGATTATGTACCACAGGACTTCACTACTCCCTAGCGTGAAAGACTGTATTAACGCCAGTTTTAGATAAGCTCAAACCCTTATTCTCTCATTGACTGAATCCCTACTCTTTCGTCACATCAGCCGCAAAACGCCCTTAACCAACGCTGACGTTTATTAGCGTTGACGCAATTGATTTCGAGAATGAGAAGCTACATTACTACAATTTAAATACTCCGCACTGCAAGGATCGATCGGCTGCCCATACACCCCAGGAGGATAGACTTCAAAATGCAAATGGGGGCCGGTCGATTGTCCAGTATTTCCCACTAAACCAATGGTGTCGCCCTGACGCACTTGCATTCCTTCACGGACTAAAATTTTTGATAGATGGGCGTAAAGAGTGCGCGTACCATCGGCATGTAATAGGGCAATGGTTAACCCTCCGTTTCCAGCCGATTCTTTGGCAAAGGTTACTTTACCATTTGCGGTTGCCCTGACTGGAGTACCGATGGGAGCCACAAAATCAACACCTACATGGAGTTCTCTGCCCCATCTGCCGGTGGTACGCCATCCATAACCGGAAGAAATTCGAGCATTTTCTAGGGGATAAAGCCAGGTTGTTTGGCTAGGAGCCTGATTTTGGGGTTCTTCCAGGGAGGAGGGAGGAGAAACCCAAGTCCGATCGCCATTTTCTGTTGGATTTTCGGTTCGATTTTCCCATGGATTCCGGGGTTCTAGAGAGGGTTGTGGAAATCGACGCTCTGGTGCTCGATCGGTCGATAAGCCCCCTGTGGTGGGGATTACACCATCAGCACCAATGGCAAAATGGGAAAAGACTTGATACCCTCGATCTCTTAAGGGAAGAACAACAGAAGCCATACTTTGCCCATCGGTCAGGGCTTGTAGACCCTCGACTGGTTCTTGTTGGCTTCCTGATTGTTGAAATAAATGACACGCTTGCATCCGATGCTTGGGAATTCCTGTGAGGCGGCTAATTTCAGGAATATCTCGATCTTGGGTATTTTGAATAAAGATAAATCGGTTCTTTAAGGTACAGGTGTCGGTGGCAGATGACGACAAACCCCAGCTTTGGGCCATGGATTTTTGTTGAGGAATGAATACACGGGTTAAGGGTAAGAGGGCGATCGCCAATCCCAATATAGCCAAGTGCATACTTATTTTCATCATTATTCCTCCCAAGACCCAAAGATCCAAACGATTGCGTTAATCTTAGATTGAAGACTTATCTTATCGGCTCTTTCTATGCCAAGGGTGAGTATTCCGGATATTTTAAATAACTAACCATTAATAATTAACAATTATTAATGGTTAAGGGTTAACTATCAACAACCACAGTACCTTTATGAGTCGTTTTGACCCATTTTAAGGTTTTGGGACGTACCGCAATCCGGGCAGATGTACTAGCCACAATTAAGAGCCAATGGAGCATATAGATGGTTCCTCTCAAGGTTTGCCAGAGCAGCGTAGGTAAACTTGATACCGCGCCCTTGACTCGATTAACTCGACGAATCCCTTGAATCATAGCAATTACAGACATGCCGACCATCAGAGTTGTCATGGGACTATAAACGGGCAGGCGATTTTTAGCGATCGCCATCAAACAATCCGGAATTGCCGCATTGGGGATAAAATATTGCATAATCCAAAATATCAACATATCCCAGATCTTCATCCAGGGCATCCGCTTACTAAAAATCAACCGCCAATAATCCATATACCGTTGATATCCCCCCTCTGCCCAGCGATTGCGCTGATGCCATAGGGCTAAAGCGCTGGTAACCCCTTCTTCCTGGACGGGAGGATCGAGGATAAAGTCTACATCCCACTGTTCCAAATGCAGGCGTAGGGTTAAATCCAAATCATCGGTAATGGTCTCTTCATTCCATCCCCCACATTGTTCGAGTGCCGTGCGTCGGACAAATTGACCATTGCCTCGTAACTCTCCAATCCCTCCTAGGGCAATTCTTTGTTGCTGGAAATAGGCATCGAGGGCCATTTCTGAGGCTTGACTGTGAGTCCAAACATTCACCGGAGCATTAGCGATCGCCTTTTGCAGTTGAATTGCTCCCACCTCCTGGCGATCAAACCCAGGTAAAACGCGTCGTAATAAATCTGGCGCAACTTGGGCATCTGCATCAAAAACCGCCAGTACCTCACCTCGAGTTAAGGGTAATACCTGATTGAGCGCTCCAGATTTACCCCCAGTTGCTTCAGCCGAGCGTCGCATCACCCGCAGATGGGGATACTCTTGGCAAAGACTTTCCAACACTTGGGGGGTGCGATCGCTGCTATTGTCATCAATCACCCAGACTTCATAGTGGTCTAAGGGATAGTCCTGAGTACAGAGCATCTTGACCAAAGGCGCAATCACTCGTTCCTCATTTTTGGCCGCTACTAACAAAGAGACTAAAGGCACATCAGAAGGAGAGTCCAGAGGCAGTGGTTCTAAAGGGTTGCTGGGTTTAGCGGTTAAAACTCGAATGGCATGAATTCCCATGAGGGCAACCATTCCCCAAATCAGCCACAAACCCCAAGAGAGCAAATGTAGGGCGATCGTCCCACTCCAAATCACAATTAATAACACCGCTGCTTTCCGCCTGCGGCCTTCATAGACAATCCGATCGAAACAGGACGGGTTTATGTCCTGCGGCACGAAATCTCTGGAGGTGGTTTGAACGACTTGAGGATCGCTATCAGGGATGTTCTGGCGATCGCCGATAGAATTGGACTTCTCCGACATAAGGTTATGGAGGCTTTTATCCTGACTGAATATTTGTATTGATCCCCTCTGAGACCAGAGAGGATGTGCTTTATTTTGACATACTCCCCAGCCTCCGCTTCGCTAAAGGCTGGAGATTCTCATTTATTCCAGGTTTCTGACGAGATCACTTACTTGATTGGGTTTCCCCTCACAAGCCGAGGTGAGACTCTCCCCTGGCGTTCCTTCTGAATCAGAAGCGGTTTCTGCTTGCCCAACAGTACCGTATTGAGTCCAATTTTCACCCAATTTCTTCATACCTTTGTGCAAAATGTTCATCGCCGCCGCTGTATCTCGGCACACTTCCAATTTGCAAGTTGGGCACGAAGAGTTCTCGTGCTTAACGATTTTTTGACTCTCTGTCCACACTGGGGACAATCTTGACTGGTGAATTTGGGATCTACTGCGATTACCGCTTTATCCCAAATCTTGCCATAGTATTCGAGCCATTGGGTGAACTGATACCACCCGGCATCAGAAATCGACTTAGCTAAGTGGTGATTTTTACCATATTGGCTATTTTCAAATCCTCATAGACAATCACATCGTGATTCGTGAACTACGCACCGAGCCGTCTTTATTGCCCAGTCTTTACGCTGTCTTTGGATTTTCAAATGAAGCTTACCTAGTCGTTTCCTGGCATCATGGTAATTATTGGATTGAGGCTTTTGCCCTTTCACCAACTTTCTTGACAGCCGCCGTTGCCGTTTCTTTCGCCGTCTTTCTAATTTCCTTAGATATTGCGGATAAATCACACAATTGTCATTTTGATCTTTGAAGAAATATTTCAATCCAAGGTCTAGTCCAATCACTTCTCCGGTATAATTTCCCGTCTCTTTGCGAGTGGCATCAAAGAGAAATTGTGCATAATATCCATCTGAATCTACAAACGACTCGAACTCGGTTTATCTTGAGAGTAAACAGATCCTTGCGAGTCTCTTTGTTACAGAAGAGAGAAAATTTGCCGGCTTTGAATCCATCAGTGAACGTGATTGATTTGCGATCTTCAGATAGGAACCAACCGCTCGTCTTATATTCAACGGATCTCGTGTGTTTTTTGAATTTATAAAAGCTTGATATTGAGCTTTGGAACCTAATAAAAGTTTTGCTTCTCTAATTATCATTCTTTAATTTTACCACAGGTTTTCGTGGATAAACCAAGATTTCTAAAAGCCGTCCTGGAAGGACGGAGCTTTAAACCCAATTCTTTGGTAGGATAAACTGGAGAATCCTTATTGTTAAGACCGGGCGTGTAAGTACAACTTTTATGACTACTGATCTCAGTGCCATTGAACCTGCCCAAGGCGGAGTTATCGGCGTTTATCAGCCTTACTACCAAGGTGGTAAGCGGGCGGCCTTACCCTATGCCATAGGTTTGTATGAAAAAACTTCGTTGGAAGGGGAACGCCGGATTGAAAGAGGAGAGAGTATTCCTTTTCTAGCCACTTGGTTTATTGTCTCGAAACTCCCCGCAGATGAGACGGTCTGTCGGATGCAGTTTGATGGTCAGTCAGAGCTGACGTATGAGGTGAAGCTGCCCAATCATGAATTTATTGAGTTTTTGATTGAGTTGTATGTGACTTGGCGAAGAACGAAAACGGTTGATTTTTCGCAAACGTTCTACCGAAAACTATTACGATTAGATGACTAAGGATTAATGATGCTTAAACAGTTGGGAGTGCGTGCGTGACCGGTATTAGTCAATATCTGCTGATAGGTTCCCTAGAATCTTACAGTGGTAAGTCAGCAAGTTTATTAGGCATTGGGGCACAACTGAAAAAGCGAGGCTGGGATATCGCCTATGGTAAGCCCTTATCTACTGGACATAGAAAGCTGATGGGTAAAGGGATGGATGAAGATGGCTCTTTTATTGCTCAGATTCTAGAGTTACCGAGCGATCGCCTCTATCCAACGTTAATCTCAATGGATTGCCAGACCATTGAAGAGCGATTAACTCAGACTAATCCAGATAATCCCCAGGTCAGTTTGGCACAACATTATCCGACTGCACCCGATCGGTTGGTGCTGTTGGAAGGACCAGGGACTCTCGATGAGGGGAGATTATTCGGTTTGTCTTTAGCACAGATGGCCGATCAACTCTCAGCCGGAATTCTGTTAGTGATTTCCTTTGAGGCACAACAGATTATCGATCAGGCCCTTTCAGCAAAAGAGCGTTTGGGCGATCGCCTCCTCGGTATTGTTGTCAACGATATTATGGAAGACTTTATCGAGCGGTTTCCCCAAGACTATGTGCCCTATTTGGAATCTCAGGGTATTCCCGTCCTTGGCCAACTGCCTCGGAGTAATTTATTGCGAAGTATTAGCGTGCGGGAATTGGTCGATCGTCTAGAGGCAACCGTGCTATGTCGAAGCGATCGCCTAGATTTGATGGTCGAAAGCTTACGCATTGGAGCGATGAATGTCAATTCAGCTCTGAAATATTTCCGTAAAGGACAAAATATGGCAGTGGTCACGGGGGGCGATCGCACGGATATTCAATTGGCTGCCCTAGAAACCTCAACCCAATGTTTAATCCTCACAGGTCATCTCTCTCCCTCAGAATTAATTATTAGTCGAGCTGACGAGTTGGAAATTCCCATTCTTACGGTAGACCTCGACACTTTGACCACTGTGGAAATCATTGATAATGCCTTCGGCACAGTTCCCCTTCACGAGCCAGTCAAGGTCAAGTGTATTTCTGAGTTGATCGCTGCCCACTTTGACTTAGACCGACTTTTAGGTTACCTCGCCTAGATAGGAGATGGGGAAGAGGGGGAGCATGGGGAGGATGGGGGGACAGGAAGATATGGAGACACTCCAGACACGGAGATAAGGTCCGATTGCTAAAGTGCATATTGCCCCCAAATTCACCTCAAATTCAAATTATCTGCTAGAATAACTCCGTTGTAGCGCCTAGTTGTTATTGGCATTGAGTCAATCCTTAGAAATTCCTAAACTTGATACCCTAGAGCAAGAACTGGCAACAATCCAGCAAACCGGATCGAAGCGGCTGGCCATACTCGGTTCTCGCCATGTTCCCATAACTCATCAACATCTGATTGAAACGATGAGTTCCTCCTTGGTTCTATCGGGAAACCATATCATTACCTCCGGAGCAACAGGGACGAATTTCGCTTCAGTCCGAGGAGCAATGCGAGCCGATCCTAACTTGCTGACTGTGATTTTACCCCAAAGCTTAGACCGTCAACCCAGAGAATCTCGGCAACTCCTCGAACAAGTCATTCACTTGGTAGAAAAACCGGAGAACAATGAATTATCTCTGGCTGAAGCCAGTTCTCTGTGTAATGCAGAAATTATTACCCGATGTCAGCAACTGATTTGTTTTGCCTTCCATGATAGTACGACCTTACTGCAAACTTGCCGTGATGCGGAAGAGCAACGTAAAGTGGTAACCTTGTTTTATTTTGATTGATGATCGTGAGGTGATGGGTTTGTCCGTTTCTGTCTCTGCTCTGTTACTCTATGCGATCGCTGGAGCAGCTTTTTTAATCTATTTTCCCTTTTTTTGGGTCGCCTATGCTCGGTTTCAAGGGGGGATGCAGTATTTAGAAACCCCGAGAGCGCTGGCCGATCAATTGCCCGATTATGCGAAACGTGCCAATTGGGCCCACCAGAATTCTATTGAAGCGTTTATGATTTTTGCCGCTGCTGCGGGTATGACCTATGCGACCGGGGTAGACTCCATAGTGGCAGCTTATGCGGCTGGAGTATTCTTGATCGTTCGTGGATTGTATAGTATCTTTTATATTCTCAATATTCCCTTGGGGCGATCGCTTATGTTTGGAATTGGATCTTTATGTAGTCTGACTCTGTTTGCCTTAAGCTTGCTTCAAGTGAGTATCTAAATTTTGGCTTTCCCCGGAATGGGGGATACGCTAAGTGTGTTCGCTAGTGTTTGATTATTCTTATGGCTTCTTCCTATTCTTTTGATGTAGTTAGTGACTTTGATGAACAAGAGCTAGTTAATGCTCTAGACCAAACGCAACGGGAAATTAAATCACGTTATGACTTAAAAGACTCAAAGACGATGGTAGAATTGGTGGACAAAACTACAATTACCATCAATACAGATAGTAATTTAACGCTAGAGTCAGTCTCTACCATTTTGCGGACTAAAGCTGCCAAGCGTAACCTATCCTTGAAAATTTTCCAATTTGGGGATATCGAGGCCGCTGGAGGCAACCGAGTTCGTCAGGAAATTAAGCTTCAGCGTGGTATCGATCGGGATTTAGGCAAAAAGATTAATAAGCGCATTCGGGATCAATTTAAGAAGGTACAAGCATCGATTCAAGGGGATTCTTTGCGAGTTTCATCGAAATCTAAGGATGAATTGCAACAGGTGAGGCAAATGTTGAAACAGGAAGATTTACCCGTAGCTTTGCAGTTTACCAATTATCGTTAGTTTGGGTAATAGGTAATGGGTAATATCCGTGTCTCCCAATTCCCCCATTCCCCCTATTCAATGATAATTTCCACACGACGATTGCGTTGTCGTGTAGATTCAGAGTCATTGGGGGCTAAAAACTGAGTTTCTCCATAACCAACTCGGAGAAAATGGTAGCCATCTCCTAATCCAATATAGAGATATTCATAGACTGATTCTGCTTGTTGTAAGGAGAGTTCTAGGTTTTCTTGGGCATCCCCTAAATTATCGGTATAGGCGTTAATTTGAATGGTAGAGTCAGGGAAATTGCGTAATTCAGCGATAATGCTATTGAGTAAGTCTGATTGTTTGGAATTTAGGGTAGTGCGATCACCTTCAAAGAGCAAGTCACTCGGTAGCGTTACCATGAAACTCTTGCGGGAAGCGTAACCCGATGGACTGGATAATTGCTGCTCTAGTAAGCTCAGACGGGTCTGAATCGGTTTTTGGACTAAGGGTTGATTGAGTTGAAGTTCCAACTCGGTGAGACGCTCCTCCAAGGTGGTTAAGTCTTCTTGCAGTTGGTTTAAATCTTCTAGAGCTTGCTGACGCTGCTCTGCACTAACCGAAGGTAAGGTCGCTGAGGAACGAAATTGCCACCATTGAGCATTGAGGGGATTAAACGGTTGCTCAAACACCCGTTCAATCAAGGGCATTTGTGGATAGGGATCGGGGTAAAAGAAGGCAATGATAATACCCACTAGAAAGGCAATAGAGCTACTCACCCCTAGCAACAACAGACGAAATATCGTCACTAAGAGAAACGTAACAACCGTTCTCTGGGGAGTAGGAGTAGGATTGGGAGAATCAGATGCTTCAGTCACAGATAGGTTATCCACAATCAACCGAATGTGTTATTAGGGACTCAGATCGAAAGACCACAAAAATCGTACCGTAAGGAAGGCGATCGCGGCCAGAACACAAAGAAATTTTAAATCTCTTGAAGATCCCTTCCTTTTAAAGCCTAATCCCTTGTACCCTAGTAGAGACAGGAAGGACTTATACTCCTCACTGGGGCTTTGCTTCTCACACATCCCCCATTCGCGAGCTTGAAGTTCAATGCCTAAATTCCCATGGAGCCTAAAATCGCTCTTACCCAAACCCTCCGTGCTGCTGTTAGCACTTTTACTGCTGCTGCTGCCTAAATTTGCAATGGCTGAGACCATTTCAGATTCGGCCTCTGGTAATTCTACCCCTGAAGCTGCTGCAAACCCCATGAATCCAAGTTCAGAATATAGCGATCCCCTCGATAGTCCCTATCCCATCCCCTGGAGTTGGGTCATGAATACCCACGCAGAAGTTTCTTCAACCCAAGGTTCAGGACTTCGCTATTATCGGACTCCTTCCTTGGTCTCTCCAGATGGTCAATATGCAGCCTATAGTCGGATTCAGTTTCAGATCCGATCGCAACTGCATTCAAGTCGAGTCACGAGTGTGATGTTTTTGGAGAATTTGCAAACCGGTAATCTAGAGGTCGTGACGGCTAGTTCTCCTTTGGCCAATAATCCGTTTGATGGGAACCCAGAAGTGCAATTGCCCGGGGTGATTACCATGTTAGTACCCGTGTCTTGGTCGGAATTGGGCGATCGCCTCTTGGCGCGGCAGTTTGAAGGAGTGTTTAGTTCGTCTACAGTATCGGATTATGCCGTAATTTGGAACCGTCATCTCAATGAGACGAAAACGGTAGCCCCAGCCCAAGTGAATTATAGCCATGCTGTATTGCTCGGTTGGTCGGCCAATAATGCCAATCATGTGCTATTTAGAGCCGGTATTCTCGGAGATGAGAATTGGCCCATGTGGGCAGTCAATCCAGAAGGGAAAACGCTACTGGCAACCGGCGATCGGCCTCAGACCTTTGGTCGTTCGGTCGCTGAAGCTTGGGCTGGCCCGCAAGCGCACTATCATCGTTAGCTGGCTCAGGGAATTCCCTAATACCTTAAGAGCTATTAGAGAGTGATTTGGATTCCTCCTCTGTCATTTTCCGAGATTCCCACGAATTTGCCTTAAAGTGCAAATCGTTGTTATAGAGTGCAGTGTAATCGTTTCGTGCATCAATAAATAACTGAACTTGCGTTCTTGCCCAGAACAAAAGGCTTTAATTTACCTCATAAGAGCGAAGAGTGTTGTATTGCAGCCAGCGATCGCTCATGAAAGAATCAGGATTGGACTCTCATTTTTCGGAGACTGACAGAAGAAGGATCATACTATAGTCGTTTTAATTAAGATTGGGACAATCATGATGGGTTTACAACTCGAACGACTGTAGGAGTAAACGCCATTTGCTCTTACCGTTGTGTCCCATCCTTAATTAAAATAACTATATTTCCCCTAAATAGTCTCTTACAGCGCTTTGCTTGCGTTATGAGAGACAGTGTTGAATCCTCAAAGCTTGTACCAAAAGCCTATTCCCTATTCCCTAGCGAGAAGCGCTATAACTCTCAACTAGCCAATAGGTCTTCATTTCTCCTTTCCCCTTTACCGAAATGATGCCCCGTTCTTCAAACTGAAAACGGTCTTTTAACACCTCATAAACCTGATGGCTGACATGAATTCTACCGGCAGTTCCTGAAGATTCCATGCGCGAGGCAGTATTCACGGTATCGCCCCATAAATCATAACTAAACTTGCGGACTCCAATGACTCCAGCAACCACTGGTCCGGTGTGGATACCAATGCGAATTTGTAGAGCTTCCCCATTTTCTAGGGTAAAGTCTTGCATCACTTTCTGCATGTCTAACGCCATGGCTGCCATAGCTGCGGCATGATCGCTTTGGGGAATGGGTAGTCCGCCAACCATCATATAGGCATCCCCAATGGTTTTGATCTTTTCTAATCCATGTTTTTCGGCTAAATGGTCAAAATTGGAAAACATTTCATTCAGGCAATTAACCAAATCAATGGGAGCTAGACGAGCGGATAAGGTGGTAAAGCCGACGATATCGGAAAATAAGATAGTGACGGATTCAAAGTATTCGGCGATCGCCTGAGTCTCTTGCTTGAGTTTCTCTGCGATCGCCTCTGGTAGAATATTCAGCAATAATTCTTCTGATTTCTCCCGCTCTCGACGCAAATCTGCGGTTCTCTTTTCTACCCGTAACTCTAATTCCTGATTACTTCTTTCCAGGGCACCAAAAGACTCTTGAAGTTGGGAAGCCATTTGATTAAAAGAGTGGGCTAAGATTTTCACCTCTTGCACCCCTCTGACTTCCACATTCTGGGCTAAAGTATCATTATTACAACGACTTAATGCAGCTTTCGCTAACTTCTGAGAGCCGTCAATAAGCTGCATAATGGGTTCGCTAATCCAATGGGCACTCATCCAGCCAAACCCAGTCGCAACCAGGAGAGCCAGGACACATAGTTGAATCGTGCGGCGGGTATTAGCGTGAATTTGACCCATAAAATCAGACTCTGGAACCACCACTACAATTAACCAATCTAAGCCCAACTTATCTTGATAGGGCGAAACTTGCACAAAGGAGCGATCGCTAGACTGGCCAAAATTCAGTTGTTTTACCTCTTCGATGCTCTCTAACTGTCTCTCCTGCATCAAAAACTCGGCCGTTTCTCGAATTAAGCGATCGGAACTTTCACGAGCCATTAATCGTTGTGGATTTTTGCCTCCTGCACCTAAGAGAAAAGGTGGAACAGTGCTTGAACTCGCTACTAGAAGACCGGATCGCTCAATGATAAAAATTTTGCCAGAGGGACTGACTTTAATGGTGGATAAAAACTTACTCATGCCACTGAGAACCAAATCCACCGCCATCACACCACCCATACTGCCATCAGCATTCAAAAATAACTCAGAGGCGGTAATTCCCAGAGCGCCATAACGAAACAAATAAATATCACTCCACGTCCCGGCTCTGGATTCGAGTGCTGCTTGATACCAGGGTCTTTGGCGAGGATCGTAGGGATCTGTTTCGCGAATGAGATTCTGGCGATCGCCGTTTTCTGAGAGTGCATAGAAGCGCCCAATCCGATCGCCTTCTCCCAGCACTTCCTTAACAATTAAGCTTTGATCCGCCTCTCGACTAATGGCAAAATAACCGCCATTGGGTTTACCGAGATAGAGTTCTCGCAACCTCGGGAAAAGCTGAATTTGTTGCCAAAAATGGTTTTGTAGTTGCTGAATATTATCCTCATTCAGTTTACCCGCTTCTATTGCCTGACGATTAACCTGATTAATCCGAGGCGGTTCTTGTAGATAATCGGTGAGATGTTGTTGCGTTCGTTTTGTAACTTCATCCCGTAACTGACCGGCTAGTTCATTCACCGCTTGTTGTCCATTACGCCAAGATAGATACCCAGTAATTCCCACAGCGGCGGAAATTTGCACAATAAAAGGCACAATTAAAACGGCACGCAGGGAAAGCTGATTAGATAACGAAAATCTGGGTATCATAGTCGAGGGAATGGGTAATAGGGAATGGGGAATCTTGATGCTGCCCATTTTTCAGGGGAGAATCAAACCACTTCTAGACCCCTTGTTGTTCCGTTTCAGTCTCTGGATCGAGAGGGGTGGCTTTTTGACTAAAGAGTTGAAAATATAAGGAATTGCACCATTCTTTAATCGGAAACGCTAAAAATGTGATGGGGTTAATTGTCACAATAATATTGCGACTATCGGCTTTCGCTTGATGAATAATTTGTTCGGCAACCCAATCAGCAGATAAAACCCCAATAGGATTCAGATTACTCTTAAATGGCCCTAAAATCAGTTTACGAACAATACAAGGGGCATCCAAACGACGCAGGGTAACTAGATCGCCGATGGTGCGTTTAGAGAGTTCATATAAGGGACTGAAAGCGGGTGAAACTTCGGCTTCAGACGTATTTACCCAAACTTCTTTACAAGCCATATCTCGGTTAGTGTGAATGGTTTTGAGGAATTGCTCCATCAACCGCCATGTGGAAAAAGCATTCACCTGATAGGACTGTTCGATCGCCTCTGGAGTGCGATCGCCATGCACATTAATGCCATGGTTGAGAATCAGAATATCAATCTTTTGCAGGTGAGCCTCTAGTTCCGACTCTTTCCCCACTTGCCAAGCAATAGTCGGAATAGCTACAGCTTCAGAGTTAATCGTAATCTCAATATCATCCTCTCCAGAGGTGAGGGCGATGGGTTTTGCACCCTGTAAGTGTAGATTATAAAGCAGCGATCGCCCCAACGATCCAGAAGCACCCGTTACCGCCACTGTTTTGCCCTTTAAAGATAAAGCCGTTCCCATAATCCGATCCACCAATGTAAACGTGCCACAAAAATAAGCATTCTGATTATCAAAATGATGTCGCCAATGATAACTGCGATTGACCATTCCCTGGCTAGGAATAGCATCAAATGCCCCTGGACGGTGAGTTGAGTCTGTCCACTCCTCCATTCCCGGAATTCCCGATCCTCGACCCATGGCCGTTAATAAAAACGTAGCAGAATAAAGAATGGCCGCCCCTATGCCCCAGAGTCGATCGTTGAAATAGACAGCTATAGCTAACCCTAAACTGGCAGAGAGTAACATCACCAGACTTTCCGGCACATCATTGTACCAATGGGCTTTTTGATAAATCTCTGTGTTAACGGGAGTCAAATCGGGGCGAAACACCCGATGATGCCAAACATGCAAGCGATAGAGGGGCTTCCAAACATGGGCTAGAGCATGATAACCATCACGTACACACTCCACAGCGGCGATCGCCAGTAAGCCCCAACCTAAACTCAACCAGCTCAACCGATCCAGAGTATTCATCCACTCTGCCCATAACAGACCATCTAACGCAAACAAGAGTAGAACGAACCAACTGAACATACAGACTCCTACAGACCACCATCTTTATATCGCCCTATTTCTAGCGCCCAGCACTATAAGGGTTTCATCCCAGTTTACAATTGCTTTTTACGAATCACCATTTAGCTTACAGAATATGCGGTAAACTGTCGCTTAAATGCGGAAAGGTTCAAACAATCCTAAAATGGGATGTTGACTGTTACTCAAAACTCCAGGTGAGGTTGTGAAACTTTTTGTTTACCATACGCCCGAATTAACCCCGACTGACCATTTACCCGAATGTGCGATCGCCGTAGATGTTCTTAGGGCTACGACGACTATTGCCACAGCCCTTGACTCTGGCGCAGAAGCGGTACAAGTGTTTAGCGATATACAGAAACTGATGGATGTCAGTACGGAATGGCCAGAAGATCAACGTCTACGCTTTGGAGAGAGAGGAGGAGCAAAAGTTGAAGGATGCGATCTTGGCAATTCCCCCTTAAGTTGTACGCCAGAGGTGGTCAAAGGCAAGCGTATTTTTATGAGTACAACCAATGGGACTCGCGCTCTACAGCGGGTAGAAGCAGCAAAAAGCGTCATTACTGGAGCCTTAATTAATCGTCAATCAGTCGTCAATTATATTACTAGCCACGAACCAGAGAGTATCTGGATCGTTGGATCGGGATGGGAAGGGCAATTCTCCTTAGAGGATACCGTTTGTGCGGGGGCGATCGCCCATAGTCTGTTAACGGAATTTCCCCTTTCTTCTGCGGTTTCAGAAGTGAACGATGAAGTCATTGCTGCTATTGCCCTCTATCGCCAATGGCAAGAAGAATTAGTCGAGCTGCTCCAACAAGCTAGTCATGGTAAGCGACTACTGGGTTTAAATGGTATAGAAGATATTGAGTATTGTGCCCAACTCGATAGTGTCCATGTTTTACCAATTCAGAAAGAACCTGGAGTTTTAGTCTCCCATCATTAACCATTCGGAGGTCGATCGACGTAACTTATGAAAGCGATTGTGATGAGCGCTCCTGGGAGGCCAGATGTGCTACAACTTCAGGATGTCCCGGAACCTAAACTCGAAGGGGAGCGCCAACTACTGGTTCGCCTGAAAGCGGCTGGAGTTAACCCTATTGACACCAAACTGCGGAAACGGGGAACCTTTTACCCCGATCGAATGCCTGCCATTCTTGGTTGCGATGGGGCAGGAGTCGTAGAGGCGATCGGATCAGATGTGCAAAACTTTAACGTCGGTGATGCAGTCTATTTTTGCAACGCTGGACTCGGCAGCCATCCGGGAAACTACGCCCAATTTGCCACTGTGGATGAACGGTTTGTAGCCCACAAACCCACATCCCTCAGCTTTGCAGAAGCAGCCGCCGCACCCTTGGTACTCATTACTGCTTGGGAATCTCTGTATGACCGCGCTCGCCTGCAACCCGGCCAAACCACCCTCATCCATGCTGGTGCCGGTGGAGTCGGTCATGCGGCCGTGCAGCTCGCTAAATTGCAAGGTGCATCGGTTTGTACCACTATCAGCTCCGTAGAAAAAGCTGACTTTGTGCAAAGCCTAGGTGCAGACCAAGCGATCTTTTATAAAGAAACCGACTTTGTTCAGGAAACGCTCAACTGGACATCGGGAGAAGGAGTTGACGTAGCTTTCGATACTGTAGGTGGGGCAACCTTTGCCCAAAGCTTTCCCGCAGTTCGCATTTATGGCGATCTCGTCACTATTCTATCTCCCGCTGCTGATACTAACTGGAAAATGGCCAGAGACCGGAATCTGAGCATTAGTTTAGAATTAATGCTCACGCCCATGGTGCAAGGTCTGGTGTCTGCTCAACAAGATCAAGCCAAAATTCTCCAGCAATGCACTCGTTTAATCTCTCGGGGAGACCTAAAAATCCATTTGGGAACCACTTTTGCTCTCAAAGATGCCGCCGCCGCCCATGAACTCCTAGAAAAAGGTTCAATGATGGGTAAAATTGCTCTCTTGATTGAAGAATAGGGAATAGGGAAAACCCAGTTTTCCCTTTTGCCTCTTGCCTTTTGCCTCTTACCTCTACCGATTACCCTTCTGCCACGCGAACCCCCGTTTTGTATGCCAGAATATTAAAAGGGATAATGGTTAAAGCCGAACAGAGGAGAACCATAAAATGACTGTTTCTGATGCCGATAAAGGTCAAAATTTAACAAAAAAACCCTTGCCTCCACCTAGCCACGCAGCTCAAATCTCCAAACCCTTTCAACCCGGAAATTTAATTAAAAAAATTGTTAAACACGCCCACGCCAATAAAGCCTCAGATGTTCATATTCGGGTTGGGCAGGTGACTCGATTTCGAGTGCGAGGCAAAATGATGAAGTTAAAAGAGCAAAATGTGGTTACGCCAGAACTCTTTGAACAGTATCTGGCTGATATTCTTACCCCAGAGCAACGGCAACAATTTGCCCAAAATAAGGAATTAGATACCGCCATATTTTATGAAGGATTGGTGCGCTGTCGGGTCAATTGTTTTGACTCCCTAACTGGTGGAGCGATGGTGTTACGGTTGATTAGTTTGGAGATTCCCACCATCGAGCAATTGGGTTTACCGGAAGTGCTACAAAATATCATTTGTAGTCAACAAGGTCTTATTTTAGTCACTGGGCCAACGGGATCAGGAAAATCAACTACATTGGCAGCAATGATTGATTTTCTTAATAAGAGCGAACATAAGCATATTGTCACCATTGAAGACCCTATTGAGTATGTGCATCCATCCCATAAGTGTTTACTCAGTCAACGGGAAGTGGGTTTGCATACCCATGATTTTCACCAAGCCTTGCGATCGGTTTTGCGGGAAGACCCAGATGTGATTTTAATTGGGGAAATGCGCGATCGCGTAACCGTAAATACTGCTTTGCAAGCCGCTCAAACTGGGCATTTGGTTTTAGGAACCCTCCATACTCGCAATGCAATTAATGCCATCAATCGTCTTTTAAACCTTTATAATGCTGAAGAACAGCCATCAGTGCGCATTCAAGTAGCAGATTGTCTGGTGGGTGTTGTGGCTCAATTACTACTTCCAACCACAGATGGAAGAAGAACAGCAGCCCATGAAATCTTGGTGAATACTCCAGCGATGCAAGATTATTTATTGAAAGGCGCTGAAGAGGAAGCGTTCCAATTGATGCAAACGGGCGAGATGGAGGGCATGTGTGTGATGAATCAATCCCTGTATAAACTGATTTTAGATGGGCGGATTACGATTGAGGAAGCACAAAAAATTTCTGCTGATGCGGGTGAGTTAGATCGGTTAATGAGAACTGGAGGTTATGATACTCACCAATCTCCACGGGATTGGCAATAGTTAGAAAATTTTCAGTTTTGGAGCTGAATCAATAGAGTACAATTATTCTCAGTAAGATGCTCAAGTGTTATGACTGGTCTACAAAATTAAGGAGGAGACAATTTCTATGTCTAAAGAGGAAGTAATACGGTTTTTGCACGAGGTGATGGACAATGAAAAGCCAGAACATCAAGATTTACGCGAAGCGTTGGAAGAAGCGACTAACCCGGAGGCATTTATCCAAATGGTAAATAAAGAGGGATACGACTTTGAAATAGTGGAACTCGAAGAAGTGGCCCATGAACAGGGTGAAGCTAAAGGGATTACCATTCGTCGGCCAACTGGGGTGTGGCATTGGTTACGTAATGTCAATTGGCTTGATCGCACGAAAACGACATCGCCTTGATGGATGGCTAGTGTGGGAAGATATAGCAGAGAAAGAGTCAGTTAGGACTCCAGTTCAATATTGAAACCTATTCCCTATTCCCC
>DDLS01000130.1:33328-39396 GCA_002340255.1 Cyanobacteria bacterium UBA2566
ATTCCCCATTCCCTATTCCCTAGCGCGCAGCGCTATAGAAAGTAAACCAGCGATCAAGACGGATTGGATGGCTGATTACTCTGGGTACTGTTTCCTTGAGGGTGTAAAACAGTATTCCCTCTAGAGGGATCTGTCCACGGAATTGAAAAAGGATAATTTTTTTGCAGGGTGTCATCATTTCTATAGACAATATACAAAAACTTTAGCCACAATCCGAATAGCATTGCTTGGATAAAGTTTAATCCGATCACTTCAACCCATTCTCTTTGAAAAATGATAGCAACCCTGAAGTCTACAACTCCTCAATTAGAAGAACTAAAAACGCGGGTCACCGAGATCTACGATATTAATGCGGCTGTTTCCGTACTCTATTGGGATCAATCGACCTATATGCCCTCTGGAGGGGCGCAAGCGAGGGGACGACAGATGGCTCTCTTGCGCCAAATTGCTCATCAGAAGTTGACCGATCCTAGGTTAGGACAGTTGTTAGCGGATTTACAGACTCAGGAGAAAACTTGGGATTATAGTTCCCCAGAAGCAAGTTTGATTCGTCTCACTTATCGGAATTATCAAAGAGCTATCCAAGTACCTGGGGATTTTGTAGCTCGGTTTTCAGCCCATCGCAGTCGATGTTATGAAGCGTGGGCTAAAGCTAAGGAAGAAGATAATTTTGCTCTAGTGCAAGCGGAGTTAGAAAAAAACCTGGATTTCACTCGCCAATATGCGAATTTTTTTTCTGGCTATGATCATGTTGCCGATCCATTAATTGAAGAGGTTGATTATGGGATGACAACGGCGACGCTGAGACCGTTGTTTGCCCAGTTGCGTAAGGAGTTAGTACCTTTGGTGGAGGCGATCGCCTCTTGCCCCCAACTCGATGTCTCCTGTGTACAACAAGGGTTCGATCGCCAAAAACAATTGCAGTTTACCCTCAATCTTCTGCGGCAAGTGGGGTATGATTTTGATCGCGGTCGTCAGGATGAAAGCTTGCATCCGTTTACCACCAGTTTTTCCATTGGCGATGTGCGGATTACGACTCGTGTACGGGAGAACGATCTGACGGAGGCTTTGTTTAGTACGATCCATGAGATGGGTCATGCTTTCTACGAGCAAGGGTTAGATCTCACGTTAGAAGGTACACCTTTAGGAGAAGGGACATCTGCTGGAGTCCATGAAAGTCAGTCTCGACTGTGGGAAAATTTGGTCGGGCGATCGCCCGAATTTTGGCAGTATTTTTATCCCCAGTTGCAAGAAATGTTTCCAGAGCAACTGAAACTGGTGTCCTTAGATACGTTTTATCGAGCGATCAACCGGGTAGAGCGATCGCTCATTCGTACGGATGCGGATGAGGTTACCTATAATCTTCATGTGATGATTCGTTTTGATCTTGAATTAGAGTTATTAGAAGGATCGTTAGAAGTACGAGATCTGCCTGATGCTTGGAATGCTCGCTATCAGTCCGATCTGGGAGTGTGTCCGCCGAGCGATCGCCTGGGTGTGCTTCAGGATGTTCATTGGTATACCTCGACTCTAGGAGCCATGTTCCAATGCTACACTTTGGGAAACGTCATGAGCGCTCAAATTTATCAAGCAGCTCTCCAGGATCTTCCTCACCTTAAAGACAATATTGCCCAAGGTAATTTTGCCCCTTTACAGAATTGGTTAATCGATCGTATCTATCAATTTGGCAGTGTGTATACCCCATTAGAGTTAATGCAAAACGTCACTGGTAGCGATCTGAAAATTACCCCATTTTTGGATTATATTCAGCAGAAATATCGGCAGTTGTATGATTTCTAAAGGGTAAGCTCTTTTCTCTCCGAATTACGGTTTAAATGTAAACCCTGATTACTACAAGTAGGGGCAAAAGTTTTTTTGCTCCTACTACTGCCTATTACCCTTTACCCATTATGAACGATCGCCACGAATATCGGCGATAGTCCCTTGTTTCATTATCATCGCCGCGATCGCCGCGTAGAGCAACTCACCCTCGATCATACGGTTGCGGCTGCTTTGGTGCGCGGAGGCATGATTACGCGGGAAATGGGTCAGTATCATGAGGGTCGAAATCAGTTGGAATTTTATCTCGGTCGGGAGACCTTGCCGGGAGATCCACTGATTGAGATGAGTTTAGAACCTGGAGATCGGCTCCTGTTGTGTACGGATGGTATTAGTAGTTCTATTGACAGCTTACTCTTGCTCTCTTGTTTAACCATTGCTTCCCTTCCTGAGTGTGCCCAAGCGTTAATTGACACGGCAAAAAAGCAGGATCGACGGACAATCAGACTCTAATTATCTCGCAATATAGGGATTCAGAAATCTCTAAAGCAACCGTACAACAGATCGACTAACAATTATTAAATTGTTCATTGTTAATTAAAACGAGGTGAATTATGACAGATACATTGGCAGTGACAGTCGGTGGAATTATTATGAATTACCGGCGCTATATTGAATAGTTTGCTCTAAGCGAGGTAAAGCATTAGTTGCTGATTCCCGAATATAAGTATCTGCCGATTCATCATTGGCCAATTGGGTTAAGATTTCTGTAGCGCGACCATCTCCCATAGAGGCTAAAGCATTAATAATTGATACCCCTAAAGCTACATTTTCTGTTGTTTTTAGGGTGTCTACTAACAACTCTAACATCGGTGAACCTACAGCCCCCAGTGCCATCACTGCAGTAATATTCACCAGTTGATTGGGATGATTCAAGGCCAGCTTTAAACCTTCTACTCCTTCTTCTGGAAAAGCATTGGGGCCATGATTGACCGCAACTTGGGCTAACGCTTTTACACAACTCGTTTGAATGGTTGAATTATCACTTGACTCCAATAGGGAAACAATGGGCGCAATTGCATCCGGACCAATTACCCCTAACGCCTTCACTGCTGGTCGCCGAATATCCACATTCTCTTCCTTCACCATCTCAATTAAGCGACCAATGGTATTTTCGTCTCGATTTTCAGCTAACTGTACCATGGCCCGTTCTCTTAAATTTGGATTGGGATGTGTAAGCTGTGTAAATAAAGCGTTAGTATCTGGGGTCATTGTATTTAATTATAGAATAATTAACAATTAACAAACCAAGAACTCTAAGTCTTGAACTTGACTGCATATGAAGCCAAGCTGTAGACTTAGAGTCCTCTAAAGTTTAAGTCTTGATCCTTAATGTTCAAGAACCCAACTCAAATTTTTCCCAGTTATAGACTAGGACAAGGAGTTGATTACATAGTCTAGGAGAGCATTGTACTCAACTAGAGCTTGTGCAGACATATCGCGAGGAGCGCAACCGCGGTTACGAGCATAGCTCAGAGCTGCAACATAAGGAGCGGTGGGCAGACCTAAAGCACGATAAACTTCACGCTGTCCAGCAATTCCCCACTCATCAAGAGGGCCAGTACCGCCTACAGCCAAGCAGTAGCTAATCAAGCGCATGTAGTGCTTGATGTCACGCAGACACTTAGCTTTAAAAACGTCGGTAGAGTTGGCTTCACCAGAATTGTTCAGGTAAGGATACTGTTTGATGCAAGCATCGTAAGCTTCCTGAGCAACAGCATCAACGTTACCGCTGAGTTTTTCAGCAGCTTCCAAACGAGCAGCCGCACGTTGGAGGCTACCTTGAACAGACTCTAGGTCAGAGCTGCTAGGAAAACGACCAGCAGCATCAGCAGCAGCAATAGCCGTGGTGAGAACTGATTTCATTTCTTTACTATCTCCAGGTTTATGTGATCGGTGTTACTTTTTAAGGGACGATTGCCCGTAGATCTTCGGTGCAGTGATTTATCGGTTTTAGCTTAAAGCGGAAATAACGCGATCGAAGTATCCAGCACACTCAGCAGCTAACGCAGAGCAGTCTCCTTGGGGAGTATCGTTTTTACGATATTTTGCTCCAGCACGCTCTTCTGTGTTGGTGTTGGTAATGTGAGCAACACAAACAGCCTTCATGATTTGTACTGCACGAACGGTAGAAGTTGAGGGAACTCCTAACGCGGTGTAGGTTTCTTTCAGACCATTTAAGCACCGATCTTCGAGAACAGAAGCATCACCAGCTAACAAGGCGTAGGTGACATAGCGAAGAATGATTTCACCATCACGTAAGCAAGCAGCCATACGACGGTTGGGGTAGCAGTTACCACCAGCTTGGATTAAGCCTTGGTTTTCGCAAATCATACCGGTGATTGCATCAGAAACGCAGCAGCTTGCGTTACTAGCTACAGCATTAACAGCGTCTAAGCGCTTGTTGCCTTCAGAAATAAAACCTTTGAGTTCAGCAATTTTGTCGCTGCTCAGAGTGGAAGTGCTGGCATCTGCTGATACCACAGCTCTCGAAAAAGCGTCAAGCATTGAAATGTTTCCCTCTCAATAGTTGAATTTTAAGTGACCCGTTTTGCACTGGTCATAACTGACTATAGGAGATGATGGGGACTGATGGTAGCTTTATGATAAACAATGTAATAATCCTTTACAATTCAGAGGATTTTATTAATGATTGCCAGATGATAAATCGGTAAAGAACGGTATCACTGATCCAGAAAGGGTTGATTTCAAGGTATTTTTAAGAAATCTGCTGATGCTAGTTCAGTGCTTGAGTTATGGATAAACGATTTTCTCAGCTTTTTAATTTAAGTGAAGACCAGGCGATCGCCCTGTTAGAGATGCCTTTGGATCAGTTAGCCGATCCGAGCGATCGCTATGTGGCGGCTTGTCACCTGATGCGCTATCCCACAGAACGGTCGATAGCTGCCCTGATCAAGGCCATTCAAAATCAGGAGGACGATCTGTATAATCGGATTGCCCGACGTAAGGCGGTGGAGAGCTTGGGACGATTGAAGGCTGAGATCGCCATGCCTACCCTGCGCGAGTGTTTAACGGACTCGGATATCTATACAGTGGAGAATACGGTTTGGGCGATCGGCCAGATCGGGACAGATGACCCGCAAATTTTAGAACAAATCAGCCAACTGTTGCGGCAACCGAATCAAAGCTATCGGGTGATTATCCAAGTTCTGACCCAGTTAGGCTATCAACCTGCTCTAGAGGCAATTAAACCGTTTATAGACTCAGACGATCTGTGTATTTCCAGTGTGGCGATCGCCGCGACTTGTCAGTTAAGTGGTGATTTCAGTTCCATGGATCGGGTAGTGGACTTTCTGCATAGTGACAATCTTAATGTGCGCCGAGCTTGCATCCAAGATTTAATGGATACTTATTATTATCCAGCTCTGCCCAGAATTGTCCAATGTCCAGTTTCCATTGTATTTCGTCTGCGGGGGATTAAACATCTGGCTCAAAGTGGAATTGCTGCCCAGAAATTTACCTTTTCCGAGGTCGAACCGTATTTTGACCAGGTCATCCGAGATCATCCAGATACCCTAGAATTTGTCCACGAATATGATCAAACCCCGAGCATAGAGTTTGCGATTAATGAACTCTATAGTACGGATTTTGGGCGCTGTTATTTAGCCAGTTATACCCTCCTGCACACCTACCCAAAAGAGGCACCAGAAGCGTTATTAGCCACATTTGCTGAGAAAGCAAATAATGATTATGGCGCTCATTATCATGTGGTTAAACTCTTGGGATGGCTAGGGTACTCACCTGCCTATGATTTACTGGTGGAAGCCTTGCACAATGAAGCTCCTCAATTCCAAAAATCTAGGGCGGCTGCGGCGATCTCCCTAGGAAATTTAGGTGCAACAGAAGCTATTCCCCTGTTACATGAGGCCCTGAAAACGTCGATCTTCGATCTTAAGTATGCTTCTCTGTTGGCGTTAGACCAATTAGGCGATCGCAAAGGAGGGGAGATCTGTGCCCAAGATCAGGATTTAATCTTACAAGCCAAAGCTCTAACTCAGGCTTCTCATTAACCGGTCAATCATTATAGCGCTTTGCGCTAGGGAATAGGGAATAGGGAATAGGGAATAGGCTTTTGGTACATAGCTTTGAGGATTCAACACTGTCCCTCATAACAGCGCAAAGCGCTGTATACAAGATCTTCATAAATAAGGAGGAAATTGGAACTTCCCTTCTTGAATCAGGCGATCCTCCGATGGGTGTTGCATCTG
>DDLS01000132.1 GCA_002340255.1 Cyanobacteria bacterium UBA2566
TTAATTCTTCTACTTCCCAGGGCGCTTGAGTCAAAAAGTGATACAATCCTTGAGCATTTTTTTATCCATTGATTTGAGCTATCCCGGGTAATGTTTTTCGTTTTATGTCCGATAATATCCCCACATGAAGTTCCTTGAATGCCTCATAACTTCTAACATCTGAAAATAGATTTCTATAGAAATCGCAATATTTATCAATCACAGAGAGGGTCGGTTGAGCAGTTCTTGGTGCAATCATGGTTCTGATAAGGCTTTTAGCCTTTTTTCTTTATTATACTCTTCCCAGAGTGAAAGAAGAGGGATACAGCGCTTCTGTCACTCTGGAAAATTCTAAGGTGCATGGCTTATTCTTGAGGTAGTTCACTTTAACCTGATACCCAAGGGTAAAATCGGGTTTTCCCTATGACCTATTCTCCCTTGACTATTGACCTTCTTCAGACTTCAAATAAAACGGAAACACCATACTCTGCTGAGTGTAATTAGCCCGAATTTCATATTGAATCATCAGGTCAACTCGACCTTCTTCTTGACGGGGAATCGTTAGCACTTTAAGCACCGTAATTCGGGGTTCCCACTGTTCCAGTGCTTCTTGCACCCAAATTCGCATCAGGCTTAACGTATCTTGATTCATGGGGGCAAAGGCTAATTCGGATAACCGACAGCCAAAATTGGGTCGATACACCCGTTCACCCAAGTCAGTCATCAGAATAATAACCATCGACTGGCGAATATTGAGATCTTCTGCACTTAAAGCTAAACTACCTTGACGAGTCACCTGTAACGGAAAGGAGACCCCTTGACCCACAAAGGGACGGCGTTGCTTGGAGAAAGGAGATGAATTGACCATAAGTTATCAGACTCTGTAGGAGTAATGGGGTAATAGGTAATGGGTAGTATTTAGTTTCTCTCTTTTATGGAGTACAGCTTTAAGCCTTAGATCCTAAGCAATATAAGCTACTGCTAGAGGGCGAAGCGCTATATGAATTTGCCCCTAATTTTAACAGTTTACGCTTGTCAGGTGAGCCAGAGTAGCCTAAATTTTGAAGTGTTACCTACTAGAGTAAGGTTGTTTGTGAGTAGCGAATTAGTTGTCTAAATCTGATGTTTGAAAACTTTACTCCCCATAAAATCACCACTAATGAAGTTAAGATCAATTTGGCGATCGGGGGGCAAGGCCCCCCTTTACTTCTGTTGCATGGTTATCCCCAAACCTATGTCATGTGGCATGAAATTGCCCCACAGTTAGCCCAACATTTTACAGTTATTTGTCCTGATTTACGAGGGTATGGAGATAGTGGTCATCCAAGAACAGACGATCGCCATTCTCCTTATTCTAAACGAGCGATGGCCCAAGACCAGGTTGAGGTGATGGAGCAACTGGGATTTAGGCAGTTTTTAGCGGTAGGGCACGATCGAGGAGCGAGGGTTTTACATCGTTTACTCTTGGATTATCCGCAAAGGGTGCAAAAAGCGGCTTTACTTGATATTGTGCCCACCAAAACGATTTTTGAGACGATTAATCAAACCTTGGCAACGGCTTATTCCCATTGGTTTTTTCTGATTGAACCCGCAGGAATTCCGGAAAAGTTAATTGGATCAGACCCAGCGTTTTATTTAACGTGCAAGTTACGGCAATGGAGTCACCGCTTTGAGGGATTTTCCCAGGAGGCGATCGCCGAATATATCCGTTGTTTTAGCAACAAAGATGTTATTCATAGTACTTGTGAAGATTATCGTGCAGCCGCTTCCATTGATTTGGAACACGATCGAGCTGACTTAGATACACGGATACAGTGCCCCTTACTGATCCTTTGGGGACAATTGGGAGTGATGGAACGGTGCTATGATGTGCTGGCAACCTGGCGAGAACGGGCGGTGAACGTTCAAGGATTTTCTTTACCCTGCGGTCACTTTCTGCCAGAAGAAGCCCCCGAAGAAACGACACAAGCGTTACTAGAGTTTTTAACCATTTCCTGAAATTTGCTACACTAGAAATAGGATTTATCTTGCATTAAAAGCCAATGTCAGCAAAACTCTTATTAGTAGATGATGAACCGGGACTGCGGGAGGCGGTACAAGCTTATCTCGAAGATTCAGGGTTTAGTGTGGAAGTGGCGAATAATGCCATTGAAGGTTGGGAAAAAGTTCAGCAAATTGTGCCCGATTTGGTGATTTCTGATATTATGATGCCGCAAGTGGATGGCTATCAATTCCTACAACAATTGCGGGAAGATGACCGATTTAAGTCTATGCCTGTGGTCTTTTTAACGGCTAAAGGGATGACTTCCGATCGCATCCAAGGCTATCAAGCGGGATGTGATGCTTATCTTCCTAAACCGTTTGATCCAGAAGAATTAGAGGCGATCGTTAAAAATCTGATCGAACGCCGTGCAGCAGCAAGTAGTTCAACCGAATTAGATGATATTAAACAACAACTGAATCAAATTCAAGGTATCCTGCAACAAGGGAATACGGTATCGACTCAAACTAGCCCGATTCAAATTGATTTTACGCCTAGAGAGCAAAGTGTTTTAAATTTAGTTACGGAAGGCTTGATGAATAAGGAAATTGCTCGCCGGTTAGAAACCAGTGTGCGGAATGTGGAGAAGTATGTGAGCCGTTTATTTGTGAAAACGGGCACGAATAGCCGCACTGAGCTAGTTCGGTTTGCGATCGAGCATGGATTAAATCAATCATGAGAGAGATGGGGAGATGGGGAGATGGGGAGATGGGGAGATGGGGAGATGGGGGGACGCGGAGATTACCTATTACCTATTACCCATTACCCATTACCCATTACGAAATGACATTATATATAGTAGGAACGCCCATTGGTAATTTAGAGGATATGACGTTTCGCGCGGTGAAGGTTTTGCAGTCTGTAGAGGCGATCGCCGCTGAAGATACTCGCCATACGGGTAAATTACTCCAACATTTCCAAATCGAAACCCGGCAAATTAGCTGTCACGAACATAATCAACAGCAGCGTATCCCGGAACTGTTGGCGATCATGCAACAGGGAAAGGCGATCGCCTTAGTTAGTGATGCGGGTATTCCCGGCATTTCCGATCCGGGATATGAGTTAGTTCAAGCTACATTAAACGCTGGACTCGATGTGGTTCCCATTCCAGGGGCAAATGCAGCGTTAACTGCTCTATCTGCTTCGGGGTTAGGGAGCGATCGCTTTTGTTTTGAAGGCTTTTTACCCCCCAAAGGGAAATCCCGTCACCAGCGTTTAGAAATGCTCAAAACGGAAACTCGCACTGTGATTCTTTATGAAGCGCCGCACCGCTTGCAAGCAACCCTGCAAGATTTAAGGGCAACTTGTGGAGAAGAGCGAAAAATTACTATTGCTCGCGAATTGACTAAACTCTATGAACAGTTTTGGCGCGGAAGTTTAAATGAAGCCATCCAATATTATCAAGAACATCAACCCAAAGGAGAATTTACCCTGGTTGTTGCTGGCGCAGATATCGAGAATGTAGCGTTATCGGAAGCCGCACTCAAAGCCGAATTAGCGGACTTATTAGAACAAGGATGGTCGCGATCGCAAGCTAGTCGCCATCTTGCCCAACTCACCCATGTTCCCAAACGCAAACTGTACCAAATGGCCTTAGAGCTATAGCACAGCACTATATGCTAGGGAATGGGGAATGGGGAATGGGGAATAGGGAAAACCCATCTTCATTGTTCATTATTCATTGTTCATTGTTAATTGTTCCATGAAAGCACGCCAGGTCTTAGCTAACTATGCCGCAGGAGAGCGCAACTTCCAGGGGGAGAACCTGCGAGGACAGTCCTTCAAGGGTAAGACCTTGGCGGGAGCAGACTTCAGTCGGGCAGATATTCGCGGAACCGACTTTACGGGAGCCAACTTAACGGGGGTGAAGTTCTGCGGAGCAAAAGCGGGACTCCAGAAACGGCGCATGGCACTGAATCTTATGATTGCCTTGGTCATGTCTGTATTGTCTGGTTTTCTCTACTCTCATCTTTGACACAGGTAACTTAGAGAATATAGTCGCTGGTTGGGTTTCACTGGTTGTTCTGGTGATTCTCTACGTTGTCATACTTCGTAAAGGAGTTGTGGCCGGCCTTAGCGCAGTCGCAGGAGCAGTCGCAGGAGCAGTCGCAGGAGCAGTCGCAGGAGCAGTCGTAGTCGCAGTCGCACTCGCAGTCGC
>DDLS01000027.1 GCA_002340255.1 Cyanobacteria bacterium UBA2566
CAGCCTGGCTGCCCCCTTTTTTGACAAATTCCACTACTCGTGAGCGTAAATCTATACGGTATGCCATCCTTCAATTCCCTTAGATTTCCTCTTATTATACTGCTGGTTTTTAATTGGAATGACTATAAATTTCGTCCTTCTACCTCCTTTTGTGGGCGATAAATTTCCACCTTCTATGAGATACAGCTTGAAGCCTTCAACCCTAAGCCATACAAGCTCTTGCCTATTCCCTAGAGCGAAGCGCTATAATACGTTGATATTTTTGTTTATCTGTTGTTGCTTGAAAAGCAACCTCAAAACCAGAATCATGTTTCATTCTCCTGAATCTATGAATACAGTAGATTACCTCCGCATCAGCCTAATTGACCGATGTAATTTTCGGTGCGACTATTGTATGCCTGCGGGTGAAGAACTCAACTATCTCTTAAGTCAAAATCTCCTCACATCTGACGAGATTCTTACCCTCTTGAAAGAGGTTTTTATTCCCCTTGGTTTTACCCGCTTTCGCTTAACCGGAGGTGAACCCTTACTACGTCCGGGAGTGGTGGATTTGGTGCGACAAATTGCCCAACTGCCCCAAACCCAAGATTTAGCTATGACTACGAATGGATTTTTACTCGATACCTTAGCGCAAGATCTGTATGATGCTGGTTTGAGGCGGATTAATATTAGTCTTGATTCCCTAGAACCAGAGACATTTGACAAAATTATCGGAAATCGGGGTAAAAGTCGCTGGGAACGAACATGGGCAGGGATTCAGAAGGCATATGAAGTGGGGTTCAACCCCTTAAAATTGAACGTGGTGGTGATTCTTGGGGTGAATGACCATGAGGTGTTAAATTTAGCGGCATTAACTCTAGATCGCCAATGGCATGTCAGATTTATCGAGTTTATGCCCATTGGCAATGGTCATTTATTTACCGAGCGAGCCTGGATACCTTCGGAGGAATTACGCCAAAGAATTCGGGAGCGTTGGGGACTCACAGGGGGTGAGGTGCGCGGAAATGGGCCGGCAGATGTGTTCCAAATTCCTGGCGCTCAGGGGACGTTGGGATTTATTAGTCAGATGTCTGAGTGTTTCTGCGATCGCTGTAATCGAATGCGGTTATCGGCTGATGGTTGGTTGCGTCCCTGTCTACTCAATGAAACTGGACAGATCGATCTCAAAAGCGAGTTGCGATCGCAGGTTCCTTTAACCGAATTATGCCAACAAGTCGCCGATCTCTTACAGATTAAACCAGAGATTAATTTCAAACAACGGGAATCGGGTACAGAAGGCGCTTACACTCGCACCATGTCCCAGATTGGAGGATGAGAGCGCTAGGGGAAAATCACTCAAGCTTCTGGCGTTAAATTCAGGCCGCGATAAACTTGTTCAATGGGAAAACGGAGGTTAATACTTTTGAGTTCTATGGTGTCTCCTTCTTGATAGTTGATGATGATCCATTCTCCGGCATCATTTTTATGATACAAATCCATTTCTATGTGAGTCGAACTAACCAGCAAATAGTCGATTAAGGCAGGATTCTGGCGATACATCCTAAATTTCCCACCGCGATCATAGGCTTCCGTACTTTGAGATAAAACTTCCACAATTAAGCAAGGATAGGTAATATATTGGCTTGTATTTTTATCTCGCTCATCACAGGTCACACTAACATCCGGATAGGTATACTGATGAGTCTCAGCGATATTAACTTTCAGATCGGAATTGCCGGTTTCACAACCACTCCCTTCTAAGTGATTGGAAAATAAAGTGGTAAATCTGACGGAGATTAAGCTGTGATTTTTGCTGCCACCTCCCATAGCATAAACTTGACCATCTATATATTCATACTTTTCCAGTTGCATTTCTTCCCAAGTGAAATACTCTTCAGGAGTGAGATGGGGATAATTATCTTTAGCTGCAATCATAGTTATCAGAAATGGAAAATAGAGTCTTTACCCATCATAACATTGGCCACTATAGCAATTCTCTCTTCTATGGAGTACAGTGTGAAGCCTGAGATTCTAAACAATACCAGCTACTCTCTATTTCCTATTCCCTAGGGCGAAGTGCTATCCATTGACCACTATGATAACATGAAAAAATCTTAGACTATAAATTACCTATACAGCGCTTTGCGCTGTTATAATGGACAGTAACAACAATGAGTAAACCAGTTTTTTAACGGTTCAGGATTAATCAACTTTATAGCTACGGATAGGAGGATATCAATCATAGCACTGGTAGTAGGAGCAAAACCTAAGACAAAGGACTTAAGCTGTGACCACCACATTTCAATAGGATTAAAATCTGGAGAATAGGGGGATAAATAGAGAACTCTAGCACCGACGGACTCAATTGTACTGACAATGGAGGCGAGTTTATGAACCGCTAAATTATCCATAACGACTACTGCACCTGGCCATAACTGGGGCAAAAGAAACTCCTTAACAAACACCTTAAATGCCTCTCCATCTAAGGAGCCATTAAGAGTCATTAAAGCTAAAATTTTTTGCTGGGTAATCGCTCCCACAAGGGTGATTTTCTCTGCTCGATAATAAGGTTTAAGTTCTCTTACTCTTGTGCCTTTTGGGGAACGACCATAAGCACGGCTACCTCCTAGAAGAATACCAGATTCATCTATAAATACTAGGTTCTCTGCCTCTACTTCTTTGATTTTCTCCCAATATTCCACTCTTAACTTTTGTACTCTTTCCGTTGCCGCTTGGCTGCTATATCTCGTTTTTTTTTACGAGACAATCCTAGTTTCTGTAAACAGCGACACAGGGCTGTAGAACTTACCCAATTTCCTGTAGCTTCTGCCAATTTTTCACACAGTTCTGCTAAAGTGGCATCTGGGTTTTGTTCCACTATTTCTCTCACTGTCTCTTGAGCTTCAATACTCGTCAGATGACTAAACTGGGGTTTTCCTCGGCGTTTTGGCTCTACATTTCCTTCTGTTCTTTGTTGCTTTACTAATTTGTGAACTAAATTTTTACTCACTGAAAATCTGGCAGATACTTGTCTGATTGAATAGTTTTCTACTAAATACGCTTTGACTATTTTCTCTCGTAAGTCTACGCTGTATGCTTTCATTAGCTCCTCCATAACATTCTTTTCTTCAGTGTACACCCTTACAGCGCAAAGCGCTGTATCTTTAATCATTCATGAAACTCAAAAAATATAGGTTACTCAGGAGAGGATTGACACGGAGTTAAAATCTGAACTGGAAGTTCTATTTCCCGATCGCCAAGTTCACTTAATCGATGCAGAAGCAATCTTCGATTCAGGAGGCGGTATCCATTGTGTCACCAACGATCGACCAGCGTAATCTTGAGATTCAAGGGATTCTATATGATTTGGAAACCGCCCACGATCGCACTGGGGAAATGAGGGAAGGGCGAGATCTCACTGCCTCCTTGCCTCAAAAAGGGGCGATCGCTCAAAATTATCTGTTAAAATTTTGATCGGTTTAGGGAGATAAAACCATGACAGCATTAATCTTAAATAACAGGGGTGGGAAATACCTATCTGAAACGCCGTAAATCCCGAATCTCTAGCCACTCCAGTCTTTTTTACAATGGTCTCAAAGCATTAAATAAAGTATCTGAAGAGACTATGCAACCCAATAATCCCAATCAATTTACAGAAAAAGCGTGGCAGGCGATCGCCCAAACTCCCGATATAGCCAAAAGCTATCAACATCAGCAACTCGAAAGCGAACACTTAATGAAAGCGCTTCTCGAACAAGATGGGTTAGCTACCAATATCCTATCCAAAACCCAAGTGAATCTACCTGCCTTTCGGGAGCAAACTGAAGCCTTTCTCCAACGACAATCCAAAGTCCAGGGCGGGGGAGGATCGATTTATCTCGGTCGTTCATTAGATACCTTGCTCGATCGCGCCCAAACCTATCAGAATCAGTATGAGGATAGTTATATTTCCATTGAACACCTCTTACTTGCGTTTCTCCAGGATGACCGCTTTGGTAAAAGCTTGTGCAAAGATTTTAAACTGGATGAAGCCAAACTCGAGCAAACCATTCGCGACATTCGAGGAACTCACAAAGTGACCGATCAAAACCCTGAAGGCAAATATGAAGCCCTAGAAAAATATGGCCGAGACTTGACCGATGCCGCACGGCAAGGTAAGCTAGACCCCGTAATTGGCCGGGATGACGAGATTCGCCGCACCATTCAAATTCTCTCGCGACGCACCAAAAACAACCCCGTGTTAATTGGGGAGCCTGGAGTCGGAAAAACGGCGATCGCCGAAGGATTAGCACAGCGCATCGTTGCTGGAGATGTGCCCCAGTCCCTCAAAGACCGTGCCTTAATTGCTCTAGACTTAGGCGCACTCATTGCCGGAGCCAAATATCGGGGCGAATTTGAAGAACGACTCAAAGCCGTACTCAAAGAAATTACGGATTCTCAAGGTAATATTATTCTCTTTATTGATGAAATTCATACTGTCGTTGGTGCAGGGGCAACCCAGGGAGCCATGGATGCCGGTAACCTGCTCAAACCCATGTTAGCGCGGGGAGAATTGCACTGTATTGGTGCAACCACCCTAGATGAATACCGCAAATATGTTGAAAAAGATGCCGCCTTAGAGCGTCGCTTTCAACAGGTGTATGTCGATCAACCCAGCGTTGAAGATACGGTATCCATTTTACGCGGACTCAAGGAACGCTATGAAGTGCATCATGGGGTAAAGATTTCCGATAGTTCCCTAGTTGCAGCCGCTACCTTATCGACTCGGTATATTAGCGATCGCTTCCTTCCCGATAAGGCGATCGATTTAGTCGATGAAGCTGCCGCCCGGCTAAAAATGGAAATCACCTCCAAACCCGAAGAACTTGATGAAATTGACCGCAAAATTTTGCAACTAGAAATGGAGCGTCTTTCCTTACAAAAAGAAAATGATCCCATTTCCTTAGAACGATTAGAGCGCTTAGAAAAAGATCTCGCTAACCTGAAAGAACAGCAACATGCCCTCAATTCCCAATGGCAATTAGAAAAAGACAGGATTGACAATCTTCAGAACATAAAAGAAGAAATCGATCGCGTCAACGTTGAAATTCAGCAAGCTGAACGTAATTACGATCTCAACCGCGCCGCAGAATTAAAATATGGCAAACTCACTACCCTGCAACAACAACTCACTGAAGCCGAAACCCATCTTGCTGAATCCCAAACCACTGGCAAATCCCTACTCCGTGAAGAAGTAACTGAATCAGATATTGCTGAAGTCATCTCCAAATGGACCGGCATACCCATTAGTAAACTCGTAGAATCGGAAATGCAAAAACTCCTCAATTTAGAGGATGAATTACACCAACGTGTCGTCGGACAACATGAAGCCGTAACTGCCGTTTCTGATGCCATTCAACGGTCTCGTGCAGGTCTATCTGACCCCAATCGACCCGTTGCCAGTTTTATTTTCCTCGGTCCCACAGGAGTTGGGAAAACTGAACTGGCAAAAGCCCTCGCTGCCTATCTATTCGACACCGAAGAAGCCCTCGTTCGGATTGATATGTCCGAATATATGGAAAAACATGCCGTTTCCCGATTAATTGGCGCACCTCCCGGTTATGTTGGCTATGATGAAGGCGGACAATTAACAGAAGCCATTCGCCGCCGTCCTTACTCCGTCATTCTCTTTGATGAAATTGAAAAAGCCCATGCCGATGTCTTCAATATCATGCTCCAAATCCTTGATGATGGAAGGGTTACAGACTCCCAAGGGCATACTGTAGATTTCAAAAATACGATTATTATCATGACCTCTAATATCGGCTCCCAATACATCTTAGATCTGGCGGGAAATGACGATAATTATGAGGAAATGCAAACTAGAGTCATGGAGGTTTTGCGCTCCACATTCCGTCCAGAATTTCTCAACCGCATTGATGAAACAATTATTTTTCATTCGTTGAAAAAAGAGCAACTGCGAGAAATTGTGCAACTGCAAACAGTACACTTAGAATCTCGGTTAGCAGAGCGGAAAATCGCCCTCAAGTTATCAGATACTACCCTGGATTTCCTGGCAGCCGTTGGTTACGATCCGGTTTATGGAGCCAGACCCTTAAAACGAGCCATTCAACGGGAGTTAGAAACCCAGATAGCTAAAGGGATTTTACGAGGTGAATTTACCGAAGGTGATACGATCTTTGTGAATGAAGAAAATGAGCGCTTAACGTTGCAAAGCTTGAGTGCAAGTTTAGTCAAAACTTAAATCTAGTCTGGAGATCTAGAAACCCTTTTTTTTCAAAAAAAAAGGGTTTCTGGCGTATCTAAGAACATTGGAAAACGGTTTGATTTTCTTTTAGTGCTATCAAATATTGTTCGAGTAAAAATTCTGGAATTTTAGTCAGAATTTCACGATCTTGGTGTTGAATAACCCGATCGGATTGACAGGAGATTTGGAGCTTATCCGGTGTATCTAAAGATTGGGGTACATATTCAAAGGAACAGGAAATTTGTCGTTGTTGACAACTATCCAAAACTGCAGCAATAATCATGCCATGACTACCAGGATAATCGGCAACAGAGTACCAGTCTCCTTGATAGATTACTTCAAAGCTACGGCTATTGCGTTGGCGACAACGTTGGGGTTCGAGTTTCGCCCATTGAGATAGGTATTGACAAAGGGGGGATTGAGTCATTATCCCTTAAAGATTGACAGGACAAGGTTAGATCGGAGCAATAGTTGTATTGTATCAATCTATAGAGAAGTTGAGCGTTCAATTTCTTTGATTAGATTCCAGAATTTGAGAATGCCGAGGCTAAACAGCACTAAGGAGGTGATACCGGAGGTAAAAAACGCTAGGCTATTGTCTTCTAGGAGACTGATTAAACTACTGCATCCGATCCAAGCGGCAATGCCTGTAAATACTGAGGCTGATGTTCCTTCATCTCCTCTGGTGATTAACAAGAGGGCAATTCCCGATCCCAAAACACTGACTAATCCGGAAATGGTTCCAGTACAGGTAATGGAGATCGCCACTACACCATAGCGAAAGATTAAACCCCAGGTTCGCACACGAGGGGATCGCGATCGATATTTTACTCTTATCATCCCATTGACTCCCGAAATCCTTCCCTCTCTTATCAGCCTAAACCTTAAGCCTACGGCAATCTGTTACATTTATTTAATCTGAGTAACGATTGAATGTGTCGAATACACATGAATTTAAATCATCATCGGAACCAATCATGAAACATGCAAGCCTTTCAGAGACCCAATATTATACCTGGAAAACCTATCGCTGTACCTATGAAGTCAGTTCCTCACCGCAATCCGATCCCCAAACCACTCCTCTGCTGCTTCTCCATCCGATTGGTGTGGGATTATCCCGCAGATTTTGGGATCGATTTATTACTCAGTGGCGCAATCAAGGCTATAGCCAGCCAATTTATAATCCCGATCTACTCGGATGCGGTGAAGGCGATATGCCGCGAGTTGCCTATACTCCCGAAGATTGGGCGGAGCAACTTAACTATTTTATCGAAACAGTGATTCAAAAACCGGTTATTTTGGTGGTTCAGGGGGCCTTATTTCCTGTGGCAATTGCTTTAACGCAACATCAAAATAGTCACTCCTGGCTTAAAGCACTCGTCTTATCCACTCCACCTGCTTGGCCAGTCATAACGCAAACCAGTCCTGATTGGCAAAATCGTCTTCTCTGGAATGGCTTTGACTCCCTCCTGGGCAGAGCCTTTTATCTTTATGCTCGTCGTCGTCAGTTTTTAGAGTCCTTTTCCATACGTCAACTCTTTGGCGAACCCGATCGCGTCGATGATGAATGGTTAGATACCCTCCAAGTTGGCGCTCAAAACCCTGCTAGTCGCCATGCTGTGTTTTCCTTTCTGGCTGGATTTTGGCGTAGAGATTATCAAGAAGCCATTCGCAAAATCTCCCAACCTACTCTAGTAGTTGTGGGGGAAAAAGCCTCCAGCATTAGCAAAGAAGGAAAGCAAGAAAAAGCGGATCAATGGCTAACTAAATACCTTGCCCATCTGCCCAATGGAGAAGGAAAAAAAATCTCAGGACGTAATGTTTTACCCTACGAATCTACAGAAACTTTTGTTTCTTTGGTTGCCCAACAGTTGAGTCAATGGGAACTATAAGGTAACAGAGAATCGGGGAATACTGTCTATTTCCTCTTTTAATTTTTAATTGATAAGGGAAAGCCTAGCTTCTCCCGTTGCTCCAGATACAGATGGGCAATCTTGCGGGCTAAACTGCGGATTCGGCCAATATAGCGCGTTCGTTCCGTTACGGCGATTACGCCCCTGGCATCGAGTAAGTTAAAGCTATGAGAACATTTAAGTACATAGTCTAAACCGGGGGTGACTAAGCCTTTGTCAATCAGTTGAGTAGCTTCTTGCTCGTAGAGTTCAAATAACTTAAAGAGTAATTCTGGGTTAGAGGCTTCAAAATTGTAGGTGCATTGCTCGATCTCTCCTTGCAGGTGAACATCTCCATAGGTGAGGCGATCGCTCCATTGAATTTCGGTGAGCGCTTCCACATTTTGCAGATACATAGCCAAACGCTCTAAACCATAAGTAATTTCAATGGCGACGGGATGACAATCAATGCCTCCACATTGCTGAAAATAGGTAAATTGGGTGACTTCCATGCCATCGAGCCAAACTTCCCAACCGACTCCCCAAGCGCCTAGGGTGGGAGATTCCCAATTATCTTCGACAAAGCGAATATCGCGATCTTCCGGCTGAATACCGAGAACTCGTAAGGAGTCCAGATAAAGATCCTGAATATTATCGGGAGAAGGTTTCATCAGTACTTGATACTGATAATAATGCTGGTAACGGTTAGGATTTTCTCCATAGCGTCCATCGGTGGGACGGCGACAGGGTTCGACATAAGCGACAGACCAAGGTTCTGGTCCGATCGCCCTTAGAAACGTATGGGGACTCATCGTACCTGCCCCTTTCTCCGTATCATAGGGCTGGACAACCAAACACCCGCGATTGGCCCAAAATTGATTTAAGGTAGCGATGACTGACTGAAAATTCATGCCCCAACTTTCCTCGATCGAGTACAACAGTTTCTATTTTCCCTTAAAAGGGGGAGGGGTAGTAACGAGTAATGAACCACTAATGAATAATGATATACTCCGGATGAAGTTGTCAATGGAGCATACTGCCCATGTATGAAACCTACGGACCGGCCCCTTGGATTAAAACCGATCGCTACGGAATTACCAAAACTCTTCCCCCTGAGACTTCTGTAATTTGGTACAAAGCACTGCTACTGTGTGCCAATGGAGATGGAGAACTCTCACAACCCGAACGGGATTGGGTCATTGGTCATGCCACCACCTACCACCCTGAGATGAGTGAGAGCCAAATTGATGAACTGAGAAATTTCAACGGAACTGGCACAACGGATGATATCGAAAAACTCGTATTCAGCGATCCCCTAGCCAAAAAGGGACGTTATGTTCTCGTTTATGAGGCAATTCAGGCTTCGGCTGCAGATGGGGACTACAGTGACGGAGAAAAAGCGACGATTCGTAAAATGGCTAGCAAGCTCGGAATTGATGAGGCTAAAGTAGCAGAACTTGAGAGTTTGTTTGAAGAAGAGAAGGCGTTAAAAGAGAAGCGGATTCGGATCTGGCATCCTGAAGGGATTCCGGGAGAAGACTAGGGATAAACCGCTACAATTGCGTCGATCGATGACAAGGGTTGAATGTTAATCAGTTCAAAGCCTGCGCTCTCGAGTAAAGAGGCAAACTCGTCTCGAGTTCGTTCTCCGGGCCCTCCACTTTCTCCTGGTGCGCCATGTACCAACAACATCTGCAAGTTTTTGATGCCGATATAGGGGTTGCGGACTTGGCAATCTTCAATCAGTTCAAAAATGTATAGTTTGTTGCCAGGGTGCATGGCCTGCCTTACATTCGAGAGAATCCTGCGTGCCTGCTCATCAGAATAGGAATGCAAAATGCGTTTTAGGATTCCATCTCCGGGAATATCGGGCAATGTAACCTGCATATCAACTCCGATCGCCTGCAAGCGCGGTTGAACAGAGACGCGAGCGATCGTGTCGGGAACATCAAACAGTTGCCCCTGAATGCCTTCGTACTTTTGTAAAATTCCGGTAATGAGCGCCCCATTTCCCCCGGCAATTTCAGTAATCTTTTGGGATTGAGAAAAGTCAAACCCTTGCAAAATATCCCGAATTTCAACCTGCGACATCGATTCCATCGCGCGATCGAAAGCGGCGGCTAAATCCTGATGTTCTTGTAGATAATCGTAGAAGAGGCGATCGCGCCCAAGCTGATAAATACTTTTGCCTGTCTGTAATAATTCTTGCCAAAGAGTACGTCGTTGCTCATGTTTTCTGGACTGGGCTAACTGACAGAAGTGATGCCATGGTCTAAGGGAAAATTCTGAGTTCAGGACTAAATGTTGTGAAACGTCAGTCAGAGAAACCATAGACCGAGAAGGATTGGCATCCGGTTCGAGCGCGAATAAGTCAAAATGAGCGAGTCCGCGCAAACAGCGATGGAGCGATCGCTGATGAGTTCCCGTTCGCTCGGCTAACTCTGATACGGATAAAGAATGGGTTGCCAGACGATCGAATACCCCAAGGCTAATACAGGTCTCCGTAAAGTGGGAGACAATGCGATAGTCTAGAAGGCAAAACATTTGTTGATAAGGAATCATAAGTTATATTAAGTCCGTTGAATAAATTATGATATGTCATTGCGAATGGAGCGCCAGCGGAATGAAGCAATCTCTACAATCTCGGTAATTTTGGTGATTGCTTCCCTGCGGTCGCAATGACAACTGTTTCACCGAATTTGATATTACCTGGTATTTGATTGCTTACGGATGAATGCACTTCGCTGACACCCATGATATTTTAGGTTATATTCTCTCTGACAATTGAGACAGGCATAGATCCTGTACAGCTAAATAATGTCCGATCGCATCTTCATAAGACGTGGCAAAAGATTCATTGAGGAGTCTACGGGTATTTTGTAATACTTGAGGGTGAATGGGCATCAACGCCTGCTGAACCTCTTCAATGGTCTGTTCTAATGCAGTCGTTTCACAGGCGCGATCGACGATTCCCAGTGCGATCGCCTCTTCAACAGAAAATTGAGCGCCAGTAAACAACAAGCGACGAGCAACGCCAATTCCGGTATATTTTGCCAATCGGAACACTCCCATTCCCGGTAAATAACCTTCTTTAACTTCCGGCATTTGAAAGAGCGATCGCGCCGTCACAACCCGATAATCGCAAGCGAGGCCAAGTTGAAAGTGAAACCGGGTACAATAGCCATCGATCGCGGCGATCGATGCCCCCGCAAATCCTTCTAGCCGCCGTAAAAACTTTTCCCATTTGCTACAATCGTTAAATGCAGGCGGTATTGCGATCGCAGGCTGCTGAGTATTCAGTCCCCAAAATATGATGAGTTGACAAGTCCCGTCATCTTCGAGATCGTTCATTAATTCGATTAATTCTGACAAGCAGACTGCATTCAATTGGCTCGGATCTGACCATTGCAAGTTGACATGGGCGATCGTTTCCCGTTTGGTAAGTTTTAACGTGGTGTATTGCGTCATGCTTTAAAATTCCCCCAAGCAGCATTCAATGGTTGAACCGGGTCCGATCGTCATCATCAAGACAGATTCTCCCACTTGAGCAACTCCTTCCTGCAATAGTCGTTCGTGAGAGAAGAGAAAAGAAGCTGACGATAAATTACCATAATTTTCCAGGATATGGGTGGTATGGCGCACATCATGCTCGGTAATATTTAAAGCATATTTGATCGAATCGATCACCTTGCGACCCCCGGAATGAATCACCCAATGCTGAATATCTCGACGTTTGCGATCGAAGCGATCGAGCAAGCGATCTACGGGGATTTTAACATTGCGTCCCAAAAGATAAGGAATTTGTCGATCCAAATATAAGGCATAGTGAGTTGCTTGCCAATCAAGCCGTATTGCATCGATCGCCTCAGTAATCAGGTGAGAACTGAAGCCGAGAATTTTGGGCCCAGTGGATAACTCCAGAAAAGCTTGGCCAGAAATGATCGCCGCACCTGCACCATCTCCAAATAACGAATTGACCACTGCTGCATTTAATGTATCATCGATTGCATACATAGCAGAACACACTTCAACACAAAGGAGGAGACCGATTGCCTCTGGATTGAGGGCACAAAAATTGACGACTGGTTGAAGACCATTTAATCCTGCGTTGCAACCCATGCCAACAATATCAATCCGGTAAATGTTTGGACGCATCCCCATCTCTTTGATGTAAAGTGCGCTCAGGCTCGGACAGAGCAAACCCGTGGTAGAGACGACACTAATATAATCAATATCTTGAGGAGTGAGTCGAGCTTTTTCTAATGCCTTGTTAATGGCTGACTGTCCGATATCGAGCGCCATCTTTTTGTGTTTCTCTAATAAATCCCCTTGGCTTTCTTGCAGCCTCTGACCCTCTGGGTTGGATTTCGGTAAACAAAGGTGACGGGATTTGATATGAGAATTACTGAAAATTTTGCGAATTTTTGGATTGGTGATGTTGAAAATTTTTAAGATCTCGGCTTGGGTGTATTTTTGTGGCGGAGTTGCAGTCCCGATCGCAATAAGTCGGGGAGATTTGGAAGGAATTACGGAAGATTGCATGAGTGATTTGGGCGCGACCATAATGCTTATTTTGTCTCTATTTTTCGCTGGTAGAGCAGTGCTTGAGCAACGGCTTCGACATTTTTATCTCCCAAACTACCATGAACGGATTGTATTGCCAGTTTAGCGAGGTGCATTGCCAGGGGATCGCGCCTAGCCACTGTTTCGGCAAGGTCAAGGGTGTCCTCCCATACGCGATCGCTAATTTGAGAAACCAGTCCCCACTGTAGCGCGGTGGCACTATCCACTTTTTGCCCAAAGAGAACGATCGCTTTTGCCCTCGCTTCGTTCACCAATTTAGTCAGCCGACGAACCCCCCCAGCAGCCGGAATTAAGCCTAGATCGACTTCAGGTAACGAGAACCAACTCGAAGGGCTACAGATGCGAAAATCACAAGCCAGAGCCAATTCTAACCCCCCGGCAATAGCTGGCCCTTGAATCGCTGCGATCGTCGGCCAGGGTGCATTAGCCCAATCATCAAAAAGCTGCCGGCTCCGTAGATTTAATCCATCGGCATAGGAGCGATCGCCTAAACTTGAAATATCGGCACCAGCACAAAAAACTTTCTCTCCGGCTCCCGTCACAATAGCCGCGCGAATGGTGCGATCGCTCGCCGCCTCAGCGTACTGTTCTGCGAACTGGCAAATCATACCATCATGATAAGCATTCGCTTTTTCTGGGCGATCGAGGACGAAGAGAGCGATATTGTTTCCTTCTCCCACTCGTTTCATTTGCACCGTACCGGAAAGCGTTGTCATAAGTTTAAGCCTCTCGGGAAGATGCCCGCGCGATCGCCTCTGCCATATCTGGCACAGAAACAGTCGAGTCTGCGGGATAAGCTGCACGAGACCACTGTACTAAGTATTGAGGGCCGATATTATCATCCACTGAACTGCCTCCGAAGAATCCCGTACCAATCACCGGTCCTCTTGTCAGGTTGGTAGAAACACCACTAGAGCCTTGAACCCCTTGGGTATTGACTGCAATTCGGCAGACGGGCAACGCCGCTGCATAACGGGCAACGATAGCGGGATCTTGACTGTGAATCACCGCAGAGTGACCCTTACCCATCCTCTCCAACATTGCCACAGCCCTCTCAATTGCCCCCTCTATGCCCTCCACTCGAATGTACCCCATCACGGGAAACATTTTCTCTTGGCTGAGGGGTTCGCGATCTCCTACTGCATGGATTTCCACAAGCAAACTTTTTGTATCCTTCGGGACGGAAAATCCAACTTTTCCAGCAATCCAAACCGCACTTTTCCCAATCGCTTCACGATTGAGTCCAGTTTCCAGAAACAGATAGTTACGGAGTTTTTGGGCGGCTTCATCAGTTACAAAATACCCTCCCGATCGCCCTAAAGCCTCTTTGAGTTGGGGTGCAATGGTGCGATCGGCAAACACAACCGATTCGCAGACACAGGGTAGCGCATGATCGAAACTGTTACTGGCAATAATTTGTGTGGCGGCCGTATCGATATCAGCAGACTCATGCACAAAACAGGGGGCATTCCCCGGTCCCATACCCATCGCAGGATTCCCCGACCGATAAGCCTCCCGGACTCGTTTGGGGCCCCCGGTTGCCAGAATGGTGCTAATTTTGGGGGATTCCATTAAGCAATTGAGCGCGAGAAGGCTGGGTTGACGAATGGTCTGAATTGCTCCCGATGGTGCCCCTGCTCGTTCTGCCACTTCTGCCATTAAATCAATAACGTGAATCGAGCAATTTTGGCCCGAAGGATGAGGAGAAAAAATAATCGCATTGCGGGTCATCATGCTGATAATGGCCTTGTAATAGACTGTCATCACGGGATTGGTACTGGGGATTAAGCCAGCTATAACTCCTGCGGGTTTTGGAAAACTAATGATTTTCTTTTCTTCATCGATCTCAGGCTCAATAAAATCAGCAATGCGATATCGGTTCAGCAATCCGACTGAACAATCTAGATTTTTTTTCACATTGTCCTCAACGTTACCGTAGCCTGTTTCGCCAACCAACCATTGAGCATAAAATTCAGCCTTTTCCTTGCCGGCTTGAACCATTGCCTCAACAATTTGTTGGACTTGTTCTGTCGTATAGCGACTAAAAATATGAGCTGCCCTTTCTGCTCTATCTAATAACAGATTAACTTCTCGTTGAACTCGATCTAATGGTGGCTGATAATTCGTACTGCTCACTCCCTTATCTCCGGTCTTGCCTGAGGGTTCTCTCTCAATTTTTTTCTTTTGTACCTCAGTAGGGTAACACGATCTCCGGTTTAAGCTATTAACTTCAACAACTCTGACCCTGCCTACCCAACGATGATTGGCTGCTGAATTGTAGACCCTTAAAAATTGTTTGCACAATGCTAAATTAAGACATCGGTTTTAATGTAAGGGAGATGGCAGGGCAACCTTTTGCTTATGCGTATTTATGGTAATCGTGTAATTAAAACCCTTCCCGGTTCTCTAACTCGCCCAACGGTGGGACGGGTAAGGGAGGCGGTATTTAATATTTGGCAAGGTTCGATCGCCGGCTGTCGCTGGCTAGATTTGTGTGCTGGCAGTGGTTCGATGGGAGCCGAAGCGCTCTGTCGGGGAGCAAGTTGGGTTGTGGGGATTGAGCAGTCCTCTCGTGCTTGTGGGGTGATTCGCCAAAATTGGCAACAGATGGCATCGGCAGACCGGTTTCAGGTGCTTCGTGGGGATGTGCTGAAGCGAGTAGAGCGCTTAGAGGGAGAGAGCTTCGATCGCATTTATTTCGATCCACCTTACCAGAGTTCATTGTATCAGCCTGTGTTGGAGGCGATCGCCGATCTGCATCTGCTCTGTGATACGGGAGAACTTGCCGTCGAACATTCCCCCCAACTGCCTCCTCCAGATGAATTGGATGGCTTAGAAATTCTTCGCCAAAAGGTTTATGGGAATAGTGCAGTGACGTTTTATGGCGCTTCGCACTAGGTAACAGGCAATAGGCAATAGGCAATAGGAGCGAGTATCTAAGGAAGTCCTAACCTTCTTCCCCGATAAGCAGTCAAAACGAGGTAAATAGGACATAATATGGATGAGGGGTAAAACCCCTCATTCTAGTTTTTGCGGAAAATCAAGTATTCTAGGTGACAGTTTGTCGGGACAGAGAGTTATGACACCAGCACAGCAGATGGCGACCTCAAAACTGAATCGACAGGGTAAATCTCAGCGTCATCTTCGCCTATCTGATAGAGTATCAACAACTCCGGTTGTCGAATCTGTGGTTTCTATTGGAGAATCTAATCGGCATCTGTACGTGAACCGCTCTCAGACTTCGTCCGAGAGGATTATCTATCCCTTTGATCGCTTAAGTGAACAACCAACGGCCGTGTCTAATCCTGCGGATATCACAGAATCTGGGTTACCGTCCTCTGCTGAGGAGGAAAAGGGAATTTATTTGGATTTAGAAACCTTGCAAGGGTTTGAAGTGGCTAACCACCAGTTTGAACACTGGGGTATCCAGTTTCGCAATGCGATCGCCCTTCAACCCTCGAATCCTGCCTATCCTCCAAAGTCAGGAAGCATGGTACTCATTGCCGGCCCCAAAAGTGGTTGGATGGAAGTTCTATTTACTCAGCCTATTCGGGCTGTAAGTTGTTATGTGACTAGCTCGCGACGGATTACGTTGACAGGATTTAATAGAGAGAATGAGGCGATCGCCTATACCGAGTTATCAGAAGCGAATTTGGCTACCTTAAACGATTCAATTGCTCCTAATGCCCTGTTGACGTTAATCACAGAGACACCCGATATTTACCGGATTAATTTTTCGGCGTTTGATGGACAATTTAGTGTGGATGATTTTTATTTTTATTGGGATTAGCAATCCATCTTAAAATCGTAAGGTGTTGTTGCTTATTGTTTATGGATGTCTTCTAAACTTTTGAAGCAGTTGAGCGATCGCCTCTGGAGCGATCCACAATTGCGCGATCGGTTTATCCAAGCGTTCGATCAGCCACCTCCTTTACATCCCTGTATTCTCTGGTGTGAAGACCCTCCTTCAGAGCGTCCGTTTACCGTGGAACCGCCTCAACCCTGGCAACCGGAGCGGGTGGATCGACTCAGTTTAGGAGCGCAACCGGGAAAATATTCCGCTCACGATCGCGGAGCCTATTATTGTCTAGACTTTTCTTCTGTGTTTGCAGCATCTCCTCTGTTGCAATTATCTGGGGTTCAAACGGCGATCGATGTTTGTGCTGCTCCGGGAGGTAAAAGTTTATTCACTTGGCATACTCTGCAACCGGACTTACTGCTATGCAATGAAGTTGTGGGTAAGCGCCTGGGAACTTTGATAGCTAACTTAAGGCGGTGTCAAGTTGCTAATCTTTCAGAGCAGCAGGTGAAGGCAAGTATTATCGCTACCCAGCTCGATCCCCAACTGCTTGCCCAAGACTTTTCCCAAGCCTTCCAACTCGTCCTTGTCGATGCCCCCTGTAGCGGTCAATCCCTACTTTTGAAACAGAAAAAAGTCCCTGGATGTTTCCATAAAGTCACCCTTAATCGCAACGCAAACCGGCAAAAACGGATCCTCGGCAATGCCGCCCAATTGGTCGCTCCCCAAGGCTATTTGCTCTACATGACTTGCACCTATTCCCTCGAAGAAAACGAGCAAATTTGTCAGTGGTTACTGAAAAAATATCCCCACTTTCAACCTGTCCCCGTGCCCCATCTTCTCAATTACCAATCCCATCTCACCCACCTTCCTTGCTATCGCCTCTGGCCTCACCAAGGGTTAGGTGCAGGTGCATTTACCGCCCTTTTTCAAAACCAGAATTTAGGCGAAGTAGCAGGGATTTCTAGAGAAGATTTAGCCACGATTAATCGGTTATAGAAGTTGTCATCCTGTAGGAGCCGGTTCACCTCAATCGAGGAGACAAGCCAACAACGTTCTGAACCTAACCTACCCCACTCCCAAGGCGATCGCCTCCCAGAAGTCCAGGAAGCGATGAGATCATTGGGCTAATTGCGAAGTGGGTTATTTATGGGAGTTAATTTAATAGTGTTCTTGGACTAAACTAGGATTGAGTGTAGCTAAATTAGATACGAGATGACCGGGAATCCTATTCGGGGGTGGTGGGAGGGTTAAACCACACCACTGAGCGACATCTACAGATAGGGTAACGCAATCGGGGCCTTTACCAATGCAGTAAATTAATCTTTGGTATTTACTGAAAATTTGGTTAATCGTTTGCTCTAAGTCGGAGTCAGAAATTTCAAATTTGACTAAGTGTTTAATGTAGCGAGTTCTATCGGAGCGATCAATATACCCAGGACACAGAGGGAATTTGGGGATTTTGGGTTTGAAGGCATACCATTCTGATTTATGGTTGTATTCAAACCAACACACAGAATGAGGAAAACCGGTTTCGCTAATGACTGTGAGATATCCCATAAGCGCCTCATCCATCGCTAACCTGCAAGCACGATTAGGCTGATTATAGCTTTACTGGAGGAGGAAAAGGGGCGATCGACCCTCTCACTTCTGGGAGTTATAATATCTCTAGCCTGTCAATTAAGAAAGCAATTTAGAAAACAGACACTCTTAGATCGAGTTGAAAGAATGATTATCTCATTGTAGGCGAGAAGGTTATGACCCAAGTTTTTCCAGCACAAGATGTCGCGATCAGTCGAATTTCTGCGATCGTCGATCGCTTATTCCAAGAAAACGAGAAGTTCAGAGAGTGATTAGAAAAAGATTTTGTACCGTGGATGAGTCGGAGTTGACAGAGCGAGTCGAGCGGATAATGGTGACAGAGAGTGTTGCCGGAACGTTGAACGACCTAACGCCAGAACAGATGGCTATTTTTGATGCCGCAGTGGAAGGTCGATGGTAAGTCACCATGGGTTATCTACTGGATACGAATATTGTCACGGCAATTTTGAAGCATAATAGACAAGTCCTGGAAAAGTTAAGAAATCTCGGTATTTTAGGTGATACCCTTTCCCTATGAAGCTGCGCTTCATGGGAAAGGGTATAATTGCCGTGACACAGCTAAAATAGTGCAATAGATCGGTAGAGAACGGAAAACTGTTATGGGTAGAGGAAAAAGAGATAAGGTATTCCTGAGTCAGGAGCAAAGAAAAAGGTTAGAAACCATCAGCCGTAATGGACAGGCTCCGGTCAAGAAAATCCTTCACGCTCAAATATTGCTGAGGTTGGCGACGGGTCAGTTGTCGAGATAGTCGCACCGCAGAAGACTGGGCAGAGGAAGTCAAAGAACTATTAGATGTGGACTATCGAGATGA
>DDLS01000024.1 GCA_002340255.1 Cyanobacteria bacterium UBA2566
AGTGACAAAAGAGGGGTATCAATGACCCAAGTAGACAGTTGCCACAATTGTAAGGGAAGTTCGTTTGGGGAAGTATCGCAGATCGGTGCAGCCATAGAATTAAACGTAATTATTTTACGAATTACCTATTGCCTATCATATCTGAAGTTTATTTCTTGTCTTCGGGATCGACACGAACCGTGACAAAGAGGGTTTTAGGATCGCCTCCAGGTTTGATTTGAGTTTTAGCACTCAAGGTTTGTTGGGGGACACCCTCATCGGTTTCTTGCCCAGAGCCTTTCATTTTGGTCGTTTTAGCTTTTTGGGATTTTATGGGTGTAGTGGTCGTTGGGGGTCTCTCTGAGGTCGTTTCTGAAGTCCCCTCTTGAGTCTCTTGAGAGGATTTTTTCTTGGTTTCTGTTTCGTCAGGGGTGGGATCGGGAGCTGGGGTTTCTGTGGGAATATCTGTGGGGGTGTCTTGTTCAGTAACCGTTTCTTGCTGTTGTTTGGGGCCGCTCATTTTAGCCATTTTTTTGAGCATGTCTTCGATTTTTTTCTGGGCAACGGCTCTAGGATTTCCTTGGGCCAAGACTTTATATTCAAAGCTTTGACCAACGGCAGCAAATCCAACGACTTTGACCAGATCGAGGTCAAATTTGAGGGTCACTTCAGCAAGTTTTTTCTGCACCACTTCGGGGCTGGGGTCTTGACGGACAATGGTTTCGATATGTTTGGCAATTAGGGTGCGGGTAAATTCGGGAATTCCAGGTTCCTCGCCTGCTTCAACTGCTTTCATTTTCTGTTTTTTAGCTTTTGTTTTGGTGCGTTTGATTCTCACAAATACTTCTAGACGACCTTTCTTTTTATCGATGTCTTTGTAAACATCAACATCAGTTTTAGTGCGAGATTCATTGAGCTTTATGGCTGTACCTACGGCAACGGCTCCGGCAACGGTGGCTTTTTGTTTGAACTCTGAGGGACTTTCGACTTCGGGAGTTTCTCCAGTGTCAGAAGTTGGGGTTTCTATTTCGGTATCATCGCCACCGCCATCATCGTCTTTCTTGTTTTTTTTGCGCTGGATAAGGGTGAGGTTGTCCCCAAGGCTGAAGAGGGGTTTGGGGGGCGGCCCGTCTCCTTGGCGCTGCACGAGGCGGTCAGGGAAGAAGGGGGTGCGCTGGACTTGGGGTTTGTTGCCGGACTGTTGAACGACGTGGGTGAGTTCGTGGGCGAGTAAATGACCTCCAGAGGGGGTATCTGGACGATAAGTGTGTTTACGGAAGTAGATGTCTTTTCCGGTGGTGAAGGCTTGGGCGTTGAGGGAGCGACTGAGCCGATCGCCTTCACTATTGCGGTGAATTCTCACGCCACTGAAGTCTACCCCAAAAGCGTGTTCCATGGGTTGGCGCACGGGTTCGCTTAGGGGTTCGCCTTTTCCTTGCGATCGCTGAATAGCCTGCTCCAGATTCCCCTGAATGGGCGCATTGAGGAGTTTTCCGGGGGCAGCTTTGCGACTCGCTTCTGTTTCTTCCTTGGGCACAAGGGCGACGATTTCATACTCAACCTCACGGGCGAGGCGATCGAAAATCCCCGTTTTATTATTCAACTCAATTGAGGTTAAATCATACTGTTGTTTCAACTTCGGTAAAACTGGCCTGATTTTGTCCGGGTCTTTATCTTTACGGGCCCTTTTCTCCAAGTCCCGACCCAAATTGGGTAAAACATCCGATTCATCCATCAATTTGGCTTTGAGAACAAACTCATTGCTGACCGAATCATCTTCCACAATCAGCTTATTTTTCTTATCTTTCCACTTATCCGTCTTCCGTTGCACTGTACCACTGCTTGTGCTAGTCTTAGAAATTTTCTCTTTCTTGATCGTTCCAACTACCTTATACTCATTCCAATCAAAGAACCCTTGTTTGAGTTTGAGACTACCAACCGTGGCAAACTCTTTACCTTGTTCTATCGATTGTTCGAGTCCGCCTAGCCCTTGTTTGACTTCCTTGGGATTGCGTTCCGTTTTAATCAACCGTTCGCCGCTGGTTTCTCCCTCGGAAACCATTTCCTTGACTTCATCTTTTTGCTGCTCTACTTTGCGCTTATATTCTTCTTCTTGGCGCTTGCGTTCCCGGTCTTCTTCTGTTTCTTCCTTGTCGCTCTTAAACGCACTTTTGACTTTCTCTTTAGTCGATTCATACTTCTCTTTTACCTTAGCTTTGACTGACTCATACTTCTCTTTCACCTTAGCTTTAGCCGCCTCGTATTTTTCTTTCGCTTTAGCTTTTAACTCATCAATTTTTTTCTTGATGGGAGCAACCACAGCTTGGAATAGCTTCTCTAGTTTTCTGCGGAAAAATCCGGTAATTTTCTCTAGAATACCACGAATCTTGTTAACAATACCTCCCAGACCAATCAAACTCGCCATGAATCCCAAGGCAATGGGAATAATTCGAGCGAGAGCCATTTCCACCGACAGCGAGAAGGTTGCGGTGTCTCCATTGGCGATCGCCGTCATTCCCGCAAAAATCGTTTTAATTAACTCAACCACCTGTTCATAGTTCTGGGCAAACCAAATAATCACATCGACGATCGCTTTAATGATTTTCACAATTCCGGCTGCTGGATTCAAAATCCCAATCAACCAGGTTGTTGCCGCTTTAATCACTTCAATGCTTGCCATAATGGTGAGTTCTTTGATGAACTCCATTTTCATCTCATTAAAGATATCAATCAGGAATGACCAGGCTTTGCCAATACCATCTTTGACCAAGGTATAAAACAACTGAACAACCATGCCCACTTTTTCATCTAAACCGGCAATTATTCCCTCAATATCGGCTCCTTCGATCGCGCTCCGAATTGCACCAATCAGGTCGCTGCCAAAAACTCCAGATGCTACATCAAAAATGGAGTCAACGGTCAGACCCATGATCTGCATGAAGATTTGGAAAAAGCCTTGAATATCAAATTTTTTCGGGAGTGTAATGGGGCCAAGATTACCAAATAGCCACTCAACCATCCCATTGATGAAGTGTTTGGGGAAATTCTTCGCGAAATTGAGAAAACCATCTTTGAGTCCGGTGAATAGATTTTTCATGAATCCGCCGGGGTCTTCAATAATGGCATCTAAAATTGAGGTATCAATGCCAAACTTAGATAACACCCACTTGATGGGAGTCAATAGGGCTTTGATAATGGCGATCATTAAATCCCCAATAAAAGCGAGGGCTTTCTTGACTAATCCTTCATTTGCCGCTTTGAGTGCTTCAATACGGTCATCAATTTCTTGCAGGCCTTGCTTGTAGTTCTCGGTGATATCACTAATTAAGTTGTCTTGATAGGCTTTAACGTTATTTTCTAAACCATCAAACTGTCCTTTAATATTCGCGATCGCGCCTTCGGCCAGTTGCTTTTCTTCTGGCCCTAACTCATCCACGGCTGCCTGAAAATTGGCTTTTCCTTCATCAATGGCAGCTTTGGCTTCGATCATTTTCTTCTCCACAAAGGGAGCAATGGGTTGGAGTTTGGCATACAACCCTTTGGTGATTTTCAGGACACTTTTAACTTCCTTGGTTTTTACGGCTGGGGGATAGTTCGCTGTGCCACCAATCGATTGTCTTAGGAAGCTGACATAGACTTCTCTGGCATCGCTATAGATCTGGTTAACTTCGTCAGGAAGACCGGTAAATAGCTTTTCTTTTGCCCAGAGAAAGATATTGAAAATCTTGAATTTTTTCCAGAGGATTTTAATCTTAATGCCGTGGCGATGATAGTAATAATTTTTTTTCCATTTTTTGAAAGCAGCTTTTTGCACCATTTCAAAGGCTCGACGGGCTAACTTTAAGCCCATGTCCATGCGATGTTGGACTCCGGCATCCATTTCCGCCAGGATACCATTGACTCTGGCCTGGGATTCTTCGTAAATCTTATTCAGTTTGGCGGTAATTTTGAGGCGAGCTGCTTCATTTGCACCTTTGGTTTCTTGTTTTTTGGTGGTCATATCCACCATGGTTTGGGTGCGAACCCCTTTTTGTTGCTCTTTGGTCTGTTGGGTTTTTTCCTTGTTTCGGGTTTGGGTTTCGGAAATGCTTCCCTGTTCCTTTTCTCGAAACTCTTTGGGCCCTTTTTCGCTAAAGTCCCTAGACTCTTTCAAGCTATCGATCGCCTTATCACCCCCCATATCCCCGAAGGTTTCCATGTTCTCAGTGGTCAGGGTAATCTCTCTATTGGGTTGCTCAATGGTTTGGGGTTCAACAGAATTTTTGCGCTGGATGATTAACTGGGGCGATCGCTGAATCATCTCCGCTAACGATTTTGCCCGCATCACATGGGGATCGACCGTTCGCTCTAGTTTCGCCTGCTTTAACTTATTTCGTTTTGGCTCAAGTTCCGGCTGCACTTTCGGCTGCGGATCGGTTTGGCGATCGCCCATTTGCATCACCCGATCCGCCATCGAGTCCGCTTCCTTCTCGTACTTATCCTGGGGTCCTCCAACCATCAACTTCGGTTGAATCGGGCCAAAGGTATCTTCTAAATTCTCCGTTTGTTCCTTCAACGGCTCTTCAACATCCTTGTTAGAAGTCTTTGGCGGAACGGCAAGTTCTGGATTCACCGGCGGCTCATCAACCGCTATCTTGTCCTCTACAGGGGGCATTTCCTTGACGATTTTGGGCGTTTCCACCGTCGGATCGGGAGCTACTTGGGTAGACTCCGGCATCCCTCCTCCCGCTTTTTTGGTCGCCCCTCCCACCTCATCTTTAACGGTTCCTTCAACTTCCGATCCGACTCCACCCCCACTTTCAACATCTTTCATCTTCTTGGGTTCTTCAATACCCAATGCCGCTAAAAGTTGTTGCACAAAGGCTTCGCGATCGAACGTTTCCGGGTCTAAACTCGATGAAGTGTCCGTTTTCTTCCCCTTGGCATCCCGGTCTTGTTTATTTGGGTCAACCACCGATTCCTGAGTTTCCACCACTTCCTTTTGCGGATCGTCATGGCTGGAGAACTGTTCGCCCTGTTGTTCAATTTGTTGCTTAACGGCATTAAAGGCCGGATTTTGCATCGGGTCGCTAAAATCCCCCTGATCCGAAGAAACCTGGGGCACCATAATCGGCATCGGAGGCCCTTTCGGAGGAGTTTGCAGGCCCTGTTCTAGTTCATCTTTAATATCGGGTGGGGTTAATTCACTCTCATCGGTTGGCGCAGGAACATCTTGTTGTTGATTGTCTTTATCCTCCCCTTCCTTATCTCCCTCTTCCTTACCTTGCTTGTCTTTCTTGCCTTTCTCTCCCTCTTTTTCTGTCTTTTCTGCCCTCTTGGCTAGTTTTTCCCGTTCATTTTCATCCATGTCATCTTCAGTGATCTCAGTCTTCTGCTCCACTGGCGTTGTACTGGTATCTTTGTTTTCGGTTTCATCTTCCGTGTCCCGATCGTCTGCTTTCTGAACATCCGGCTGAGTTTTCACACTGGGGCCCGTTTGTTGAATGGTGTGGGTGAGTTCATGGGCGAGTAAATGTTTGCCACCGGTAGAACCGGGGTTATATTGTCCCGAATTAAAATAGATATCTTTCTTGTGGGTAAAGGCTTTGGCTCCTAGATCTTTGTTCATTTGCACCGCATCGCTGTCGGTATGCACCCGAACCCCGCTAAAGTCGTTGTTAAAGCGAGATTCCATGAAGCCTTTGGTCTCTGTGGGTAAGGAGGAACCGCCCCCTTCTTTACTCTTAATTTTGCTTTCTATGCCACTACTGGCCTGAAATGACCCATCACTATCAGCTTGCACAGTAGCGGGTGAATCCTTGATTTCTACAGGGGATTCAATGACTGGGTTAGGTTCAGGTTTGAGGGTAATATTAACGTTCTGTTCATCGGTATTTACTTGTGGGAAGTGAGCCTCTGGAGGTGGCGCGGAAGACTCTTCTGCCTCCTCTTCTCGCTTCAGGGTGATATTGACATTCTGTTCGTCTTCGCTTTCTTCATGGTTACCTAATATGGCTGCATAGGGTATGGCTTTGGTGCGACGACGGTTGGGGCGACCATTGACCCGTTGCAGGGTTTCCGGGGAAGACTGTAGGGTGGTGTTATCGGGTTGTTGTTCGGGTTCTTCGTCTCGCTGTACTGGAGTAGAAGCATTCATGACTCGATCGGCCATGAGATCGGCTTCTTGTTCGTAGCGATCGCCTGGCGCACCGACTATCAGTTCAGGTTGGATCTTAATGCTCTTTCCTGGTGTTCGTTGAATTCTGGCTGCCAATGGTTTTAAGTTAACATCTATCCCACTGTATTCTTCCTTCGGTTGTACCTTAGGGGCGAGGGGTTTTAGGTTAACGTCAATTCCATTCCCTTCACTTTCTGGTTTCTGCTGAATTGGTTTAGGCAGGGGTTTCAGGTTAACATCGATACCACTGTATTCTTGTTTCGGTTGCACATTACTGCCCAGGGGTTTGAGATTAACATCAATACCACTCATGGATGCTTTACGCTGAATCTGACCCTCTAAAGGCTTCAAGTTGACTTCAATCCCCTTAGCTGTTTGTTTTCGTTGAATCTTTTGGGCTAAGGGTTTACGTTTGATTGGCTTCTCGGTTGTTGATTGGGCAATTTCCGAAGAGATTTTATTCGATTTAGTCGTTTTTTGATCGACTTTTTTGGGCTTGAGTTTCGCCCCTTTTTGCTGAATAGTATGGGTCAATTCGTGGGCTAAAAGCCGTTTCCCGCTGGTTGAACCTGGGTTATATTGCCCAGAATTAAAGTAAATATCGTGACCGTGGGTAAAGGCTTTGGCTTGCAGGTCTTGGCTTAACTGGACGGCTGTGCTATCGGTATGGATTCGCACTTGGCTAAAATCATTGCCAAACCGATCTTCCATAAACGATCGCGTCCTATTCGTTAAGGGTTGTCCTTTTCCCTGTTTGGCTTGAATCCGTTTTTCTACTGTTTGACTGGTCTCGAATGTTCCATCTTGCCGCAATCTATGTCGGTCTTCATCCTCGGTTTGAGATGGCAACAAAGCCGGATTAATTTTTCGGGGAGCTACATCAATTTGACTAAATTGATACCCTAGGGAAGATGGGGTGGGGCGATCGCCTGTTCCCTGATCGTTTAGCACTGTACCCTTCCCCTGCTCATTAGGAGGCGGCTCGCTCATCGCCGTCATTTGTACAGTCGCACTCTCAGTATCGGTTTCTAGTAAGGGAATATGCTCAGTAAAGGGTTTCGGTGTAGGGAGAGCATTTTTGGCCGGAACTGCGGGAGTGGGAGTGACCGGAACTTGGGTTTTGGTTTTAGTTGCCATAGCTGACGATCTCGCTTGTGGCCCCAGAAAGGAGAGAGTTGAGTCCTATGTTAACATGGCGATCGAGTTGGATGCCAATTCGTTGAGATTGTTTAGATTTTCTCGGATCAATTCTCCAAGAGTCGAATCTGTTGCCGAAATTCCCGTAAGGTAGGACTTCGTCCTATCTCATGATTTCTTTGCAATCCCTCTTTTACCCAATCTACTATTGGAAATTCTGGAAAAATTTCACTCTGTTTAATCGGTTTATATTCCCCATCTTCTAGGACATACATTTTCAGTAGTATGGTGACTGTAAGCAATGCGACTGGTACGTTTTTCTCCCAGTTCAATTAAAAACTGCTCAAATTCTTCCCAGTTTAGGTCATGAATGAGGAGTCTTTGACCCGGGGGAATATCGAGTTGTTGGAGCTGGAGAGTTAGAGGCAGAGGAATCGGTTTGCAGTCAAAAATCTGAATTATATTGTAACATCAAGTCCCGATCTGCTCTGACTGTTCTGAGGGAGTATTTTCTTGCTCTGATGAGGGATAAGGACAAGATCTGCCATAATGCAAACAAGAAGAGTAAAATCACAGTTATGGCCAAGTCTCGAACCCTCTACATTTGCAATCAATGTGGGGCAGAATTTTCGCAATGGTTCGGTAAATGCTCTGCTTGCAACAGTTGGGATTCTCTGATTGAACAGGTGAGCGGCCCGGTGACCACCAATAACCGTTTGGGGTTACTCAATCAGGAGTGGCGAAAGGATGGGGGGCGATCGCCGACCCAGAGCGGTCAGCCTCGTGCTGCCATTACCTTGGATGCCATTTCTGACCAAGCAGTTTTACGCATGGATTCGGGATATTCAGAGTTAGATCGGGTACTCGGTGGTGGAATTGTCCAGGGGTCTTTGGTACTCATTGGTGGAGAACCGGGGATTGGGAAATCGACGCTGCTGTTGCAAATGGCCAATCAACTCTCCCAAAATCATGCAGTATTATATGTGTCTGCGGAAGAGTCGGGGCAACAGGTGAAATTAAGGGCAGCGCGGTTAGGAGTGGGAGAGGAAGAGGAAGAAGAGGAGAAACCGAAACTTAAGCATGGATTTGATGCCGTCATCGAACCGAAACCGAAGAGCAAAAAAGGGGAAAAGTTGGAAGAGCCACAATCGAAGTTTTTTCTGTTACCCGAAACCGATTTAGAGGAAATTTTACGGGAGTTGGAAGCGCTGAAACCCCGTTTAGCGGTGATTGATAGTATTCAAACGATTTATTTTCCGTCTTTGTCTTCTGCTCCGGGTTCGGTTGCTCAGGTGCGCGAGTGTACGTCCGCACTGATGCAGGTGGCGAAACGGGAAAATATTACCTTATTTATTGTTGGTCATGTGACGAAAGATGGGTCTTTGGCGGGGCCGAGGGTTTTGGAGCATTTGGTGGATACGGTATTGTATTTTGAGGGCGATCGCTTTGCCTCCCATCGGTTGTTGCGATCGATGAAAAATCGCTTTGGCGCGACCCATGAAATTGGCGTGTTTGAAATGGTGGCTCAAGGGTTGGCAGAAGTACCGAATCCCTCGGAGTTGTTTTTGGGCAATCGGGATGAGAAAGTATCGGGAACTTGTACCATTGTGGCTTGTGAGGGGACGCGCCCCATTGTGGTGGAGCTGCAAGCGCTGGTGAGTCCGACGAGCTACGGTTCCCCCCGTCGCGCAACTACTGGGGTGGACAATAACCGGTTATTGCAGATTTTAGCGGTATTGGAGAAGCGAGTCGGTATTCCTTTATCCAAGCTCGATACTTATGTGGCTTCTGCGGGCGGATTAGGGGTAGAGGAACCGGCGGCGGATTTGGGAATTGCGGTGTCCGTGGTGGCTTCATTCCGCGATCGCCTGGTCGATCCGCGCACGGTGATTATTGGCGAGGTAGGCTTGGGGGGACAGGTGCGAGCGGTGTCCCAATTAGAATTGAGATTAAAGGAAGCGGCGAAGCTCGGCTTTAAGCGGGCGATCGTTCCCAAAGGTCAATCTTTACCCGACTTAGGCCTAACCATTATCCCGGTGGGGCGGGTTTTGGATGCGATCGTTTCTGCCATTCCCGTACAACCTCCCTCCGAAGGTTCCCCAGAGTCTGAGTTGGAATTGGACGAATTAGACCTTTAGATTTTATTGATACTTTTTTTTTGGTATTAATTCGCAAGACAGTTGAAAAATGGAAATGATATGATATTCTAAGATGAAATAAAAAAACATAAATCAGTCATTAATGAATCAAAAATCAATCTATTTAATTGAAAATATAAACTTAGCTAGTAGTAATGGAATTGCTGCCAAAACCCCTTTTAGTCAAGCCATGTGTGAAGGTATAGATCTTCAACACTACCACTGTCTGCTAGATGTGGGATGTGGAAGTGGTATTATCGGGATCTATAGTCTCTTAAATCGCCTTCCATTTGTCTATTTTAACGACATTCAGCCAGAAGCCATTGGCTTGACACAGTATAACCTCAAGAAAGAGGGGATTTCCTCAGATCAATATCAGATAATTCAGGGGGCTTTTGACTCAATCGATCTATCAAAATACCCCATTGACTTAATTACATTTAATCCCCCTCAGCTACCAACAGATTGGGTGAATATCAATATCTTTAAAGAAGAATGTGAGAAAAAATTTAGAGATGGAGGCAAAGATGGAAAAGCAGTAATAAATCGTTTTTTTCAATGGCTATCAGGACAAAATACTCAGAATATTAGCATTCAGTTAGGAGTTTCTTCAGTCTTAGCGATCGACTCTTTTTTGAAAAGTATAGAGCAACACTTTGGTTTTTCAGGAGCCAAAAAACATGAAAAAACAGTTCCTGTACGTCAAATATTGTATCCTATAGTTACAGCAATGTCACAAGATGAAAAAAATGCTAGAGATATAACATTTCAAGATGATGCTTTTTACAAAAAAATATACATTTTGGAATTCAACTCCAAACGCTGATTTTTTAAACTCGATTGTTGAACATAAATGAATACAGTAAAATCCATAAAATTCATTGACTCTATTGGCTATACTCCTTTAGTGGATTTGAGCAACTGCTGCGATCCTAATTCAGCAAAATTGTATGCAAAATGCGAATTTTTGAATCCAGGGTATAGTATGAAAGACTGTATTGCTCAATACATTCTCAACCAAGCTGAAGCCAATAAAAAGTTAACTAAGGGAGATACCATTGTTTGTGCCTCTAGTGGAAATACTGGGTGTAGTTTTGCTATGTTGGGAAGTTTGAAAGGATATAATGTGATTGTTGTTACTTCTCAAAAATGTAGCCTGGAGAAGCAAAATCATATTCGTTCTTTCAATGCCCAATTGATGGTAGTCAGTGAAGGACATGATTATATGGAATATGCCCATCAGTTAGCCTGCAAACATAACTATTTTAAAGTCGATCAATATAATAATCCTAACAACCCAGAAATTTATTATAAAACATTAGGCCCTGAAATTTGGGAGCAAACTAATGGTAGAATTACTCATTTTGTAATGACTGGATCGACCTTTGGTTGTATCACGGGTACAGCCAAGTTTCTAAAAGAACAAAATCATGAAATTAAAGTGATTCTAGCCGATCCTTTACATTCCAATATTTATGAGTATTATTATCATGGATATTGTCAAGATAAATCTGATTATATTGTAAATAAAAATCAGCCCTATATTATAGAGGGAGCAGGTAAATATAAGCCAACAAAATGCTTGGATTTTTCTCTGATTGATGAAGTTATTCAAGTCTCCGATGAACAAGCAATTTCCATGTGTTATAAATTACTGCAAACTGAAGGAATTCTTGTTGGTGGGAGTAGCGGATTAAACATTTTTGCGAGTAAATGCATAGCTGAACAACTCGATGAGGAATCTGTAGTCGTTACAATTTTGTGTGATAGTGGTATTAAATATTTATCAAAAATATACAATCCTGAATTCTTAAGAGAAAGTCAAATTATTTTGGGGTAGACTGATTATGTATAAAATCAAAAAAATATTTGGTTCTGAACAAGGTGATGAGTTTTTTGAACTTGAACTACCTGATGGAGATCGGAAAACAGTAAATATTTGGGATTACTCAACTTTATATTCCTATCCTCATTTATATGAAGATCTAATTTTAGAACAACTTGAATGTAAGGTCTATTTAGTCCTAGAAGAATTTTTGTGTTCTATAAAAGATATCAAACAATGGCGGATCTTAGATATTGCTTGTGGTAGTGGGTTGATGGGTAAATTTTTAAAGACTCACAGTGCTATCTCTGTTGAGCTATTAGTTGGGATTGATATTTTACCTATAGCTATTACAGCACTCCATCGAGATAATCCACACATTTATGACCAAACCTATATAGTTGGACAATATGAACAGGATGATTTAACAAAAGGGCAGTTTAATTGTTTGATTGTTAGTGGAGGTGCGAATCACTTAGAATTTTTTGATTATGAGAGCTATCTTGATGTATTACAGAAGTCTGGTTATCTTATTTTTAATTTGACTAATAATCAGAAGGACAGGCGTAGAATAGAAATTTTGCAGTGGCTTAATTCTCATTTAACTTGTCGTGGAAATATCATTTATGAGCATCGAAAATTAATGAATGGTTCCATTGTAAAACATGAAGCATTTATTTATCAAAAATAAGCAACCCTGTGCTAAACAAGGGACTTCAGCCCCTGGTCTCCTAAGGGTTGATTAATGGACAGCTTAAAGAGATGCTTGTACTTTTGTTCGATGTAGCCAATTAGCACAGGATTGATGATGGGGTCTGAAGGTTCATAATGCTTGATCTTTTTAACGCTTCAACATCATTCACTATTTTAGCCGATAATATTAGAGGATAGGGAATAGGCAAAAAAGTTTTAACTGCTGGTGTAGTTGCTATACCCATTCCTCATTACCCCAATTACAAATCCGACATTTTCACTGAAGATTGTTGTTGTTTTCGGGAAATGGTGGTATGGAGTTTATCTAATAATTCCTCCGTCAATTTTTGAAAGGCTTTGGAGCCGCGACTATGGGGATGGGCTATGACTACAGGTAAATAATTATCGACAGCTTTAGATACATTGATATCGGCAGGAATGCGAGTCTTAAACAGTTTCGCCTCACTATAATCTGTACGTACCCGGTTCATGACTTGGCGATAATAGCGGCCGATAAATCCCCCAGCCATGGTGAAGACAATGCCGAGCATTTGAATATCTAGGGGATGTCCATCTTGATGGACTTCTCGCAGTTTTGCTAACCGACGCTCTAAAAGCTGAATCCCGATTAATGATAGGGGTTCTGGACGAGCGGGGAGTAAGTAAAAATCGCTGGCAGTCAGGGCACTGCGAGTTAAGAGATTATAGCCAGGGGCACAATCTAAAATAATGTAATCATATTCGTCGATGATGGGTTTTAAGATGCTCTCAACCAAGACTCTTTCAAAGCGATTCCATACGGTTTCAAAACTTACTTGTTCCCGATAAACGGCTTTTTCATAAATCATTTCTGAAACTGAAAATTCATCATACATATCAATGTCCCCAGGGAGTAAATGGAGTTTGGGAACATTACAAGCGTAGGGAATGATAATATCTTGGATAGGAAAAGTAGAACTGGCGGCTGGATTAATCGCTTTTTTGACCAATTCTCTTAAGGTGCGTTGATCTCGCCTGAGTTTGGCAAAATCGGAGGGCGACATCATGCTGAGGGTAGCACTGATTTGAGCATCTAAATCGACAATCAACACCCGCTTGTCGTGGTATTTGGCAAGACACGCCGCTAGATTAACCGTGAGGGTGGTTTTGCCGACCCCTCCTTTCATATTGACAGTTGAAATAATATATCCCATAGGTAAGATCCAGTCAGTTCGGTGGAAAAATGTCCAGAAAATGTACAGTTATAAGCCTCTGTGATGCCGAAAGTCAAGCAGAGTTGCTCTCATCTAGCAGTTGTGCCTTTCAAATCATAATGCCTATCTACAGTTCAAGGGGCAAGAGGCAACAAACAAGATGCACAACCTGTTTTTCCTGCTCCCCACTGTCCACACCCTACTCAATTTGCATGGTATTATTAAGACTTAATATCGGTTTGTCAATGTTTGCACTCTGGAGATGGGGTGAGAAACAGATGGTTCTGGTATGGTTAGATGTGGCTGCTCTGAGATTGAGGCAAAGCGGGAATGGATTGGATGCGATCGCTGATTTGGATGGACTATCGGTTAGTGGCACTGGTGGGGATCGGTATTCCCTTGGTGCTGCTGATTTGGTCGCTGGTGAAACAGTCTGTCCCCCTAATCCGCCTGATGATTATCTATTGGCGGGTGGCTAGTTTGCTGATTATCTCCCTTTATTTGATGATTGGGGGAGCGCCCATTGGCTTTGTCAGTTCTATATCCGCCCGGATTTTGATTCCCATATCCCTCTGGTTTTGGATTGACTTGAATGAGGAAATTGAGGATATGCCCCCGTCTCGTGCCCTGAAACTGGCGTTTACGGCTTGGCGCTGGGCGGTAACGATATTGATGGGGATTGGGGCGATCGCCCAATTACCCTCACTACAATGCGCTTTTTTACCTACGCAAGAATTAATCCAAAATAACTTTTGCCGACTCTGGTTAGAAGCACCTTGGGGCTATAAACAATTATTCCACAATGCCACCAGCGAACGCTTCTTAGGCTTTGTGGGTATCCTGGGATTGCTGATCTATACGGTTTATCTGAGCTATTTTATCCTCATTCGCCTCGGAAAGCAGGGTCGAACCGCTGTCGGCCAATAGTCGGTAATGCTACGCGCTAGTATGTAGTTGGATCAAACTAGAGTTAAATGGGTAATGACAGACAACAGAAGCATCCACGGCTTATCGTCAATAGTCTCTCTAGGACTGATAATACTCAGTGCCTGCGCAGAATCTAACATTCCTCTCCTTGAAATTGAAGTCAATGATAACTCCTTTGTGGCCAATGGTGTTATAGACCGAAGTGCCATTTCTACGTTTGAGATGGCAACCCATAACAATCCAAGCATCAAAACACTGGTTTTGCAGTGGGTGCCTGGTTCCATTGATGATACGGCTAATCTAGAGCTGGCGCGAATGGTGCGAGATCTGGGGTTTACCACCATAGTCCCAGAAGATGGATTGGTGGCTTCAGGCGGTACCGATCTATTTCTAGCCGGCGTGAACAGAGATATTCAGCAAGGAGCTTGTCTTGGCGTGCATTCCTGGGGAGATAGTGATAGCGTTGAAGGCCGAGACTTCCCTCGCGATGCGGATGTGCATCAACCCTATTTGGACTATTACAGCGATATGGGTATCCCCCAGGATTTTTATTGGTTTACTCTTGAAAAAGCTCCGGTGGATGGTATACACTGGATGCTACCCTCAGAAATCCAGCAATATATGCTGGAAACAAGTGATGCACAGGGTGAAACTTTAAGCGAGATGAATGAAGAAATCTGTGGAAAGCGAGATGAGCAAGCCTGGCTTAAGAGATCGAACTCCTCGGGTAATTGATTTCGAGTGACTCGAATCATTAATTAGCTGCAACCTTTCCCAAATGAAGTACGATCGCCTATGTTTTCTCGACGCTTAGAACAATACACCCTCAAACGGCCCCAAGAAGTGCTACTCATCCATGCAGAAATTGAGGGAGAAGCCGATCAAATCCTGGTATTTAAAGGGTTTTCCAGTTCTTTAATGCGATCGACTGCCTTTAATCCAGATATCCCTGTCTTATCAGAAACTGCTAAGATTGTGGGGGGCGATCGCCTGAAAAGTCCCTACAATCCTGACAATCCCCAATATATTCAACAAGGACTTACTTTAGAAGCCCTAGAAGTCTTGTTTGCAGAAGTAGGCGTTTAACATAATCAAATAAAATGGCGATCTCCATCAACTCGTCTCAAATTCTTAAATATTTGGTGTGATTACCCATTAAGGATTTGATATAACCCATTTGACCACTTACCCTTCTTCGGTCACTCTTGCTTCTAGTTCCTTTGATCGGATAACTTAGAATTACTCCTGTTTTCATCCCTCCTCACCATGAAACCTCCATCCTCTACTCAACGAAACTTCCCTTGCATTTGGCCTCTAGAACAATTACCTGGACTCAGTACCAAACACCAAAGCCAATTATCAGATTTAGGGGTCAACACAACTGGCGATCTGCTCAAAAAAATGACTCCCATGCCAAAGCGCATCCAATACGGTCAAAAATTGCATTTGCCTCTCCAAGTTTTGAATAAATGGATGGCTTTGTCTGATTTAGCTAGAATAAAAAGTGTCGGTTGTGAATATAATGGCTTGTTGCTCCATGCGGGAGTTGCTTCAGTTGTTCAACTCTCCCAAATGTCTGCCCATCAATTGCATCGTCAAGTCCTGAAATTGCAAGTTTCTCTTATGCAGCGCCGGGATCTTTGTCCGTCGGTGGATAAAGTTGCACAATGGATTTATGACGCAAAACAATTAATTTTAAATTTTTAATGGATGGGGTAGGGGTTGCTTGTCTTGGAGGGGATAATTCTGTTGTTGAATCTCTTCTTCTAGGGCACTAATTCGTTTTTTCGGTGCGGGGTGGCTGGTGAGAAAATCCCAATTGCGAGTGGCATCTTGGCTTAAGCGGCTGAAAAAGTCGGTCGCGCCAGCCACATGACCATAGGTTTGATAGAGTAGGGTGAGGCCAAATCGATCGGCTTGAGTTTCCTGAGATTGGGAATAACGAGAATTGCTAATTGCGACGAGCAAAGTGCTGGCATCATTGAGCCAATCAATATTACCAAATAGGGTAAAAATGGCTAGACGAATGACTAAGGTACGCCCTAACCGTCTTAAATGATCTCGATGGGCAAAATGCCCTAATTCATGACCGAGAATCATCATCAGTTCGTTTTCGGATTGGATGTTTTCGAGTAACCCTTGGAAGATGATGACGACATCCCCAGGAATGGCGATCGCGTTCACCGTGGGTCGATTGATATACAATAGCCGATAATCGCGATCGCTATCCTCTAAATGGCTTTCTAAGCGATCGAGCAGTTGGTTTAGGGTATCTTGCTCTACAGAGTCTTCCGCTTGCTGCTCATACACAGGGATAATGACACTCCCCAGCTTTTGCTCGACGCTGATGGGAATTCGGGTAATGGCAAAATCGGCGATCGCCATTCCTGCCCAAATCGTAAGGGCGATCGCCAGCACAAACAAACCGGCGAGAATCAGTAACTGACGGTTGCTAGTGGGAGGATTGCGATCGCTCATCGTTAGCTACTACTTTTAACCGGACGAAACGGATATAAAAAGTTTAGTAACGGATAAATTCCACGGGTTTGAATCCATAAGCGCCCTTGTCCACTAAAGCGACAAACTAGACCTTCTCCCCCTAAAATTCCCGTTTTCAAACTCTTAAAACTTAATCCGCCAATCATCTCCACATTATACTGCAAAGTGTCTTCAAAAGCAACGATATAACCCGTATCAACTACATAAGCTCCTTCCACTGGAATTTCGATAATTGCCCCATAAGAACTAAACCAAAAATCACCGGTGCCACTGGCTCGCAACAGAAACAAAGATTCACCGCTAAAAAATCCTTTTACTCCTTGAAACTTGGTATCTATGTCGATCGTCTCACTACAAGCCACAAACCCAGAAGATTGTACGATTAAACCTTTACTGCCATCGAGGGAATAATACTGAATATCTCCAGGAACTCCAGGAGAAATATATAACGATCCTCCTGCTTTCTCTGCTGTAAATTCATTAATAAATAGAGACTCACCCCCTAACATTCTGCCCACACTTTTGAGCATACCGCCCTTCATTTTTGACTGCATGGTGATATTGCTATCCATGGCTGCCATGGCAGAAGCTTCGACTAATACCTTCTGTTGGGGACGTAAATTCAACACCAGGGAGGCATAAGCTGGGGAATGGTCAATTTGATAAGTAAATTGTGACATGATAATGGGTAATGGGTAATGGGAAGTCAGTGGGCAAGGCAAGAGTAACTATAAGCTGAACAATCTGACTTATTCTCCTGCCCACCCTGGGATGATTTATAATTATCTACGCTCAGGCAATTGCGATCCTACCGTCAATCCAAAGCTACCTGAATTATGGGTTTGGCAGTACACTTTTCCCTTGCCTTTGAATCGACAAATAAATCCTTCTCCCCCAAAAAATGCACCCAACCAACTAGAATTGGCTTTACCAATTTCAAAATCTAAACTCCGTTCAAAGGCGACAATATGCCCCGTATCTACAATATATTCCCCATTGACATCAATCTCATAAATTCCACCAAATGAGGTAAGAATTACGGAACCTATCCCTGAGATTTTTAGCCAAAAAATGGCTTCACCTGAAAATAAGGATTTTAAGCCTTCAAAGCCAATGTCAATAATCACATCAGACGCACAAGCTAAATAAGAAGCGGCTTGTACCACTAATTCTTGTCCTGTCATCTCGTAAACCATGACATCTCCCATCAGTGTAGGAGCTAGAAAAACTTCACCATTAGGAATGGGCGATCGAAATACACTTAAAAAGAGGGATTCTCCGCCTAACATGCGCTTGAGTCCTCCCATAATTCCGCCCCCTTTTCCTTGGCGGAGGGTAGTACTAGTGTTGATAGAAGCACTCATTGCTACCATTGCTCCAGCTTGAGCAATGACTTCTTCGCCACTGTTGAGTGTAACTTTGGCGATCGCACTATCAGGCTGCTTTAGTAATTGAATATCCATAAGCTATAATTAAATCATCTCTTAATTGCGGACTTTCGGACGTAAAAAACTGACCAAACCACTCATACTTCTCGATTGCAGGTAAATCACGCCTTTTCCTTTTAGACGATTAACAAAGCCTTCTCCAGAAGCGATTGAGCTAAAAATGCCCCCTGATAAACCAATACTCATTTTGATATTGGGACTATAGGCAACTAAATGGCTATTATCAACAATAAATTCTCCCGATACACTCTGTTGGGAGATGCCACCATAAGCACCAAAAAAAACTTTTCCGCTACCGCTTACTTTCAACTTAAAGAGTCCCTCTCCAGCAAACCAACTGGCAAAACCAGCCCAACGTACCCCTAATTGAATATTAGGATCGCTAGCGATATAAGCCCCCGGTTGTAAACAAAGGGCATTTCCCGTTAATTTGACACATTCAATATCGCCAATTAAGGATTGAGTAAATACTACAGTTAAAGGCTTTTGGGTCTTATTTTGAAAGCGATTGACAAATAGGGATTCTCCTCCGAAAAACTTCCGCAGTAGGGCAGAGAAAAAGCCCCCAGAAAACTCGGTTTTCATGGATAATGCAGCATCCATACTCGTCATCGCTCCTGCTTCAGCAATGATTTGTTCTCCAGGGTTCAGGGTGACAAACACAGCCGCGAATGCGGGTTTATAGCGAATTTCATAGGACACAATGTTTAAACCCCTGTACAATAAATCTTGATTTACGGACAGGGGTATCATATTTTTTGAGTCGGAAGGGATTTTTTAGGTTTATTTTAAGCTTCCGTCACTCACAGTACTTAAGAAAAATCATTAAAACTCTTGGACAGGACTTCTGCAAGAAGTCTCTTAAAAGCGATCGCTCTCTGGAGCCGTTCCTCCAGGATTGAGTCCGGGCTGACTGAGGAAGAAGTTTTCAGCACTATCATTTTGATACACACAATTGACCTTGGGATTACTGTCAATACTGCCTGTATAAGCAAAGGTATTCATCCGATTCTTACAATCATTAAACTTATCACGGGGCAGGAGATTGCGCTGTTCCAAAATCACCCAGTTATTGCGCCGGAGTACACATCCTGGTTGCATCGCGGGTTGAGAGATATAGACGCTAAAGGGGTTTAAGGTAACATACAGGCGAGCATCCATAACCATCGCACTCGCTCCAAATTTCACACATAATTCTGGATCTGGGGCACTGCGATCGATAAAATCACGGGAAGCCACATTTTCCGGGGATAGAGTAGTCGTGGAGCTAAAGGCGATCCCAATCCCGATCCCCAGAACAAAGATCCCTCCCATCAAAGCCACCAACGTATAGTTAAATGGAGAAGATTTAGGGCCAAAATTACCGGTTGATTTGCGTCTTGAGCTGGTTCGAGTCATAAATTTTAGATTAGCACAGAGGAACGGGAGAAGCAGGGTTGAGCCACTCTAAACTCTAGTATGACGAGTTTGGCCACAGATTGCCTACTGATGCGATCGCCCCAGCCGCCAAAACTCTTTTGCTTGGTGCCATGAGGCACTATAGTAAAACAAAGGCCATACCTGGCTTAACCCATTTGCTTGCTCGTGTTAGGAGAGTACATTATGTCAATTCTATTTCAACTATCCCTATTTGCCTTAGTTCTTTTATCCTTTGTCTTAGTCGTGGCTGTTCCCGTTGCCTATGCTCTCCCCCAAAACTGGGAACAATCTAAACCCTTGCTATATGTTGGCTCTGGCTTCTGGGCCGTCCTAGTCATCCTGGTTGGCATCTTGAATTTTTTTGTTGTTTAAGATTCTGGGCATGGGGCAATCCTTAGTTATCTTTGAGACTAACTATTGTCCCTTCCTAGAGATCAGCCTTTTCAAGTCATTGCCCTTGAAAAGTTGGATGAGAGCAAGCCTTAGAAATGGGGACTCTAGCGTGAAAAATAGTTCTCCCCTTACCGATTACCAATTACCGCGCAAAGTGCTATAACTATGACCGTTTTTGAGGGAACATTTACTCAGACCGAGGGACTGCGATTTGCCATTATTATTGGTCGATTTAACGACCTCGTCACTGGAAAACTGCTCACTGGGTGTCAAGATTGCTTAAAAAGACATGGGGTAGATATCGATCCCAATGGGACTCAAGTCGATTATATCTGGGTTCCAGGGAGTTTTGAGATCCCCCTAGTAGCTCGGCAAATGGCGATCGCTAATCAATATGATGCCATCATTTGTTTAGGAGCCGTGATCCGAGGCGATACCCCCCATTTTGACTATGTATCGGCTGAAGTTTCCAAAGGCATCGCTGCGGCTGGATTTCAAACCGGAGTCCCGGTTATCTTTGGTATCCTTACCACCGATACCCTACAACAAGCCTTAGAACGGGCTGGAATTAAAAGTAACCTGGGTTGGAATTATGCCATGAATGCCCTAGAAATGGCCACCCTCATGCGGCAAATCCCTACCTCGAACCCTTCCTAAGCAAGGAATACAGCTCATTGGGGGCATTTTGATGTATGAGGAGATGGCTTGATTGCGCCCCATCTTCACCCTCTCCCCTATCTTTTTCTAAGACTCCCCCTCAACAAGTTTTAGACTAGGGGACTGGTATGGAAATACAAAAATAGGGTATTATAGAATGTCTGTGTTATAAGCAGATTCGGGTTATTCCCAGGGTAACTGGTAAAACCCCCTTGTAGAGGTTTGGAGGCTGCGAAAATGCGTCCCCACTGTAAACCCCAGCAAAAGATACGGAGATAATTACTAGGAAATCATTCGCATGGTCAATCAGGAATTAATGGCTACAGACATCGGTTTTACGCACGAAGATTTTGCTGCACTGCTCGATAAATATGACTATCATTTTAGCCCCGGCGATACCGTAGCTGGTACGGTTTTCAGTCTGGAGCCAAGGGGCGCTCTGATTGACATCGGCGCGAAAACCGCAGCATACATTCCCATTCAGGAAATGTCTATTAACCGCATCGATACCCCAGATGAAGTCTTACAATCTAATGAAACCCGTGAGTTCTTCATCCTTACCGATGAAAATGAAGATGGACAACTGACCCTCTCCATTCGCCGCATCGAATATATGAGAGCGTGGGAAAGAGTCCGGCAACTGCAAGCAGAAGATGCAACGGTCAGGGCCCAGGTATTCGCCACAAACCGAGGTGGAGCCTTAGTGAGAATTGAAGGACTTCGGGGATTTATTCCTGGCTCCCATATTAGCACCCGCAAACCGAAAGAAGATTTAATGGGTGAAGAATTACCCTTAAAATTCTTGGAAGTGGATGAAGACCGCAATCGTTTGGTTCTCAGCCACAGAAGAGCGCTTGTAGAACGCAAGATGAACCGCTTGGAAGTGGGCGAAGTCGTCTTAGGAATGGTACGCGGTCTCAAACCTTATGGAGCATTCATCGATATCGGTGGAGTCAGCGGTTTGCTGCACATTTCAGAGATTTCCCACGACCATATCGATACGCCCCACAGTGTATTCAATGTCAATGATGAGATCAAAGTGATGATTATTGACTTGGATGCCGAGCGAGGCCGGATTTCTCTGTCTACTAAGCAACTCGAACCTGAACCGGGCGATATGGTTAAGAATCCCGATTTGGTTTACGATAAAGCCGAAGAAATGGCCGAGCGCTATCGTCAAAAACTCCGCGCCCAAGCGGAAGGGATTGAACTTCCTCAAGAAGACTCGACTCCAACGGCTGAAACTCCTGTAGAGGAAGGGACAGCAGAAGAGACACAAGAGTCGGTTGAGGCTGTAGAAGAAGGCCCAGCAGAACCCCAGGTAGAAAATGAGGCTGAGGCATCGGAGCCGGAAGAAACGGTTTCAGAAATCCCAGAAGAACAGTTAGCGGCTGCTGAATAGAAACCAAGGAAGGAGCTATGAGACCCTGGTGTGGGTGGGCGAGTCCCACCCAACTTTTGGCTATGGCGCTTCGCGCTAGGGAATACGGAGTCGAAGTATGGTAACGGTTGTATGTCACGATCGCCAGTTTGAAAACATCAGCGCTATCCTATTTGATAAGGATGGAACCCTGGCCCATTCAGAACCTTATCTACGCCATCTGGCCCAGCGAAGAGCGCGCCTTATTGATGCCCAAATCCCTGGAGTCGGAGAACCGTTACTGATGGCCTTTGGGGTGGACGAACAGGGGTTTAATCCAGCCGGATTAACGGCTGTAGGGAGTCGCCAAGAAAATAAAATTGCAGCAGCGGCTTATGTGGCTGAAACGGGACGGTGTTGGCTGGAATCGTTGGAAATCATTAACCAAGCGTTCCAGGAAGCAGATCGGGTCATGCAGAATAAAGCCAAAGAAACAGTAGTACTGCCTGGAGTGGCCGAAGTGTTCGACCGTTTGCGGCGATCGCATCTAAAATTAGGCGTAGTCTCCTCCGATATCCGTGAAAACATAGAAAAATTTCTCGATTTTTATCAACTCAGCGACTATATTCAAATTATTCAAGGAGCAGAACCCCACCTAACCAAACCCAATCCCCAAGTATTTTGGTCTGCCTGCGAACAGTTAGGAGTCTCTCCCCAAGAGGTGCTGATGGTGGGTGATGCTCCGGGAGATTTTACCATGGCGCGCAATGCCCAAGCCGCCGGAAGCATTGGTGTAGCTTGGGGATGGAGCCGACGACCGAATCTAGACAAAGCGGATGTGGCGATCGCCAAATTAGACGAAATACAAGCGATCGGTTAAATTGGGATGTTAGCTGGAGTTAAGGATTTTCTGACTCTACACAATTGAATCAACTTTATGGAAACCAGTTCCTAGTTTCTGTAGGCTCTCTTAGACAAGAGATAAAATCACTTGATTCGAGTTCAACCTCATTAAACAAAAGGAGATTTTTCCTTGGTTCGTCGCTATTTATTTACCTCAGAATCTGTAACTGAAGGCCATCCTGATAAAATCTGCGATCAAATCTCAGATACCATCATTGACGCTCTGCTGGCCGAAGACCCTGCCAGCCGCGTAGCCGCCGAAGTGGCTGTCAATACTGGATTAGTCTTAATCACTGGTGAAATCACCTCCCAAGCCCAAGTCAACTACATTGATCTGGCGCGGAAAAAAATTGCTGAAATTGGCTATGTGCATAGTGAAGGCGGCTTCACCAGCAACAGTTGCTCCGTCCTGGTTGCCCTTGATGCCCAATCTCCTGACATCGCTCAAGGGGTTGATGCTGCCGCCGAACAGCGGGAAATGTCGAGTGAAGAGCGCTTTGACTCCACGGGTGCAGGAGACCAAGGGTTGATGTTTGGCTTTGCCTGCAACGAAACCCCCGAATTAATGCCTCTGCCTATTAGTTTGGCTCACCGCATTTCTCGTCGGTTAGCCGCAGTCCGCAAAACAGGGCAACTCTCCTATCTGCGTCCTGATGGTAAAACCCAGGTGACCGTTGCCTATGAAGACGGTAAGCCTGTTGCTATTGATACCGTGTTGATTTCCACCCAACATGCAGCCACCATCGGTGAAGTGACTGACAACACGGAAATTCAGAAAAAAATTAAAGCAGATCTCTGGGATGCCGTGGTGCTTCCCTCATTTTCTGATTTAGAGATCAAACCCGACAGTGCAACCAAATATTTTGTTAATCCTACTGGTAAATTTGTAGTTGGTGGCCCCCAAGGGGATGCGGGTCTAACTGGACGTAAAATTATTGTTGATACCTATGGTGGCTATTCTCGTCATGGTGGCGGCGCATTTTCCGGTAAAGACCCCACTAAGGTAGACCGTTCTGCTGCCTATGCTTGCCGATATGCAGCTAAAAATATCGTTGCAGCAGGACTCGCAGAAAAATGTGAAGTGCAATTGGGTTATGCCATTGGGGTCGCTCGTCCCGTGAGCATTATGATTGAAACCTTTGGGACGGGTAAGGTCGATGATGACCAATTGCTAGAAGCAGCCCAAAAGGTCTTTGAATTCCGTCCAGCGGGAATTATTGAAACCTTTGGTTTGCGTACCCTACCCCAGGAACGGGGAGGACGTTTCTATCAAGATGTAGCCGCCTATGGTCATTTCGGCCGCAATGACTTAGATCTGCCCTGGGAAAAAACCGATAAAGTGGAATTACTTAAGAAAGCTGTAAGTGCAGCCACGACAGCCGGTTAACTTCACTCAAAACCTTAGCCAGTAAGGGGAATGATGAACGAACTCTACTGGAGTATTTTCCTTAAAAGCGATCGCTTCTAAGTTTAGCAAGCGATCGCTTTTAAGTTTAGCAAGGAACTTGTTAAGTTAGGACAGCTAAATTATGGGTTTAAGAAACAGGGAATGAGGAACAGAAAATGTCTTATCCCTCTTCTGTCACTCTCCAAGAATGAAGATAGAATAAAATAGAGTATCAATAGCTAAAAGCGAGATAGATCAATGGATGTAGAGTTACAGATCTAATGATTAGTTTGAATAGTCAACCATTTTGGTGATTAAATAATTCAGAATCCCAGAAGATAAAAAGTGCTAAAGTTCAAGGAGGTTGTTCGCTCCACTCACAGTGGGATCGCTCTGGCAGTTGGAAAAGTATCTTGAAGAATTTTCGTTTACTGATTCAGCCGACCCTTCTGTTCTGGTCAATTGTTTCGTGGTTAGATGTTGTTCCGAGTTCTTATTTATGGAGGGGATTTAATAAATTGATTAACGGTGTTAATCAATTTCAATCCTTTTATCCTTCCGTCTAATTGGCAGATTTCCTATTCATTGAACTCGGAGAGTGACAGAAGAGGGTTATACTATTTCTCCATGATATTGCGCTTAATAAATACTCTCAGACAATTACCTCAATAGAAATCATGAGTGGCAAAATTAAAGAGAAATGGTATTAGCTTGGGTTAACTTCTTACTCAAACAGCGTTTTTGGTTGGGCGCTATTCAAGAGTTTCGCCGCTCTCATCTCCATGGATTGCAATTTTATCAACGGACGTTAGATGATTTCGAGGAATACGAACCCGACAGTCATGACGATGAGCAAAATCTCTCTATTACAGAAAAAGTCATTAAACAATTAGAGGATAATCCAGAACATGAATTGAGTAAAATTCATGTTAAAGGTCATCCGAAGGCGAATCTGAGGATTTTGATTTTAAGGCGGCTCTATGGTCAGTCTTGGCAAGAGATTTCTGCATCTCTGAGGGTTAGCGTTCCGACCTTGTCGAGCTTTTATCGGCGCAAAATGATTCAATTCAGAAAACAGTTACAGGATTTAACAACCTGATTTTAATTTTGTTCTTGGAGTTTATTGTCATGGTTATTCATTCTTCCCCATTCTTCAATTCCATCAGTCCTAAAATTCCCCTTGGATTTAGCGACCATCAACAAGCTGAAGTGTTTTTGCACTCACAAAAGAATCCTCGAAAGCGCAAGCCAGTCTATTTGAATACCCTATCAGTTTTAGCGATTAAGTTTCATCTTCAATACTTGGGCTTTGATCCCCATACAGAAGTTTGCGAGAGCTTTGATAGCGTGCTTCAGGCTTGCTTCGATGTGGCGGACTTAGAGTTGCCTCATCAAGTAAAATTGAATGCCGTCCGGTTTTACTAGGTCAGGATTATATGAGGGTTCCTCCAGAAGTCTTTGAGGATCGTCTCGCCTATATTGCGGTAAGATTAAATCGGGAATTAACGGACGCGGAAATTCTAGGATTTGTGGAGCAAGTAGACGCAGAAATGATTCCTTTAAGTCAATTGCGATCGCCAGAAGAACTGTTTGACTTTTTGCAGCCCATACCGTTTCCCCGGATTAACCTCAGTGATTGGCTACAAAACTCGATCGCCCAAGGTTGGAAAACCTTTGAGGAAATCTTCCCTGTTCAGGAGCCACAATTGGCACTTAATTTTCGCTCCAGAGATAAACGTCAGGGTGTTAAGCGAGGCAAATTGTTTCAACACCAGAACAACCATTTTACACGGCTGATTGGGGTTCAACCGATCAATCGAGAAATGCAGATTTCCGTTGAGCTTTATCCCACAGCAGAACAGATCTATCTCCCCCACAATCTGAAAGTGAATATCTTGAATGAAACGGGTCGTTCTATTATGGAAGCGATCGCCACCCAAACTAAGAATATTCAAATGGAGTTTAAGGGAGAAACCGGAGAACCCTTTAGTGTCCAAATTTCGTTAGGCCAGATGTGCATGATTGAATCTTTTGTGATTTAATAAACCTAGCTTCATCATCCCTAACCTCTGTTCTTGAATGGTTTGGCGATCGCGATCGCTCCCTGGGAACCCCAAGCTTACTATAATCGCGGCTGGGTCTGTAAACAGAAGCAAGAATTAAATAGCATCTGTCTTTTTTGGTACGAAAGAGCTGCCAATAAAGGACATCCAGATGCTCAGGCAGAAGCCGCCTATCTCAACATTCGCCTGGGAAATCCGGATCGAGCTATCTACCGGAGCAATCAGTGTATCGAGCGTCCAGTCTACCCCGGTATAGAAATTGCCTGTTGGAAAAATCGCGGATGGGCGAGAATGAAGCAAGGACGGTGGATAGAAGCGAAAGAGGATTTAGAAAAGGCAGTTTCTCTATCGATCTCTAAAAATCTTACTGCTCCCCATGCCGCTTGTTTACTCGCTCAAGTCTGGGAACAGGAGGGTAACCCAGAACAAGCCTTAGAGTATTGGCGCAAAACCAAAGAAGATCTAGCAAAGGATGCGAAGGAAAAACTGAGTCAACGCTCTACAGAACAAGATGGGTGTTTCGGCAAAGCCAGATTTAGACTCCAAAGATTGACAAATGCCAATCCACCCGAAAAAATTGAAACTTGACCCCTAGTAACGGCTAACGGGTATAGCAGAGTAGGAGAACTTCAATCCTTAGAAACCTATTCCCTATCCCCCATTCCCTATTCCCCATTCCCCATGACCTATTCTGAGATCTTTGCTCAACCTTCTCTGCTCGACCTCGCTAAGGAAGGGAATCCCCAGGCAATTAGTTATTGGATGAATAGCTTACTTGCACCGCAAGGGGTTTCCGTGCAAGTGAACCAGTCTCCGGATCGCTGGCTGAATGTTCAGGTTGATTTTCACCATCCGAGACGCAAAGATCAATGTTTAAGCCTCCAGCAGCGTTTAGTGCGATTTGTCTGCTATCGTCTGTGGACGCTAAACTCAGCAGCTATTCACCAGGTGAGAATTATCGCTAGACAAGCTGGAGATCGCCGCATCCTCTGGAAACAAGCCGTACGAATTGCCACCCCTGCCAGCGAACAAAGCAGTGCCCTCGCTCCAGCTCCCACTGCATCTATTCCAAAATCTTTCCAATTCCGGCTGATGCGGACTTTACTTATCAGTCGTTTAACTGCTGTAAGTTTTATTCTTTCCTGCTGGTGGTTTTATGCACAACTGATCAATGCCCATTGGATTCATCAAAATCAATTTGCCATCTCTACACCACTTCCCCTCGATCCCCCTCCTAGCATTGCTCCCACTCCAGAAGTCTCACCCAGTCCAGTTGCTGTCTTCCCCCCAAAACTCGAACCCTCTTTCACAGTTGTGGATGTTCCAGAACAATTTCGGGGCAAAGTGATCAGTCAGGCTAACGCTTTAGCCATGCCAAAAGTTGTGGCTTTAACCTTTGATGATGGCCCTTGGCCGAAGACAACTGAACAAATCTTAGATATTCTCAAGGAACATGAGATTAAAGCGACCTTTTTCTTGGTGGGACAGCATATGAAAAACCATCCCAAAATTGCCAAAAAAGTCGCTGATGCTGGGCATATTCTGGGAAATCATACCGAACATCATTATACCCATACTCTCGATCCGCAAACGGCTGCCCAGGAAATCGAGTCCACCAGTAAATTAATTTTTGAGACCACGGGAATTAAAACCAAGCTGTTTCGACCTCCAGGAGGGAATCTAGAGAGCGGTTTAGCCGATTATGCCGAGTCTAAAGGCTATGGGATTATGATGTGGTCTTCCGACTCAGAGGATTATTATGTGTCTACCCCGGTGTTAATCGATAACGTCTTAAAGAGCGTCACCCCTGGTGGGATTGTACTCTTTCATGATGGCGGAGGCGATCGCCGCAATACCGTCGAAGCCCTACCCCAAATTATCACCACCCTCAAACAACAAGGTTATCGCTTTGTCACCATTCCTGAACTGTTAGAAATAGAAGCCAAGCAAACCCCATTAAATGAAACCGAAGAAGAATTAACCCTTAATAATTAACAACTTACCCTAAGCGTGTTTTATGAAAGGATGTGACATCTGAAGAGGTACTAACTCCCCTAGGGTTTAATGACTGGGAATAATTCGATCTAACTGCTGTAGATCGCCACAAAATATAGGGGCGCTCTATATCCCGTGGCTTCTGGGTTATCTAATACTTCCTGAATGCTCGCGTTTGGCGCTAACCTGATTCCCAGGCGATCGCCGGGTTGAAAGGAAAAGGTTTTCTCTCCTAAGTATTCTCCAGTGTTCCAGTTGTTTGATTCTACCCGATCGCCCAACTTGGCTGCTTCTGTGCGATCTCTAATGGCTATTGTTCCCCAGTCTGAGTCGGATAATACCCGCTTTGCTGCTTCAGAGATAACTTCCGGAGTATCTAGTTCAAATTCTCCCATCTCTGGCCAGCTAAATACACCAACTTCTGAGGAATGTGGGGGGGGAGTAGGATGGGGTTGGAGTCGGGGGTGGCGATCGCTAGAGCCAGTTCTTGAATCACTACTTTTCCTGTTATCTTTGAGAACCTTTTTTCTGTTACTACAGGTAAGAAAGTATCCCGAATTGAGGCAGACTTGATATCATTTATGACTCAATTAATGCTCTAATACATCTTTGTACTGCAACAGGTCTAAGGCGACTAAAACAGGGATACAGCCAAAACACTGTTGAGCAAGTTCCCAACGCTCTTCTCGGTGTAGCATGTGGATGAGCTTTTCTTTAACACTGAGAAGATAGCGCACGTCATTAGCCGCGTAACTAAGTTGTTCCTCGGAGAGGTTACCTACATTTCCCCAATCTGAGCTTTGGGCACTTTTATCGAGTTCAACTTTTTCCAGTTCTTGGACTAATTCTTTGAGTCCGTGACGGTTGGTGTAGGTACGGGCGAGTTTGCTGGCGATTTTGGTACAGAAGATCGGGTTAACGATGATATTGAAATGATGCTGAAATTGGGCAACATCAAATCGGGCAAAGTGAAAGACTTTAGTGATCTTTGGAGACTCTAGCAGTTGTTTGAGGTTGGGGGCTGTGGTTTGTCCTTTGGCGATCCGGATGGCAATTACATGACCTTGGGGGTCAGAAATTTGTACTAAACAGAGGCGATCGCGCAGGGGCAATAGGCCCATGGTTTCGGTATCTACCGCAATTTCGTCTACTTGCATATAATGGGCGAGTTGCTCGTCGCTCAAATCCTGCTCGCCGATCTGAAAAGGTTGAATGGTCATAAATTCGGTAATTGGGTAATAGGTAATAGGTAATGGGTAATGGGTAATCTCCGCATCTCCGTGTCCCCACGTCTGTGCCTCCGCCGTTTCTCCGTGTCCCCCTATCCTCGTTATGGCTGTTGTTCAGTAGGGGTTTTAGGGTTGGAAGGAGGGGATTTTTGGGAAGCGTGAATCAACCAACCGATGACCAGAACCAGGATTGCGCCGAGAATATAACCTAAACCAGCAAATCCAAAGCGATCGGCGGCAAAACTAATCCATTGTCCAAACCCTTGCTTGGGGGGGGGATCATTCATATCACTCATACAAAAATATACAGCGCTTCGCGCTAGAGAATAGGGAACAGGAAAGGGGAAAATGAAGAGCAATGCAGTAATCACATATTCTGATGACTATTGCTATTCATGTCTATTGCCTTTTGCCTGACTTCTGCAAGAAGTCTATTGACTTTCAAAGAGTTCGGAGAGTTCTTCAGTACTGGTTCCTAAAATACGGGCAAGTTTGGAGATTTCATTATCGGTGAATCCATCCCGAATTTGGATCAGTTCTTTGGGGGCACGCCCGACGATGCGGGCGATCGCCAGAATTTGTTCGTCGCTAATTTCTTTTCCTCCATACACATCCCGCAGATCTTGGGGGGAGAGTTTATAGGAGTCACAAAAGCGCACAAACTCTTTATCGCTAATATCGAGTTGTTCTTGGCGATCGCGCAATAGGAACATGATCGCCCGCGAACCATGATCGGGACGCTTAAAGCGATCGACATATTGCTTGAATAACTCATTGATTTGTTGGGGCGTTCCCCCCAACTGTTTCACTAAGTCGGTACAGGCCATTTTCAGGGCTTTAGTTAGGGTTTTATTATGTTGAGTGAGCTTTTCGTTTTCCTGTTGGAGTTTTTCGGATTTGTTGATGGTGTCAACAATACTAGCGGCAAATTCTGGAGTACATAAGCCGACATCCGCATCTTCATAGGAGATGGGGATATAGGAGCGATTCGGATTAAATTGTAAGTTTAAAGACTGGTTATTTTCTTCCATAAGGTTCTATAAGTTGCGCTAACCCAACGCTTCAGAAGACAAGTTCTGAATCTGGGTCTATTGTACTTCACCTGAGCGCTAAATTCGATTGGAGGCCAAGCGATCGGCGATGCGAGTGGTTTCGGGGAGACGGTAATGGGGACTACAATCAAGGACATAGGCGATCGCCGTCTCTAAGCCGATCTTATGACCAATGGACACATACAGGGGTTTAACTTTGGTGCGGGTTCTCAGCACTGCACCAATGATTTCATCCCGATCTTTGAGAGGTGTCCAACTGCCTCGTTGGGGTGCAGGTTCATCATGAGTACCGATAAACCTGGATTTCGCTACACCAATGGTGGGACAATCGAGCAGTGTCCCCAGATGACAGGCTAATCCAAATCTGCGCGGATGGGCTAATCCTTGACCGTCGCAGAGGATGAGATCGGGAGTTGTAGTCAGTTGACGGAGCGCTTGCAGGATGGGAGGGACTTCCCGAAAGGAGAGAAAACCCGGAACATAGGGAAAGATCGTCGGACAAAGAGCGATCGCCGTTTCGATCAGCTTTAAGTCGGGAAAACTCAGCACCGCAACTGCGGCTCTCGTGGTTTTCCCGTCATCTTCAAATCCCAGATCGACTCCAGCAACCCAATGGACTTCTGGGAATTCATCGGAGGTGACAGTGCGATCGCGCCATTCTTCTTGGATTAATTTTGCCTCCCCTACCGAAGTCGGCCAACCAAGGATTTCAGGAATATGCATAACTTATCCACTTTGCTCATAGATCTTTATTATGCTAAATTTAGAGCTGCTAAGAGCAATTCTTCCCTCAAACCCCCTTCATTTCAACCGTTTTTTCTTAAATATCCCCTGACCTATGTATGAATATAAAAGCAGAAAAATTCGCCCATGACTGGAAATATAACTGGTATGGTTTCTGGTATGCAGAGGAAAGACACACCGATCAACCTTTCGATCTGAGCGCGCATATTGATGAAAATTGGCTTCCTCCTGATAAAGATAAAATCATTGAATATTTGAAAAAGGCTCCTAATATGGTGGTCGCTTCAAATAAGCTTAAAAAATGTCACGATTGTGAGGAGAAAATAAACACACTTGTATATCGGAGTGATGGTGTTTTATTTTGGCCAGATTGCCTCTCTCATTATGTAGAGAAACATTGTTTTAGGCTCCCCGATCGATTTGTACACCGTATTAGAGAACGTAATTACAACACTCCTCCACCAGATGAGGTAGATATGGAGGCTCTCGATTGGCCTTAAATCGACTGTCCTAGAACAAATGAGATCTATTTATAGCAGGGCAAAGGATAGTTAGGACATTTTCTATTGCCTATTGCCTATTGTCTATTGCCTAAAACCATAACCTACTGTCCGAACCAACTCATTCACTGCTATAGTTCTTGGGTTTGGAATTGGCTTAATAGTCTATCGTGCTGACTTGCCGTTAGGGGAGGCAGTCGCCGTTTGAGCTACAATAACCCTAAATTTCTATCGTTGATTGATAATGACATTACAAGACATACAAACGCAAGCACTACAACTCTCAACTGGCGATCGCTGGCAGTTAGTCCAAACTCTTTTAGAATCTCTCAAACGAGAAGCGTATCCCCAGCGAAAAAAGGGTAACCTATCTCGGTTACGAGGGATTGCAAAAACTTCAGCACCTACAGAAGAAAGGAATGCTAAAGAGGATTACATCACTTATTTGACTGAAAAATACAAGTAATGCGAATTCTTATTGATACTAACGTTGTGCTTGATTTCTTTCAAGAACGAGAACCCTTTGTGGACAGTGCAGCAAGATTATTTGAGCGCATTGATGCTGGAGAAATTGAAGGGTTCATTGCAGCAACAACAATAACAAACATTTACTACTCAAAATTATAGATGCAATACATTTCTGAAAGAGGTGTTATGACAGTTACCGAAATCCAAGAAGCAGTAATGAAACTTTCTACAGGAGAGTTTAAAGAACTGCTTCAGTGGCTGGATGAATTTTCTGAATCTCTCTGGGATCGGCAAATTGAGGAAGACCTTGAAGCAGGCAAGCTAGATGGTCTTATTCAACAAGCAAGGAAAGAATTCAGAGATGGAAAGTACCAGGAAATTTAAAACATTTCACTACTCCCCAGTTTTGGGAATACTATCGTCAGTTGCCACAGGAAGTTCAATCCCTGGCAGACAAGAATTATGAGTTGCTTAAGAACGATCCGAAGTATCCCTCTTTACATTTCAAAAAGATCGGAAGTTTACAGCGCTTTGCGCTGTATTGAGGTACAGTATTTAATCTATGGGTTAGAATTGTCATTGCGACCGGAGGGAAGCAATCTCCAAGATTGGGTGATTTTGCGATTGCTTCATTCCACTTCGTTCCATTCGCAATGACTGATCTCTAATGATACTGTACTCCGTTACAGCGCAAAGTGCTGTA
>DDLS01000040.1 GCA_002340255.1 Cyanobacteria bacterium UBA2566
ACTAATACCACCACCATCACCAGCGCCAATGGTAGAATTACTTGACAAAGTGCTATTTGTTATATTAACCGTGCCCGTTGATTCGTTAAAAATACCACCACCACGACCCATAACAGAACCATCTGCGATCGCCAACCCATCAATCGTAATCTCAGAGGCACTATTGAAATTAAACACTCTCGATGCGTTATTCCCGCTTACTGTCAGCGACGCATTTCCTGGCGCTTGAATGGTGACATCATTCCCCGCATTGCTGAAATAAGTCAGTTCGGATGCAAGGGTAATGGTATCGGGGGTAGCATTGGTGAACGTCGTGCCGGTAAACGTAATCGTATCTGCACCCGGATTAGCCGCAGCATGAATCAGGGCTTGTCGCAGGGAACCCTCGCCGCTATCGTTGGTATTGGTAACTTCCGTACTCAGAGGAGTGGCCGCTAGTTCATAAGCCAAGACTTGACTACCATTGCCAAGAAATAACTGAGACCCCCTTGCACTAGCTCCCAAGAATTGTCCCCCTAATGCGCCGCCAATATTATTGAAAAGTTGATTCGTACCAGCAGCGATGGTGTAGGTTTCCGTGGGAGTTGCGGAGATAGTGGTGGTGGGGGAGAGCATATCCCACACATGAAGCTCGCTAGTGGTTGCAGCCATCAGGAGCTTGCGCCCACCGACTTCATGGACGATCGCCTGATAAACTAAATCTGTACCGGGTACGGTAATGGCTGTGCCATTAAAGCTAACAGCCGTTGCAGCTCCCGTATCGGCATCAAAGGCAAAAATATTGTCACCTGTTGTATTACCCCCATCGCTGGCGTAAATGTAGTCGTCGCCACTGCCATGGTCGAAATAGCTAATACCACGAAACCGTCCTCCAGTTGCGACATCTTCTGCCCATTGCTGAGTTAGGCTGAAGGATGTAGGATTATTGGTTACCGACCATTTGATAATTTGGTCGCGAGTAACATCATCATTCCCATAAATCGATGTGCCATCGGTGGTAATGGACTCGGTTTGCTCCACTGTGGCTTGATAAGTGGTGAGATTACTAGCCCAGTCATTATCGATACGCCGAATCCCTTGAGTATTGTCTCCAGCGAAGAAGATATAGCTGCCGAATTCTAGGGCGCTTTTCGCTCCATCCGCACCATTGCTATAACTATTAACTACCGTACCATTGGATGCATTATATTCAACTGGCCCCCCATCAATGGCTCCAGCTAGAGGATTTCCTGCGGTGGAAAAGTTGTTGTTGAGATAGTGGTTATTATTGCCAAAAGGGGTATTGGCAGTCCATTGAGCAGTGGTATTATCAATTAAACTCATGGTTGCTTAGAGTGGAGTAGAGGGCACGGCAGGATGACACTTTGGAAAAACTAGAATAAAGCTCCATCCCAGTTTACTGGTTTTCCAGACTGGGATGGAGATATGGGGTTAACCATAGGTTCTTAGTTGCGATTACATCTAGAATTAGAGTTCAAAGCGTAACTCCAAACTCGGAGCAAATTCAGCACAAAACCTGGCAGAACTTCCTAACTCGATAACTTACTGGCATTAACAATCGCAACTAAGGCAACCCCCACATCTGCAAATACGGCTACCCAAAGATTCGCCATTCCGATCGCTCCCAAAGTAATGAAAAAGCCTTTCACTGCCAAGGCAAAAATGATATTCTGCCACACGATGCGACGGGTTTTATGAGCGACTTGGATCGCTTCTACTACTTTGGAAGGAGCATCCGTCATAATGACCACATCTGCTGTTTCAATAGCAGCATCAGAACCGAGTCCCCCCATGGCCATGCCCACATCTGCCCTCGCAATCACAGGGGCATCATTAATACCATCGCCAACAAAGACGACTTTGCTTTTCGTACGATGGGCTTGATGTAAAAATTCTTCTAAGGCGCTGACTTTATCTTCTGGCAAGAGATCAGCCCGATATTGGTTGAGTCCTAATTTCTGGGCAACGCGATCGGCAACGGGTTGGGAGTCCCCAGTGAGCATAGCCGTTTGAATCCCTTGAGCCTGTAAAGTATAAATGGTTTCGGCTGCATCCTCTTTTAACTCATCGGCAATGATGATGCGTCCGGTATACTGACCATCGACAGCTAAGTGAGCAACAGTTGCTTCGAGAGCACAAACCTGATGGGGAATATTTTCTTGATGCAAGAGGCGATCATTTCCCACTAGTACCCTCTGATTCCCCACTTTAGCGCGAATGCCATGTCCGGAAATTTCCTCATAGTCCTGCACCTTGGCCTCATCAAGAGGCTTTCCGTAAGCAGTACGGATGGATTGGGCGACGGGATGATTGGAATGAAACTCGACGGTTGCGGCTAGTTCTAACAATTGAGTTGGGGTGAGTCCATTATCAGAAATTATATCGGTGACGTTGAATGTCCCTTTTGTTAAGGTTCCTGTCTTATCAAAAACAACGGTTTTCACTTGGGTGAGTGCGTCTAAAAAAGTTGAACCTTTGACCAAAATGCCCCGCTTGGCTGCGCCTCCTACACCACCAAAGTAGCCCAAGGGAATACTAATCACTAAACCGCAGGGACAGGAAATGACCAGTAACACTAGGGCGCGATACGTCCATTCTGCGTGACTTGCACCAGTAATGAGCAAGGGCGGAATGATGGCAACTGCTAAGGAGAGAAAGACCACTACCGGAGTATAGTAGCGGGCAAAGCGGGTCATGAATTTTTCGGTATCTGCTTTTTTGCTACTGGCATTTTCTACTAGTTCTAAAATTTTAGCAATCGATGATTCATTGAAGCGCTTGGTTACCTGAAGAGTCAAAACTCCGGACTGATTAATCATGCCAGCAAGAACGGTATCTCCTTCTCGAACGCTGCGGGGAACAGATTCGCCAATGAGGGCGGAAGTATCAACTAGGGATTTGCCGGTGAGAATTTCGCCATCGAGGGGTACTTTTTCGCCAGGACGCACCAGAATGATATCCCCAATATTGACGGATTCTGGTGAGACTGGGTAAATTTGACCGTTGACTTTTAGATTGGCGCTGTCGGGTCTAACTTCTAGTAAGGCTTTGATGGAACGGCGGGAACGGCCAACGGAATATCCCTGCAAGAGTTCGCCTACCTGAAAGAAGAGCATTACGCCAACGGCTTCGGGGATTTCGTGGATGGCGACTGCGCCTAGGGTGGCAATGGTCATTAAGAAGTTTTCATCAAAGATATGTCCCTTGAGAATATTGCGCCCTGCTGCTGTCAACACACTCCAACCACTAATGAGGTAGGCGGGAAGCAATACAACATATTCGCCCAGAGAAAAAGGGGTGTTTTGTAAGGGTTTGTTGAAAATCAAGCCAATCAGAAATAGGATTGTAGCGATCGCGAAAGGAGTTAGTTCTCTTTTTAGGTTAAACTCTGCTTCTTCCTGCTGAAGAGGGCGATCGTGGCTGCAACAGCCGCAGTGAGAATGGGCTTCTGTCATAGCGTCCTGCCTTTGTGACAATGAAACATGAATATCTGAATAATAATTCATACTTTATCACGATCGCCTTCATCCCAATCTAAAATTTTTCCTTAAGATGGGTCGCCACCTTTCGACAAACTGCCGTGCTCAAGGGGTGAAAAGGAGGCTAGAAAGTATGCTATATAAGGGATATAAACTTTAACCTCTTCCAGAAAAATAAGCATTTATCGGGACTTAAACCAGAAAAATAATGAAATAAGGTTATAATAACTTGCTATTTTAGGCTTGATCTTTATTGAAGTCCCGTTAATGAGTCATGGTCTAAACTCACCTCTACGGTTAACAATTTTTAACTTTGAATTGATTTATGAACGTTTTATTTCGAGAATTTAATCCTTTTGATGTTTGGATCTGGCTGGAATTCAGCACGGTTCCCAGTGATGCGGAAAAGCTATATCTGCAAGAAGCCTTTGATGCTTGGTATTATTTAGGCAAGTTGGGTGGATTTAATGCCGAAAATCTGCAAGTGCAAGAGGAAGGCTTGGATCTCAGTTATATGACCTATGACGATCGACAAGGCGATCGCTCCTTGATGGCGTTAATGCATAACATGGGAGACTTGGAATATCAGGGAAATTGGGGACGCTGTTGGTTTGATCTGGGGACCAGTGATGCTCTGGCTTTAGATGTCCTGATTAACGCCTTGCAGCAACTCAGCCAGGAATATGTAGCGATTGAAACTCTAATTATGGGTGGCGTTAACGCGGATTGGCCGGTTCCGGAAACCCAAGATACGTTTGTGCAATATTAGTGTAGCGGCAATCATGTCTAAGAAGAAACCCAAAATTCGGGTTATTGCCCTCGGATTGATTAGAGATGGCGATCGCCTATTCCTCTCTGAAGGCTACGATCGGGATAAAGACCAAACCTTCTATCGTGCCTTAGGAGGTGGTGTTGAGTTTGGCGAAACCTCCCGCGAAACACTTCAACGGGAATTTCAGGAAGAATTAAACGCCGAACTAACCCACATTGAATATCTAGGCTGTATAGAAAGCCTATTTACTTATCAGAGTCAACCCAGACACGAAATTCTCCAACTCTATCGTGCCCAATTTGTAGACCCCAGGTTTTATCAGAAAAATCGTTTTACGTTCCACGAACAAAAGCGCAGCAAAACCGCCTTATGGGTCAATCTTAATGCCTGTAAATCTGGAGAAGTGCGAGTGGTTCCCCCAGAATTTTTAGGGTATCTGTAGTCATATCAAGTTCGGTTAATTGGCTATGATGTAATGCTTAAGGTAGATTGACATCCTCCCCGGTCTAA
>DDLS01000041.1 GCA_002340255.1 Cyanobacteria bacterium UBA2566
ACAGCGCAAAGCGCTGTATCTCTCTGCTGTCACTCTTGGAAATGCTGACGTTTCATGTCCGCGAAGCGGAAATTTCAGTCATTACAGCCCGCGATCGCGAGGCGGAGCATTATCGCCAAGGAAAGAATCAGGGTTTAAATCTCTTTTTTCCCAAAGTGACAGAAGAGGGATAACGCCCTCTACTCTTGCTAGAATTCTTCTGGATTAATTCCCATTTCCCTCAGTTTTTGGGCGAGTTTCTCTGCTCGCGCACGCTCGGCTTCTGCCTGTTGTTGAAACTGTTGACTTTGGGAGCGTTCCTGATTGATTAAATTCTCCACAGCCGGAGGATTAAATATTTCCGACACGGATAATTTCAGGGTCTTAAATTGGGGAGAATTAAGGGTTTCTCCTTCAGCAAATTCCACCCAAGTATAGCCTTCGTCGCGGATGGGATGGGTTAAGATTCTTACTCTTTTCTTTTTGGGATCGACAATCCAATATTCAGGAATTTCAGCAATGGCGTATTCGCTGGATTGAATTAAATAATCGTCCCGACGATTGGTGCTAACGACTTCGACGACGAGAAGGGGTTTTTCACTAAAATCGAGGATAGCCGATCCGGCGCGATCGCTACTTTCTTGCCAGAGATTGAGATCGAATACCGCTACATCAGGAATCCGAGAGGAAATGTCGGCGGTTCTCACTCCAACTGCCGAGTTTTTTGCCACTAAGTTGAGTTGTTCTTCAGAAAAATAGCGCTGTAATCGATACGCTAAAAAGTCACAAATTTTAGCATGGTAAAACGTCGGTTGAGGCATGGGTACTAATTTTCCTCCAACCAGTTCATAACGAACATCGGGTTCTCCTTCGTAAAAGAGATAGTCTTCAAACGTGAATAGCTTTTGGGGATTTTGAGTCACGTTCTGGATCATGTCTTAAAACCTCTGATCGTGCTTTCCGTAGTTCTTACTCTTTACTCCTTAAACTGGGAATACCTTTGGCGGCGATCGGCATTCGCCATCCTGTACCGAAGGCTCTGGAGGTGATTTTCAAGCCAGGAGGTGCTTGGCGACGCTTAAATTCAGCCCGTTTGACTAAGTGTAACACTTTATTGATGATGGCTGGATCGTGACCTGCATCGGCTATGGTTTCCGGAGATTGATGATCGTGGATCAGGCGATGGAGAATATCATCGAGGATATCATAATCGGGGAGAGAGTCTTGGTCGCATTGATCGGGTTTGAGTTCGGCACTAGGGGGTTTAACTAAGATATGTTCGGGGATAATCTCTTTTCCTGAGCGCTGGTTGAGCCAACGACAGAGGCTATAAACGCGGGTTTTGGGAACATCGGCGATCGCCGCTAAACCGCCGTCCATATCTCCGTAGAGCGTACAATATCCGACTGCCATCTCCGATTTATTACCAGTAGAGAGAAGCAGATGACCAAATTTATTGGCGATCGCCATTAACAGGTTTCCCCGAATCCGAGATTGGATATTTTCTTCCGCTACACCGGGTTTTGTTTGAGCAAATAGGGGATCGAGGGTGCGATCGAAACGGCTCATTAAGTCTCCAATGGCAAGGGTTTGGGTTTGAATACCGAGGTTTTGAGCCAATTGCAGAGCATCCGTAATCGAGTGTTCCGAGCTATACGGAGAAGGCATGAGGACACCGAGAACTTGAGACGGGGCGATCGCTTCTGCGGCGATCGCTGCAACTAAAGCCGAATCAATTCCTCCACTTAATCCCAACACAATTTGACCAAACCCACATTTACGAGCATAGTCCTGAACTCCTAATACCAATGCTGACCAAATCTCCAAGTTTTCATCCTCAGAAAGAGGTTGAGAATCGCCCAGCAAATCCTGCTGTTTTTGATCGAAAGTGAGGACTTGAAAATCAGACTTAAAACCTTGTAATTGAGCCACAACGTTTCCTGTGTGATTGACCGCCAAACTATGACCATCAAAAATCAAATCATCATTACCACCCACCTGATTCACATAAATAATCGGAACTTGATATCGACTGGCGCTATAGCTTAACATTGAGCGTCTTAACACTGGCTTATTTAAGCTATACGGGGAAGCAGATAAATTAACAACAATATCGACATTTTTATCCATTAAATCCGCCAAAGGATTAATGGGATAAGACCGCTTTCCCCAAAATTGTTCATCATTCCATAAATCCTCACAAATGGTTACTCCAATCCTCAGATTGACTCGATCCGTATGTATGGCTAATACTTGACTTTCATGGCCTGGTTCAAAGTAACGGTCTTCATCAAAGACATCATAGGTTGGTAGCAATCGCTTATGAAATTCAGCTAAGACTTTTCCTTTATAGAGAGCTACAACACTATTAAATAATTCTTTCCCTCCCTGTTTAGTTGCAGCTAAATTTCGGCTTACCGTCCCCACACAAACTATCAAATCTGGTGGGATTTTCCGAGCTAAATCTTCGATTAAGTGATTCATTTTATCAATGAAAACTGGATAATTTAACAAATCACGGGGAGGATAACCACAAAGAGATAATTCAGGAGTGAGCAACACTATAGCGCCCTGAGCAGCAGCAATTTCTGCTGATTTGAGGATCATTTGGGCATTTTTTTCTAAATCACCAATGGTGGGATTGAGTTGAGCAATAGCAATTTTCATAAATTATAGCGCTTCGCGCTGGTAATGGGGAATTGGGTACAAAGAAACCCTAGTTGTCACCATATCCTGAAGACAAGAAAATAGGATTTAATTTAAACAAGCTACTTATTTTTCAGCTTTTTGAATTAAAGAAATCAACTTATTTCTCACAAAAACAAATCGACCTTTTACATAGTTTTTCCCCAAGTTTTTTTCCTCGAATTCACCCAGATCTAGCATTTTTTCCTTACACCCTTCTCGAATATGGCATAAGACCTCTTTAGGTACTCCGGGAAATCGAGCAAATAAGTAATCACTGGCAATTAAGTTTAAGGCAGATTTACCCAAATGAGAGAAATCGCGATAGGGTAAACCACTACCTGGATAATTTGGGGGAATGAGGGGATTATTAATTCCAATAACTTGCCCCACAAACCAATCACGCACTTGATAAAAATTACAATCGAGGTAAATGAGACCCGTGAGCAGTTTTAGGAACGCTCCTAAATGAATCAACCGTTCGTCGGACCAGCTTCCGGGATGATCGACCCGAATTTGTATCCAATTCGTTACTTCCAATTGATCGGCTAACTGTCCCAAGGTTTTTGGTTCTAGAAATTCAATCCAAGCTTTGGGTCGTTCATAACAACAATCAGCGGCAATCATCTGTAAAACTGCTTCTCCCAGAAATAGCAAGCGATCGCCTGATTCATCGAGAGCTTTGCCCTCCATTAACACTCGACCTGACTTCAGCAGTTGCCAAAGATATTCTTTTTCATTAAACTGATAACGAATTGTTACTTCAATCCGTTCGGCTTGATGGATTTGTCCGGGGTTATTGTAGATTTTAGTCATGCGATCGCACTCATCAAATAAACACCATGGGTTTATCTTTTAGTAAATCGAACGCTTCCGCATCAAATCGATAAAGGCTGGCAGGTCTCCCCGCTCCCCGTGATGCTTTCACCCCTGTGTCATAGAGAAATCCCAACTTCAGCAACCGAGCGCGGAAGTTAGAATAGTCTGAAAAATTTTCCCCTAACACCGTAGTGTAGAGCTGATACAAGTCGTTGAGGGTGAACATCTCCGGTAGGACATCGAAGGCCACGGGACTATATTCCAATTTGTTGCGTAAACGTCTGTAGCCATATTCTAGGATCTGATTGTGATCGAATGCTAGGTCTGGCACTTGATGAATGGGATACCAAGCAATACCACTGACTCCATCGGCAATCAGTTGAGCTTCGTCAAAACGTACTAAGGCAAAATAACTGACCGAAAGATACCGAACTCCATATTGATCGGGAGCTTCCCTTGGATCGCGTCCAGGGTCACCAAAGCTATAGAGTTGTTCCAGATAGAGATTTTGGACGCGAATTTTTTCTGAGAGAATGCGATAGGCTGCTTGTTCAAGGGATTCGGATCGACGGACGAGGGTTCCGGGTAAACTCCATTGATTGAGATAGGGGTCTTCATGACGCATCACTAAGAGGACGAGGAGTCGGTTGAGGACGCTATCAACGGAAAAGATGACGTTATCTACGCCCACTTTAAAATCAGCTAACGGCTCTTTGTGAGTTTGTTTTGAATGGCTCTCTGGCATGATACAACTGCTCCCGATGGATGTAATCCTGGATGGGAGGCGTAATAACTTGGGTCTCCTTTCTTTCACGATACGCTGTTGAGGACACAGGTGGAACATCAAAATCGGCGATCGCCACTTCTGCTCCCAACTCGACGAGCGCTTGGACTTGCTCTGACTTGATGGCATAGCCCGATCTCGGTACAATCAAAACTTCAACGTTTTCCAATAAAGTTTTGATTTGATACCACTTGGGCATTTGGGCGATCAGATCGGAACCCACCACAAGGATAAACCGTTCTTGAGGCCAGAGGTGACGGGCTTCGGTTACTGATTCTAGCGATCGCGAATAACCCAGTTGCGGATATAAGCCAATATTAGGATATTGGTCTTTGAGATTTTCGATCAATAGGTCAAGCATCGCCAGACGATGATCTAAAGGGGTTTGGTGATTCTTAAATGGATTATTTGAGGCCCAAACTGCTACATAATCATAGTGTTGGCTCAACCATTCAAGAATCGTTCGATGTCCCTGAGTGGGTGGATCGGCGCTAGTGCCAAAAAGGGCAACAGTTTTGAGCATGGGTAATTGGTAATGGGTAATTGGTAATGGGTAATTGGAGATCTCCCCCATCCCCCTATCCCTGTATCTGTTCGATCAGTTGTTGTAGTTTAGCGGAAATTTCCATGGGCAGAGGAGTAGGATCTTCTAAATCGCGACAGGAGGGGGGGAGATTCAGGACACAGGTGCGGGTACGCTCTTGGATAATATCGAGGGAGTCGGGAGGGACGAAGGGTTGTCCGGCTTTGAGCATGGGTTGCAAAAGGGGGATTTCTTCGGGTTTAGGGGATTCGTTGATTAAACCTAGGCGATCGCCACTATATTTTCCCTCACTACATCGCCGAAAGATTTGTTTGCGTCCAGGATAACTGACTTTATCGGTTGAGCGTTTCATGACGGGTATCTGTTTAATGTCTACCAGTTTATAGACTCCATTCACTGGAGAACCGGTAACCAATTTTGTTCCTATTCCATAACCGTCAATACAAGCACCTCCTTGATTTAATCGCTGCATTTCATATTCATCAATGTCTCCACTGACAAAGATGGGAACTCCAGGTAACTGTTGGCGGATGTTCTGGGATAGAGAAACCCGATCGCCCGAGTCTAGACGAATACCTGCAACGTCTAGAGTTCCCGCTTGCATCTGCTCGGCTAACCGTTCGGCGGCTGCCAGAGTGTCATAGGTGTCGATCAGCAGGGGAGCGCGGGGAAAATAGCGGTAAAAGGCTTGAAAGGCGGCATCTTCTGTGCCTTCGCAGGCGGCGATCGCCATGACTAAAGAATGAGACATTGTTCCGACTGGGTTGCGGCCCAATTTCAGAGCGGCTAATACATTAGATGTACCATCCATTCCCCCCGCTAGAGCTGCTCGTGCTGCCCACATTGCCCCCTGAGGACTAAAGGCACGTCTGGTGCCGAATTCTAGAATTGAGACATGATCGCCAGCCATATCCCGCATTCGGGCAGCTTTGGTCGCGATTAGGGTTTGATAATTTAAGGTATTGAGTAAATAGGTTTCTACCAGTTGAGCTTGCCAAAGGGGGGCTTCTATTCTCAACAAGGGTTGATTAGCAAAAATAGCTGTTCCTTCAGGTACAGCCCAAACATCACCCGTAAATTGAAATTGAGCTAACTTTGTCCAGAATTTTTCAGGCGCATGGTTAAAAATGCCGGTTGCTCGTAGCGCTTCGATCTGAGCCGGCGTAAATGCCAGGTTTTGCAAATACTCCAGTGCAGGTTGCACTCCCATAGCGATCAGGTAACCGAAACCTGGGGGTAAACGGCGCGTGAACAGTTCAAAGCTGGCTCGATGTTCCTCTATTCCTTCGCCGATGTAACAGGCGTTCATCGTGAGCTGATAGAGGTCAGTCAGTAGGCTGTTGTCTTCTGGGTTCAGGGTGAGTAAGGAGTCTTCCATCTTGGCGATCGCCTCCTTTAAGGCTACTTCCCTTCCTATTATAGTGGATGTGACCATAAATGTGTCAACCATTTTTTTAGAAACTTGAATTCACATCATCCAAAACAACACATTATCTAGCTTTTCCTCGTGTTATCGATCGCAGAAATGGCTATCTACGCCCATACATTATAGTCTCTGACACCAATATTATCGGTTTCTGATCTTCATATCCTCATATCTAGAGTCTCCCTCCTTATTATGAAGTAATCACTCACCATCTTCTTTATCTAAATACATGAAGATTTTTTCATGTATTTTTGCAACTATTCATATGACTAAACGCAACAGAATATAAAGAATAGTAGCGCAGCAATCCCACTTGTTAGGGGATTGCTATAATTGAAATATAGAGAAATCAATCAATGATCTCAATTGCAAGAAAGGAGGCAGTTATGAATATGTTTTCTGCTATAAACGACATGGTGATGTATATGTTTGATGCGATTGGCGAAATCTTTAGCCCCAACCGCGATCAATATCCCAGTGTTGGCGTACAACCGTTTAATGGTGAGTCTTTGTCTGAATGGATAGAGTTCTAATCTGTGTTGAAACTTTGTGAGAGAAACGCTTAAGTTCTATGTATCTGTTGACCTTCCCGGTAGTTTATTCCTCAACAAACTACCGGGTTTTTGATGTCAGTTTTAACAAGGGTCTTAAGCCACTAGTCTCTCAAGAACCCATCAATTGCTGGTCGTCAAATAGATTTAAAGGGAAATATCCAAAGGTTCCATTGAGTTGATCGTAGTCAGAAGATAAACAAGAAATCAAAACGCCACGATAATCTCCAGTATAACTATCGTGATAATGGGCTAGGGTCTGGCCATTGAATTTAATATAAACGGGTTCATCGATCGCCGGTAGCTGCACCAGATTAAAGGGAACCGGATAGCCCAAAGCGCTCAAATAATGGGCAAGAGCCGTAAACCCTTCTGTCCCCTGATCGGCACAAACCCCAAAATTATGATGATCGGCTAGACTCGTAATCTGGATTAACTGCGATCGCAGTTGCTGCCGTTGCTCTGGTACACTCAGATCCACAGACTCCGGTTGCACACTAAACACCTGGAGATATTTCAGAGCAGCTTGGGTTTCAAGACTCAAAGATAACGACACAATGGATAAGGATAATAGAACTGCAAGCCATATCATACAGTGCTTTGCACTAGGGTAGGAGAATAGGGAGATGGGAAAGAACTCCTACTTATGACTCATCCCTCATGACTGATTACTGATTAACATCTGTTGTGTACCAGGAATCTCAATTATAAAGGCTGTCCCTTCTCCCAACTGAGACTGATAATATAGCCGTCCTTTATGTTGATTCACCACAATTTGATAGCTAATAGACAATCCTAAACCGGTTCCTTTACCCACTGGTTTAGTGGTAAAAAACGGATCAAAAAGGCGATTTTGAGTCGTTTCCTCAATACCAGGACCATTATCCCGAATCTGAATCTGAAGAAATCCCTTTTCCGTCACTTTAGTCACAATAGTAATTTGACCGGGCTGTTCAGAACCCACTCGATCTTCTAAGGCATCAATTGCATTAGCTAATACATTTATAAACACCTGATTTAACTGACTGGCATAACATTCGACTCTCGGTAAATCTCCATAGTCTTTAACAATTTTAATTCCCTCACAATCAGGGTTAGGCTTGATACGGTGCTGCAAAATCATCACAGTACTCTCAAGGCCTTCATGAATATCTACTTCTTTTCTTTCTGCTTCATCAAGACGCGAAAACGTCCGTAAGGATTTAACAATATCCCGAATTCGGATGGCCCCTGCTTTCATTGAATTCAAGATATCTTGAATATCTTTTTTCAAAAATTCCAGATCGATTTGCTCGAAGACTGATTGTACGCCTTGACTTGGCTGAGGGTAATCCTTCTGATACTGGTTGATTAAATGGATAAGATCGTTAATATATTGTTCGCAATAATTAAGATTGCCATAAACAAAGTTAACTGGATTATTGATTTCATGGGCAATCCCTGCAATCATTTGTCCTAAGCTAGACATTTTTTCATTTTGGATTAATTGAGATTGAGTTTCTTTAAGCTCGGCTAGCACTATCTTTAACTGGCGATTACTCTCTTCTAGTTCGGCCGTCCGATCAATGACCTTTTGTTCCATCATTTGGTAAGAATTAGATAATTGCTCCGCCATATTATTGAACGTGTTTGCTACGGACTCAATTTCGTCACCAGTGATGATATTAAGGCGATAATTTAGTTCTCCTTTTCCAATTTTTTTAGTCCCATACTGAAGTTTTTCCAGGGATTGAATAACCGGTAAAATAATCCACTTCCATTGCCAGAAAATAACAAAAGATAATCCAATTATCAATAGAGCTTGAAAAATGGGGTTATCTCTCTTGAGTTGAGCCGCAGACTCTTCTGTTTGCAATTCTATAGTATGAACGTATTCAACTAACGACTTCAAAGAAAAATTAATATCTGCGGCAAACCAATTAATGGATTTTAAATCTTGTTTTTGCTTCGTGATGTCTTGGGAATGGGTTAATCTTTTGCTTAACTGATGTAAATCATTGTGACGACGACGTAAGATTTCAATTTCGCTAGAATTCGGTAATCCAAGAGATAATTCATCCAAATGCAAAAGAAACTTTGAGTGAGCTTTTTCATATTTTTGGAAGTTAGCTGGAGATTGATCCAGAATGACAAAATCTTTGAGGGAAATAACCTGTTCTTCTAAATTACGATGTAATTCAAACATTACCGAAAGATATTGACGGTTAATCTGACGACGTTGAGATACTGATTCTTCAGCTTGATTCACGACAATAATACTGCCCCCCATACCGATTGCAATCGACCCAATAACAGCAACTGAAGATGCAAGGAATTTGATAGAAATTTTCATAAATTCATCAATCAGCCTTAGAGCTGATTCCCGAAGTCGTTGAAAGTGCCTAACAGCAAGAGGTTCACTAAAATACTAAGTTGTTCCCAATCAAGGCTAAAACCATTGATATATAAGGATTCCAGCCTTTTTAAGATTTCCTTTAGGAATCAGCTCTTAGTTGTCTAATCCTAGGGTTTCTTGAATGCGACGAATGGGTTCATAATCTTCATCTTGGACTGAAGTATAGCCAGAAGCTCGATCTCCTCCAACCAGTCCTAAACCTGGAGGTGCTTCAATCAATGCTTTACGAACCTTTAGCTTAAACTTATCTGGGAGGGTAGAGCGAATCACCAGAGGGGAGTTGGGTAAAGGATCGGATTGCCAGAGGATGGTATAGCGATCGCTGGATAATTCCCCTGATTCTATTGCTTTCTGGTATATCTTTTCTTCAATAGCGATCGCATCCACTTTCCCTTGCACCAACGCCGTAGTATTTTTATCATGACTTCCCACATAAGCGATCGCCCAAATGGACATCCGATTAACACGGTTTCGTATAAAAAACATAGTCAACACAGGGTTTCTCAGCTCAACTGGCTTGGATTATATCATTGAAACTGCCAATCTATACTTGAGGAATTTAGAATTTAAATAGTAATATAAATTACAATCAACTATGATATTAACTAGAGAAAGCTTCAATCCTATATTTTTGACCAGAGACTTCTCTAAAGAAAGAGACACTAACTGAAGAGCAGCACTCTTGAAGTAAGGCTCAATACCATTTATCTTATTTCTTAAGATGTTTTTGAGTTAACGCTTTTCTGAACTTCGATCAAGAGCGGAGGAAAATGAACCCTGAAAATGGGACAACTTGCACTGTTATCTCTTTTTAGGTAGAATTCGGGGTAAGCTCCATTTAGCCATTGCCCAAAAAATAATCGCAAAGCCAAAACTGAGTAAGACGGCAATAACAAAGGGATGGGGATATGCTCCGGGATGTTTGCTGAAAAACGGAAACGTCATCGCTTGTTGTTTAAAAATCAATGTGGAACTAGAGCCTGCGATCGCCCCGGCACCGATTCCAGTACCGATCGCCTGAATGTGGTCTTGTAGATCTTGATTTTGCTGTTGTAGCTTGCGATCGCTCTCTGCTTGCTCGATCTCGACTAAACCCCGAATAGTGGCGATCGCAGTATCCAACAGTCTCGCGCCTTCTGCGAGATAGGTGAGGTTAGCGGTGATTTGCTGTTGGAACTTACGAAACTGGCGATCGGCTAACTTCAGTGTTGAAGTTAAATTACTGTCAGTAATGTTCTCAATATAGATGATTTTCTGTTCATAATTCTCCCGATGCCAATCAATCATTTTGTGGAAATCGGATAAGCTGCGCAAATTTTGCGAATAGGAGAGGGAAATATTCAGCAGTATCTTCAAGTTCCCCTTAAGCTGGTCGAGCTTCACTGGGCATAAATCAGCAGATTTATCATCATAAATACCACTCGTAAATCCTTGTACGATCTGTTCAATCTTGTTGATATTTTCTAATCCTTTCTGATACTCTCCCTGACTGTCTTCATGGTTTCTCCAATTCTTATGATCGTAGAAAAACAATTCTGCTAATTCCAGTTGTGTCCGGTCTAATTTCGTAATGCTTTCTTGACGAAAGGTCAGAAACAACCAAATTTTACCATAATACTCATCGGGTTCTGGACTACAAAATTCATATACATAACCCTTAAAACATCGCCAACGATTTCTTAACGGCGGTGCAGCTTCCACAGAAGGAAAACCTAAAAAACTCAGTAAACAGATTTGGGCAAATTCCGTTAAGTCTTCTGGCTCTTCCCTCAGTTGGGCACTAAGGATTAGGGTTTTACCCAAAAAGGATGTTCTTAAGACTTGGCAGCGTTTTTGCTCCTCCAGATTATCCTTAGCGCTAACCGTTGTACCACTAAAATAATGAATCGAAGGTTTTAGAGTCTGTAATTCTGCAAGCGTTAATCCATCTTTACCGCTCAAGTCTGGCAAATAGAACGTAAACGAGCCAATATAACTATCATCAAACAATTGGGGATAGAAAAAACCCTTAATAGGAGGCAGCCACGCCAGAATAAAATGTTGAATTTGGCGGTTACGATCTGCCTGAATCTCTAACAGGTCAAAGGCTTGTGCTTGGGGCTGTTCTGAGCGCCACTGAACCTGAAGCGGCGAACCTTGGGAGTCACTGGCATGATAATCCCTTAAAAGTACTTCATAATAGGCTTGAATGTCTGAACGGCTCAGATGAATACGATCGGTGTTGGTTAAACTTCCCGTTTGTAAGTGATACGCGAACAGGCGCAACGTTACCTTATAGAGTTTTGGGAATCCATTAATCACGGTTTTTAGACTTCTCTTTTTTGGACTTTACCTAATTCTGTTAGGCAGCTCTAATTCCTGAGTATACATAGGGTTTGGTTTCGATGATATCGCAAGATTGGAAATCAAATACGCGGATAGATCATTGCGAATGGAATGCAGTGGAATGAAGGAATATTTCCTATCTCGCGAGTCTTGCTTTATCCGCTTCGCGGACATGGATACGCAGTGCGTTAGCGAAGCTTGCGTGAAACGCTCTGTAAGTCGGTCTATCCTCCAACTATGGTGAGAGTCGAGATTGTGTGATATAGTTATCTGCAGGTCGGTTCTAGTGGGGATCAGTCGCTAGAGGAAACGGGGAAAGTGCAGTGAGAATCTGCCGCTGTCCCGCAGCTGTGAAGGAGGAATACATCTCCTCCGAGTCAGAATGCCCGCCGATCGCAAGTCCATGTTCTATAACATCTGCGAGGTACGGATGATGGTTGATTCAGTATTTTTACCATCAATAAAGGGACATAATACTCCGCACCAGTGGTGCGATCGCACCCTGCACTCCATCAGTGCAAGGGTTCGCTTATCTTGCCCATAAATCCATAAGCAAGACAACATAGCGCAATAAGGCATAAGTTAGGCGAGAAGACAGTAGTTTTACGACATGTGATGCACTCGATCTCTTTCTTACCCCCCTTTGTTTAAGTCAGGTTAGGGGGTATCTTAACATATCTCGGAAGAGCTAAAGTGTTGAAGAAAGGGTTAAACTGCCTACTCCCGATCGTTACACTGACTATCTGGGTGACTAGGGCGTTTTGCAACCTAATTACTCCGCACTATTACTTATTGCCTAGCACTATATCTGTGTGTATCAGCTCGAACCTACTGTGGATTGAGCGAGACTTTATGCTGCCCTCTAATTCTATACACATCGCAGAGGACTTGACCTTCAATTCCCTTAAATCAGGAGCTATTTGATTAACTATGACGATTACAACCCAAACCCTAGGTTATCCCCGGATTGGCAAAAAACGGGAAGTAAAAAAAGCTCAAGAAGCCTTTTGGAGAGGCAAATCTGATGAAGCAACCTTGCGGCAAACCGTCGAGGAGGTGGAGATGAACAACTGGAAAACCCAGTTAGAGGCAGGAATCGATCGCATCGGAGTGGGTGATGGAAGTCTGTACGATCTGGTTCTGGACTGGAGCGTCCGTTTAGGGATTATTCCGGAACGCTTCCAAAGCTTATCGGGAATAGACCGCTATTTTGCCATGGCACGAGGCAAAGATGGAAGTCCGGCTCTGGAGATGACTAAATGGTTCGATACCAACTATCACTATCTCGTCCCAGAAATCACTCAGCCCCTGCAAGATGCGGATTTTAGCGACTATATTGCTACTGTCCAACGCGCTCAAAGCATTCTGGGCGATAGAACCACTCCCCTTATCCTCGGACCCTTGACTCTCCTGCGTTTAAGCCGCTTAGAGCTTGACTTGAAAAAGACAGCCGCTCTATTGTGCGATCGCTATCTGCACCTGCTTCAGGAACTCAAAACTCTCGGTGTATCGGAAGTTCAAATTCAAGAACCGGCCTTGGTTCTGGCTACACCAGACCCCTATCCCGCTCTGTATCAATCCCTCTACAGTCGTTTTGCTCAAGTCGGATTACCCGTGAACTTGGTCACCACGTTCGATGACTTGGGTGAAGCCTATGATTGGGTGACTCAATTGCCCGTATCTGCCATTAGCCTAGACTTTACACGGGGGAAAAATCTGGAATTATTGAAAGATCGAGGGTTTCCTAGTGACAAACGCCTCGGTGTCGGTTTGGTGGATGCTCGCAATATCTGGAAAATTCGCCCAGAAGCAGCCCTCTCTACCTTACTCGACATTCAAGCCATTACCTCCAACTTCAGCATTCAGCCTTCAGCCTCCCTGCAATTTGTCCCCTACGATGCCACGTTAGAAACCAAACTTCCAGAGGCTCTGCGGAATGTTCTCAGTTTTGCTCGGCAAAAGTTAGAGGAATTGGTAGCACTGGCAAATGCAGCGAATACCAAAGATACGGCAACCTTCTCCCAACCGTATAAACAAGCCTGGCAAGCCTTTGAGGAGTTTAATCAGCCCAACTCAGAAGTGCAAGCTGCTTTAAAGAACTTATCTGTTCGGGACTTTCAGCGCTCTCTTGACCATCCTTTACGGTTGACCAAACAGGTGCAATTGCCTCCTCTGCCTACCACCACCATCGGCTCTTTCCCCCAAACCAAGGAAGTGCGGCAACTGCGGGTGAAGGTCAAGCGGGGAGAGTTGAGTGAGGAACAATATCAAGAGGCGATCGATGCCCAGATTGCTGAATGTATCAAACTTCAAGAAGAGATTGGCCTCGATGTCTTGGTGCATGGGGAATTTGAGCGCACCGATATGGTGGAATACTTTGGACAAAAATTAGAAGGATTTGCCTTCACTGTCCAGGGTTGGGTACAAAGCTATGGCAGTCGCTGCGTCCGTCCCCCGATTATTTATGGCGATGTTTCTCGTCCGCAACCGATGACGGTGCGGGAGTTTAACGTGGCTCAAGCTTTGACGAAAAAACCAGTAAAAGGAATGCTCACCGGGCCGATCACAATCCTGAATTGGTCTTTTCCCCGTGCCGATATTTCCCGATCGGATCAAGCCTTTCAGATTGCGTTAGCCTTGCGCCAAGAGGTGGCAGATTTAGAGGCAGCGGGTTCCCAGGTGATTCAGGTGGATGAACCTGCTTTGCGGGAAGGGCTACCCCTGAAGGCAGAGCGTTGGAGTGAATATCTGTCTTGGGCGGTCGATGCGTTTCGTCTATCAACGGCGATCGCCCGGCCGGAAACCCAAATTCATACCCATATGTGCTACTGCGAGTTCGGCGATATTATCCGCGATATCGAGAATCTTGATGCTGATGTGATTTCTATTGAGAATAGTCGCAGTAATAACCGCACGTTGCAAGAAGTCACGCAAGCAGGTTATTCTCATCAAATTGGTAATGGAGTCTATGATATTCACTCTCCTGTCGTACCCACTACTGAGCAGTTGGTCGAACAGTTGAAGTCGGGTATTACCAACCTTCCGACAGAACAAATTTGGGTTAATCCAGATTGTGGACTCAAAACTCGCCGTTGGGAAGAAGTGATTCCAGCCTTGAAAAATATGGTGAAAGCAGCACAAGTGTTGCGTACCGAACTCCCCTCTCGCTCTCAATAGACTCAACGTTTGACTCCTATAACAAGGGAAGGGGGAGTAAAGACATTTTTTGTTCTCCGTTCCCTGTTCCCTAAAACCACAATTGAGCTGTCCTAACTTAACGAGTTCCTTGCTATATACCACCGAGAGAATAGAGAACGTCTACACAAACCCAACTTCTTATGGAAAATGATCGCTTGAACTGGGAACAGGAATTTATTGCGACGAATTTCATGGCGATCGCTTATAATGCTTGGGCTGGCTATTTGAGTGCATCTCGCGGGGTAGTCATTTGCTCTACCCATCATCCCCATCTGGGGATAACTGGTGAAACGTTTTCGGCTGCCTTTGTTCCCCGTTGTCGTCTCGCGCCTTTTCTCAATGCTTGGCTAAGTACTCCCGATACCCGAATTGTACGCCATCATTTTATGAACGCCCATATTTTGGAAGCAGTCGATACTTACTGTCCAGAAACAGAAGTGATTTTTTTATTAGAATCTGGGAATCAAGTGACATTCTTTTACCTCAAAAATCTACCCTTGACCCCTCCAGAGGGCTACGATCGCATCTCTAGAATGAGGGACGAATTTCACCCCTCTCTCTCGAAAGTCAATTCTTGAAGATATATAGTCATTCCAATTAAGTTCCGTACAGTTTGACCCACTCATCCAGAGTTGTACCGGA
>DDLS01000129.1 GCA_002340255.1 Cyanobacteria bacterium UBA2566
TTAACCATTTAAAAATTAATAGTTAAAAATTAATAGCAGTGCAGATAATCATTGACGATCGGATTGCCAATAAAGAGCGGTAAAGATTTGAACCAGAAACGGAAGAATGATGAAGGAGCGCAGGAGCAAATCTTAAAACTATCTCGATCGGGAATTTTGACCAGTGGTTTGTGTACAGTCTAATCGAAAGTGCGGAGATTGCGATCGCCGTTTAGCAGAGAACCGAACTGAGATGCTTAATTATATTCGCTAGCCTAAGAGTAAGCCCCATTGAAAACGCAGTAACCCAAGGGTTCTTTTATTCCTCCATGAGGGTTATGCCATTTTCTAGAATTCTCTTGATGTTTAAGCCGGTTCCTAAGTTTAGGAATCGGTTTTTTCTTGCTCTCCGTTAGAAAGTTCGGAGACTTACCTCAACCAATGGAGAAAAACCGAACCTGACAGTTTGCGCCAGTTTGTTAGATTGAATTCATCAAACCCAAGTAACTTGTTTAGGAGATTAACAGTATGCCTTTAGTTCGTTGGGAACCTTTCCGAGAAATCGATACCTTACAACGCCAAATGAATCGCTTGTTTGATGATTTAGTGCCCAAAGAAGTCCCCTCTAATCCAGGGAATTTCTTGCCGGCGGCTGAATTTCATGAAACCCCTGAAGCATTTGAAATTAAATTAGAAGTTCCGGGAATGAAACCGGACGATCTCGATATTCAAGTAACGGCTGAAGCGGTTTCTATTTCTGGCGAACGGCGCAGCGAAAGAACCACTGAAGAGAAAGGTGTAACTCGCTCTGCGTTTCGCTATGGTCAGTTTCAACGAGTGATTCCTTTACCGAACCGCATTCAAAATAATAATGTGGAAGCGGAATATAAGGATGGAATTTTGCACTTGACTTTACCGAAGGTTGAAGAAGAACAACATAAGGTCGTTAAAGTGAAAGTGGGTTAAGGTAATTTGGGCTAGGCAAGGGGCTGGAAATCCCTTGCCTCAAACCATAACTTAACCGTCCTAACTTAACAAGTTCACTGCTATATCACTAAGATTTAGGGGCGGGTTCACGAGATCTTTGGTTTTCCTTACCCGATCTGAGTGAACTCGTCCCTTGAGGAAATTAACTTTTCAAAACGTCGATAATCTTCTCGTGCAACACGCCATTACTGACAACAACGCCCCGATTATTCATCATTTTCTGCCCATCAGCAAAATTGAGGGGTTGTCCATGCATATCGGTAACTTTACCTCCGGCTTCTTCTACGACGATTGCACCAGCCGCATGATCCCAAATATTTTCGCGATAATCGGGATATTTGGGAGAGGGTAAGCGCAGGTAGAGGGCAGCTTTTCCAGATGCAACAATACCATATTTGGCTTGGGAGTCCACACGCACGGATGGAGTAGTAATACCGACGGCTTGAGCCATGGCATTTTGCCGAGATTGGTCCCCGTGAGCGGCTTCTACGCTTTCGACAAAGCGCATGTTTTCTCGATCATCAGGACTCACTACATGGATCGTTTGTAATTCTCCCCCTGCTAAGGGCCTCATTTGTGCCCCTTCTCCACGCACGGCAATGTAGAGCATACCGGGTTCTGAGCCTTCGACGGGCATGGCGGGACAGGCTAAAACCCCGACCTTGATATCCCCATCTTCAATGAGCGCTAGAGCCACAGCATACTGATCTTGACGTAAAAAGCCTTTTGTACCGTCAATAGGGTCTAGTGTCCAATATCGGGGGGATACGGAGCCATTTCCGCGGTCGATCCAGTCGGTTACTTGGTCGGCGGTGGCATCGGGGATGATGTTTTGCACATAACCGAGCATTTTGTTGAGGGTATCGGCCATTTCCGGTTTGCGTAGCTCGGTTGCATCTTCTTCCCCGACGATGGGATCGTTGGGAAAGGTTTCTCTGAGGGCTTTGCAAATAATAGCCTGAGAGCCGTAATCTGCGACGGTTACGGGACTTTTATCGTGTTTTTCGATCGCCTCTGGAATGTCTTGGCGTACCTGCTGACAGAGTTTGGCGGCTAAGATGGCCGCTTCCATGGCTACCTGTTTTTCGCGATCGTAGGACATAGTTGCCTTAAATAAGTTGTCATTTCTTGAACATATCGTCTCTATCTTCGCAAGAGCTATGGACTTCTGTCACTATATCCTAGCTGTATGCAGCTTATTATTTCTCCTGAGTATAACCTGATTTCTGGGGAGTAGAGTGTGATAAAATATCAGCACAAGAGGGATAAATTAAGGAAAATTATTGATGTAAATTACGATCGACTTACCGCCAGATCTCGAACAAGACCTCATCCGTCAAGCGGAGCAATCTAATATTCCCCTATCCACATTGATTCTGCAAGTATTACGCCACAGGATACCAACGCCACCGATTCTAACTTGTCAATGGCTAGAGGCAATCTTATCTTATCAAGGAGTCCCTGATTTTCCCGCAGAATTTCAAAATCTAGATCATCATAATCATGGATAACCACATCTCGTAGTCCAGCCATTTCTCGCCAAGGAATTATTGGATATTTTTGACGAAACTCAGTAGATAGTCGTTTGGTTGCTTCTCCAATAATAATGATTCTATATAAAATAGCTGCCTGGTTTTGATCGTCTTGTTGAAAGTCTTCTGGTGTGGTATCTTGAACATACCTGAGAATTTGCTCAGTAGCTGTAAGAATATCGATTAATGCTTGTTTATTCTTGGACATAGATAGCCTCTGCCGAATTGAGGATATTCTGGCGACGGAGCATATTCGGACTATTGATAATACTTTTTCGCGCGATCAGATCGACAGGGCGATGAAAAAGAGTAGAGAGTTGTTCTCGCATTTGGATAAATTCTAAACCCCAAGAGTGATTGGATTTAAAGGTGACTAAAATATCTACGTCACTATCAGCATTAAAGTCATCCCGGAGAATGGAACCAAATAATGCCAGTTCGATGATAGACCAACGTTGGCAAAACTCTGTCAGGTGTTCCGGGGTAGTTCCTAGGCGCTCATAAATTGGGCTATAATGCTCTGCATTGCTGGCGCGGCTCATTTGGGTAGTCATATGGGACAGTCGTTATATAACTCATTAGGGGTCGAGAGAGATGTTACCATCTCCCCCTCCCATTCAAAACCGGATATGAGACTGCCAGTCCTACGTTTCAAGGATTTCCTTCCACTTTTGGACTGAACGAATCGCACATTTAGGTTTACTATAGTAGAAACCTGGTTTCTGGGTTGGAGAGGAGGCAGAGGAAGATTATGGTATGAGTTTAGTGATTTCAGAAGAAATTGTTAAAGCCAGTGGACTATCGGAAGCAGAACTTCTGCAAGAACTGATTTTAGTCTTATTTCAGCAGGATAAAATTAGTTTAGGTAAAGCAGCAGAACTCCTAGATTTATCCCAGATAGGTTTCCAAAAGTTGATCGCTGAACGCGGAATTAATATCCATTATGACGTGCAAGAATGGCAAGCAGATATTCAATATTTGAGATCTAAGGGATGGTTATAAGGGGATGATTGTTGTCAGTGATACGTCATCCTTAAATGGATTGGCCATTATTGGCTATCTTTCCTTGCTCCAACAGCTTTACGGACAAGTCTTTATTCCTCCAGCAGTAGCTGCTGAACTAGAGCGAGGTAGCCAGGAAGATACACGCATTGCAATTGCGTTATCCCTAGATTGGATCGAGATTTATCAACCCAGTAATCAACCCCTGATTGAAGAGCTGCAAAATCAGTATCATTTAGACTTAGGAGAGTCGGAAGCGATCGCTTTAGCTTTAGAATTGAACGTAGACGAGCTATTAATTGATGAACGTCTCGGACGTAGGGAAGCTTTACGTTTAGGTTTATCAATTACCGGGTTATTAGGAATTTTGCTGGTATCAAAGCATCGGGGATGGGTATCAGAAATTCGACCCATTATCGATCGCCTGATTAACGAAGCAAATTTTCGCATCAGCGAGGCTTTATATCAAGAAGTTCTAGGGACTGCGGGGGAAAAGGGGATATAGCCTCCCCAAACTCTGTTACAATCTGTAAAGAAACTGTTAAGGATATTTAGGACGTTCGATGCGTGTTGCCATTGTTGGGGCAGGTTTAGCTGGCTTATCTACTGCCGTTGAATTGGTTGATGCTGGTCATCAGGTGGAAATATTTGAATCCCGCGCCTTTGTGGGTGGAAAGGTTGGCAGTTGGGTGGATGCGGACGGCAATCATGTTGAAATGGGATTGCATGTGTTTTTCGGCTGCTATTACAATTTGTTTGCTTTGATGCGGAAGGTGGGTGCGTTTGAGAATCTGCGTTTAAAGGAACATACCCATACGTTCATCAACCAGGGGGGAATGATGGGAGCGTTGGATTTCCGGTTTCCGGTGGGTGCGCCGTTTAATGGTTTGAAGGCTTTTTTCACTACATCCCAACTTTCGGTTCAGGATAAGGCGATGAATGCGATCGCCTTAGCAACCAGTCCTATTGTACGCGGTTTGGTAGATTTTGATGGGGCGATGAGGACAATTCGCAACCTAGATTCTATCAGTTTTGCCGATTGGTTTCGCAAACAGGGCGGCTCGAATGGTTCCCTGAAGCGGATGTGGAACCCCATTGCCTATGCTTTAGGATTTATCGATACAGAAAATATTTCGGCTCGCTGTATGCTCACTATCTTCCAATTTTTCGCGGCAAAAACGGAAGCTTCAGTGCTAAGAATGTTGGAAGGTTCGCCCCATGAATATCTACATAAACCGATTTTGAACTATTTAGAAGAACGGGGGACAAAAATCTATACCCGTCGCCGGGTGAGAGACATTCAATTCACAGAAAGTAACGGTAAAACTGAAGTCACTGGCTTAGTGGTTGCCGATGGAGAAGGGGAAGAAACGATTACGGCTGATGCCTATGTTTGTGCCTGTGATGTACCGGGAATTCAAAAGCTTTTGCCCTCAGATTGGCGTAAGTGGCCGGAGTTCGATAATATCTATAAGTTGGATACGGTTCCAGTCGCTACGGTGCAATTGCGCTTTGATGGTTGGGTGACGGAATTGAATGATGAACAGCAACGCAAGCAATTAGAAAAAGCGGCTGGAATTGATAATTTATTGTATACGGCGGATGCTGATTTTTCCTGTTTTGCTGATTTAGCTCTAGCAAGTCCCGGAGATTATTATCGGGAAGGACAAGGCTCACTGTTACAGTTGGTGTTAACACCTGGCGATCCGTTTATTCGGGAAAGTAATGAGGCGATCGCCAATCATGTCCTCAAACAAGTGCAAGATCTCTTCCCCTCTTCCCGCAATCTGAAGATGACCTGGTATTCTGTGGTTAAACTGGCCCAATCTTTGTATCGGGAAGCGCCGGGAATGGACCCCTATCGTCCAGCGCAGAAAACTCCGATTCCAAACTTTTTCCTGGCTGGAAGTTATACCCAGCAAGATTATATCGATAGCATGGAAGGTGCAACCCTTTCAGGAAGACAAGCGGCTCAGGCTATTTTGGCTTAAGGTAGTTTATCTCACTTTACCCTGATAATCTGCGATACAGAGCTTTGCGCTCTCCATGGGGGAATGGTAGATTCAACCTATGGTTGAATCTACTGAGTGAGCTATTTTGGCTATCTTTAAAATCTGCCATTCGATGTATCGCATATCAGGGGAAATTACTGTATCAATGTCTCCATTTTTTCAGTTCTCCGTATCTCCATGTCTCCCTACTCCCGACTCCTCCTTCCTACTCTCCATCAATATCCGGAGATAGAGCAAAATTTACGAATAAGGAAGGGAGATTATTCAGTTAATTCCCCATTTGCCGATCGGATGGGTTGGGTTAAACCAGTAAACGGAGACAGCAAACCATGACCAATAGCCCTAAATCTTTAAGTGTTGAAGCCTGTGCCATTTTGGGAATTTCCCCGAAAGAGTTGCGATCGCTCCTGAGTCAAATCGAAGCTCAACTCCACCATTCTGAGGTCTATCGTCGCACTCTGAAAAGTCTCCAAGATCAATTCGGAGAAGGAGTTGATGGTCTACAAATGTTGATTAAAGCCATGGGACGAGAAGCAATTCAGATCTCGTTGCAACACTTTATTTGTCAATATCAACACCAGTCTTGTGAACCGGTACGTCCTTCAGCAGCGATCTCTCCTGTAACTAGCCCGAAGAGTAGCGCTCAACTGAGTCCAACCCGTGGGGTAAGTCATCAAAAGACCAGTTCTGTTGATTCAGGTATAGTTCCATCAGTCAAAGCCCCTGTATCTCGCCCCCAGAAACTCTCTAAAGCACAGTTAGCACAACAAAAGATACAACAAGAGCGGGAAGCTGGTTGGAAACAAATTGGCGAGCAACTGCAACAAGCGCGTTTAGGGCGCGCTCTCTCCCTCGATCAGCTCCATGCCTTAACCCGTATCCCTATCCATGAACTTAAAGCACTAGAAGCCGGTGATTTCGAGCATCTACCTGAAGAAATTTACCTGCATGGTTTTGTCCGTCGCCTCAGTATTGTCCTTGGTTTAGACAGTCAACGCCTCCTTTCGAGTCTCCCAGAACCCGATCTGACCCATTCCGTAGTTCCGTCTTGGTCTTCTCTTTATACCCAAAAAAGCAAGGGATTTTACTTACAACCTGCTCATCTATATTTAGGGTATACCGCATTAATGGCTGGTGCTGTTGGAGGACTCGCTTGGTTATACGGTGATGCACCCTCTGGTGCAGCCCAGGAACAACCTCCTGAAGCCCCACAACTCTCTGTTCCTGAATCTGAGAAAAAGTCTTATACTGCTGACTCCCTATCTAACTCCGATATTCCCTCACCTGAAGTGGTCAGCGATCCACAAGGATAAGGAATAGGGAACTAGACAACCAATTTCCTTAAAATGGCAGTGGCAATGGCTTCTGGAGGTAAAACCTGATGCGTGGCACCGAGGGCGATCGCCTCTTTGGGCATCCCAAACACCACACAACTGGCTTCATTTTGGGCTAAAGTGAAGCCTCCAGCCTGAAAAATAGACAACAGACCATCGGCTCCATCCCGTCCCATTCCGGTCAGTAACACGCCAATACTACGATTTCTATAATATTGAGCTACTGAATTAAAGGTTACTGTAATTGAGGGACAATGCCCTCCACCTCCGACGGTGCGACTGTAAACAAAACAGCCCATCCGATCGAAGATCAGATGGGAACGTTCTGGGGAAAAATAGATGTGGCCAGGTTGGGGGCGATCGCCTGCTCGGGCAATGCTCACGGGAAGAGAACAGCGATTGGAGAGCCAGTCAATAAACCCTTGTAAAAAACCTTCACTAATATGTTGCACACAAATCACTGGAACAGGGAGATTTGCCGGAAATTGGCTTAAAATTTGCTCTAATACTTGCGGGCCACCGGTTGAAGCGCCTAGGGCAATGAGTCCCAGATGGGTCGTTCTAAACTGCCGTTTAGGACGGGAAAACCGAGAGGGAGGAGTAGAAACGACTACAGATTGGGTTGGGGTGACAGGGACAAAAGCATTCACCGGTTGTGGAGAGCGTTTACGGTTCGTAAATACAGACACTCCTGCTAAGATTTTCACCTTATTAATTAAAGCTTGTTGAATGCGATCGGAGTCTACCCCTAGTCCCCCTTCCGGTTTAGGAAAAACATCTACTGCTCCTGCTTCTAAAACTTTAAATACTTGATGGGTATCCTGTTCGCGCACTGAAGAACTAATGACTAAAATCGGTTTGGGGCGAGTAGACATGATTTCTTCGGTTAAGGTTAACCCATCCATTTCTGGCATGTGTAAGTCCGTACAAATGACTTGGGGATCAACTTTAGGAATAAGGGCGATCGCCTCTTTTCCAGTACGAGCTGTACCTACTACCTCGATATCTGGAGAGGCGTTGAGCATCCGCTTAAGGATGGTCAGGGCAATGGGAGAATCTTCAACAATAATGACTCGAATCGGCATTCAAAGTTACTCCAACAGGGGGAATTTAGGGAAACTTTGTAGAGGAGATGGAGAGTAGGCAGTGGAGAGTAGGGAATAGGGCAAAAGTAGTTCAGTTTCAAGATAGATTTCCCAGTGTCCTCACTTTACCGTTACTCTGCTATATTAACTCCGAATAATACTGCTCAATATGGGTAAACTCCTGTTTTTCTCCACAAAACTGATCGTAAAGGGCACGATGGCGGGATAGTCCGTATTCATCGCTGCGAGTTTCGTATTCTTTGACCCAATCGACCAAAACTTGAAGCATGGCTTGTTGTTCTTGGGGAGAAGCAAATTTTTCCGGTTCCCAAGGCCGTTGGTAACAGCGATCAATACAGGTTGCTATGCCTGGATTGAGAAAGCGCAATTCAGTACAGTAGGGTAAGGCGGCTTCGATAATATCAGCATAGCAACCTTCAATTACCCATTGTTGATTATCCTGGATAAACGAGAGCAATAGGGTAATACTTTCATTGAGGGGTTTTCGTTCTGGCCCCGGATTCCAGGCAATTTCATCCAGGGATAGGCGGGGAATGGGGCGATCGCTAATTAAGCGACGGGCCATGGTGCTTTTTCCTGCACCAGCATTACCAAGAAGGATCATTCTCATTCTTCAATTTGCCAGAGTTCTTTGGTAAAGTCCTCGTCTAGAATACGATGGGGGCGCATGATTAAGACCAATTGTGCTAACAGGGGTTGATCGGGTTCCGTTTCCCACCATTGAAGTTCTAATTGACCGTCGATGTCTACTAGAAAATAGCGATCGCTATCCCATTGTCGCTCCTGGCGATCCACTAACATTAAAACCGGTTCTGAATTCTCGGATAGTGATCCAGGGAGTTCATCACTGTGAGCTAAGAGAGCAATCGGATCGCCCATTGCTCGGATCATCGACCATCCGGGAACTGCGACAAAGGCCGATGCTCCTTGACTACGAACCACTCCAAATGGGTCAAGGGCTTCAATCAAGGGTACGGCTTTCCAATCCTCTAGGGTGAGGGGAAATTGACCAACGACAGGAATCACCCGGGGCGATTCGTCAGCCGATTCTAGTCGATATACGGGTAATCTGGGGGCACTTTTTTGGGGAACGACGGTAAAATCTGTGAGCAGATGTTCCAGATGTTGGCGAGCAGTATTACTCTGGGCGTAACGCAGACCTTTCGCAATTAGGCGCGATCGCTCTTGAATGTCTTTGTGTTGGCGGGCGCTTTTCCAGCACTGATGGGCCATAATATCTCCGGGATGCTGCGAAAAACCTTCAGCGGACGAACTACTGCGGGAGAAGTCTTTGATTGCTTTGGCCAGTTCATGGGCTTGATCGGCATCCAGGTTATGATCCAGGCTAAATTCAGCAGCCGCTACCCGTTGGGGTTGGGTAAGGATGCGGAATTCGTAGAGAAGATCTGAGCCTTTTTGGTTAAAGTGCGATCTCACTGGTTCTTTAATTTCAGCTTTGGTTAAGCTGGTGTAGACTTGGGCTGCAACCATCACCTGATTTTGTTGTACGGGTTCAAATCCAGTTTCTTCAAAAATGCGATCGGGTGCATATCCTGCCTTTTGCAATTGGCTACAGGCCTGTCCCCACTCAACCCATGTACCTTGTTTTCGGCGCAGTTGCAGCAGCAAGGCATCTGCATCAATGGGTTCTACATTGGGAGGTGAATAGGGGGAATAACTCATAGCCGTGATTCTTCACTCAACGATCTTTTGATTACTTTATCCCTTTCTGGGGGGCGATCGGCCTAGAGCAGAAATTTTTTGGGGTTTAGCTCTTGACAACTAACCTCTGATCAAGGCAAGATAGTAAATGGACTTTAGGGGCTATAGCTCAGTTGGTAGAGCACCTCAATGGCATTGAGGGGGCCACCGGTTCGAGTCCGGTTAGCTCCATCCCAGTTATATCAAGGCTTTCAGCGTTTTTAGAAACCTCGTTCAGACACAGCTTGAACGAGATTCGCCCGACTTTTGGGGGAATTTAGGACTATTTTGGGCAGAACCCCAGCGACTATTGCCGGTTTTTGTCGCCCGATATTTGCCCGATATTTAGAGGTTAATCTTCCCCTACTGGTTGATAGACCCAATCGGGGAATTTAAGGTCTGACCGGCTGACCTCTCGTTTTCCAATCGCCTTCGTCTCGTTAACTCCAGCGAGGCGACAGTGGTAATGAGTGCGGTCGATGCGGGTGATGTGCCACCCCTGCACCCATCCCTTCTTGTCTTTAATGCGGGCCGATTCGTAGATGTAAACCGGGTCGGGTTCTGGTCTCCACTCTTTGAGTCCATGGACAATGGGGATTTCCAAGGTTTCGCGATCGTATTGGGTGATGCGAAAGGCTGAGAAAGTCTTCTTGTGAACCTGCTTAACATCTACTAATTCCCACTGTCCGTCTAAGGGGACGTAGACGCGATCGCCCTTCTTAGGCAGAGAGGTTTGTGTTCGTTCGTCTCCTGTGCGGAAGTTGGGTAAAGAACCTTCACAGCTTTCACGCCCTTGCCCTGACTGGGTTCCAGCTTTCACATCAACCTTCACATCAGCTTTAACACAACCTTCACGCTCTGGGGATGGAGTAGCAATTCCAGAGTCATTTTCCGTCGGGGAAGGCTGTGAAGGCTGTGAAGGTTGTGTGAAGGTAAGCGTGAAAGCTGAATCTCTTGCCCCGTCTGGCTGTGAAGGTTGTGAAGGTTGATGGTCGCTATCTACCTTCTCTGCTTGTTTGAACACTTCACTGGGAGTGGGGACGTTCCTGTCTCTGACTTCCTCTCTCAGGTCTACTCCAACCATGTAAGAACCGTTGCGGTTTAACCCTCTCTCTGCTTCCCAGCCTACGAAACTGCAAACCGTCAGTAGACGAGAGCTGAACTTGTTCATGGCGACAGCTTTCTGTCCAGTCTCCATACAGAAGGTTTTGTACTCGTCATAAATGTCTTTAGTTCTTGTCTTGCATCCAGCAATGGGTATTAATTGGGTATCTAAGAAATCAGCCACGCTGTTTCCCTCCGTCTCCAGTTCCCACTGTTTAGACCGGAACTCTGGAATCTCATATTCACCTAATTCATTGATGACTTGATCGACTTGATGGGATGGCATCACAAGAGCGCAATGAACCAAAAGGATTTCATGAAGGCCGTTGGGTTTAATGAGGGGACTTATCGGCGTTGGATAAACGAGAGAACTGTTCCCAAGTACACGGCTGAACAACTAGCGGCAATTTGTGAAGTATGTCGTATAGATGGAAACACTTTGCTGGATTTCCTGGCGGGAGAAATCGATCTAGAGGAACTCCCAAACAACTAATGGCGATCGGAGGTGATGTATTGAACTGAGAGCGATCCTTATTTCTATTCTCAGGCGGGAGAAAACTCTCTAATGACTGAAACTCTCTCTCCGAGGGAGCTTCCTTATGTGATGGTTATGTTGAAAATCCCACTGTTTGCATGGAGGAGTATCAGCTAAATGCAGTCAGCGCTTTTGAGATGAGAGGTGTTAAAACCGATTGCCATGAAAAGGGACCGATCGTAACTAACGGCGATCGGGCTGCGCAACTGTCGAATTCGCAAAGCAATGGAGAACGAGATTAACAATGTTTGATGAGGATAACATTTGGAACAATATTTGCAGGAATTGTTACTGGTTGGAAATGGACGCAGAAGACGGCCAGTGCGCCTCTACCACATAGAGCCTACAGCACTCAATTCAACTTGTAGTACTTGGAGCTTAAAAAAAAAGGAGGTTACGACGATGAAACTTGAACCAAGTAAATGCTGGATTTACCAAGACCTGCCCGCAGAGAAGAGGGCGTGGCTGTCCGGGTTGGTTGGGGCGATCGCCTCTGGGGATGAGTCTAAGGCTCAGGAGCTGCTGGAGGCGATCGTTGAGGATTGGCTTGGATGCTATGAAGGTGGACTTGAACAAACCAGGAAAATAATCAAGCTCGAAGAACTGGTGAAGACGAAGACCCAACGCAAAAAATTGTTTCGACCGGGGCAAGCGGCAGAGAAGTTTCTGGGAATTCTGGGGAATTAATGATTGGGATTAGGGCTATCTCACTACACCAGCCTTGGGCGACGCTAATTACCCAGGGGCGGAAGCGGTTTTAACCAGAAGTTGGAGAACTGGACATAGTGGGGAGCTGCTGATTTGTGCGGCCAAGAAACGGCCTTCTAATGTTCAGTTGGAGTTTTTCGGCTTGAGCCGGGATGAGGTTCCGTTGGGGATGGCTGTGGCGATCGCCGATTTGGTTGGTTGCATTGCAATGACTGACGAGCTGATTCGGCAACAATCAGATGAGGAGTTGGGAGCCTCAGGGGGTGACAACAGGCTTGAATCTAAGGCTATGCTTGGCTTTGAGCCTTTAAGATGGCGAAAAAAAATCAGCTACTTTTTGGGCAAATAACCCTCTAACCTAATGTTATGGTTATGCGATCGCGACCTTTGAGTTGATGTTTTCAGCAAAATACCATCGAAAAAGGTCGTTATAGCCACCTTTGAGCTGCCTTGTCACCCCTTGAGGGAAAATCACATCAGATAGGGAGGTTTAATCTGGCGGCTTATTGGAAAAGAAAGTATAGAGGTAAGGGTTCAAAAGAAGCCTGGTTTATCCTGACGAGTTTAGATAATATGGAATTAGCTTTATCATTTTATTCGGCTCGATGGG
>DDLS01000117.1 GCA_002340255.1 Cyanobacteria bacterium UBA2566
CAACCCTTGAATCAACAAAGTACATCAAGATTTCTTCTTTGAGATGTCAACACATAAGGCGGCAGGGCTTGCCGTGTCAGTCTGCGGAGCGAGTGTAAGACCCGTTCATGTCCGCGAAGCGGAAACAGAGTAAATCTGTGAAGGCAACTGCGATGAAACAGAAACCTAAATCGTGAGGTTTAGGAATCCCCTCGCCTTTAGGCAGGGGTGGATGTCAACACTTACAGTGTAGGGTGAGAATTAGTTATTAAATTTAATTAAATCTATATATCCTAACTCCGATTGGAGCGTCCTTCCTCAAATGGCAAGCAAACACATATTAATGATCGATGATGAAATGGACATTCGAGAAATTGCTCGGATTAGTCTAGAAAAGTTGAGAGGTTGGCAGGTAACGGGTACAGCATCTGGATATGAAGGGGTAGAGTTGGCGCAACAACACCAACCCGATGTAATTCTCTTGGATGTGATGATGCCTGAGATTGACGGTAAAGAAACTCTAAAGCTCTTAAAAGCGAATCCCAAAACTAAGCATATTCCTGTGATTTGGTTGACGGCTCAAGTTCAAATGACTCGTCGTGAAGCCGCTGCATCCGGAGGAGTTGGAGTATTGATCAAGCCTTTTGATCCGCTGGAATTACCGAATCAAATTGAGGCGGCTCTAGATTTCCAAACAGAGGAATGATTCAGATTAGTGAGTTAATCACTGAGTATGATTTAAGTAAAATGGATTGCAATTTGCAGCTTTGCAAGGCTCGAGGGATTGCTGACCCTTTCACAAGAATTTCATATTTCCTCTCTAAAGTAAAGGTGATCATGACTAAACGACTAACTCATTGGGGCGATCGCGATTATGGATAAAGAACATCTTAAATCCACTCCCCCGGATTTCCACCCTGAACTCTCGATGGACGAAGCAATTATGCTCCTGAGTCACGAACTTCGCACTCCCCTAACCTCCATTCGAGGTGTAGTTCGGCTGATGCAAAGTGGCCATGTTACCCCAGAATCAGCAGAAGGCAAGTATATGTTGGCCATGGCCATTAAAAATATTGGTCGCTTGGAGCGCTTGGCTCAAACCATTGAACAGCAACCCACGCTTCCACTAACCTTGTTTAAGAAAGAAGATCTAGAAAAAATTCAATTAGAACTCGATCTCAAGCAAGCGATTGATAAACAAGAGTTAAGCCTTGTTTATCAGCCAATTGTCTCTTTATCTCCTAGAAAAGTAATGGCCTTTGAGGCCTTAATTCGTTGGCATCATGGGGCAAAAGGATTAATTTCACCAGGTACGTTTATTCCAGTGGCTGAACAAACGGGTTTGATTCATGAAATCGGCCAGTGGGTGATTCGTCAATCTTGCAGTCAGCTTAAGAGATGGAAGAATAGACTGCCCTCAGATTATTCATTACTCATGAATTTGAATTTGTCACCCCTCCAGTTGCTTCATCCCCAGTTTTCAGAACAGTTAAAATCCTTAATTCAAGAGTTACAAATTAGTCCCTATGAAATTCGTTTAGAAATAACAGAAACCATGTTAATGGAAAATCTGGAGGTAGCGACCAATACTATTCAAGAATTGAGGGATTTTGGATTTGAGTTTGATATTGATGATTTTGGTACCGGTTATTCTTCTTTAAGTCGCCTCAAAAATTTAGCAGTAAATGGTCTAAAAATAGACCGATTTTTTCTTCAAGAGAAACAGTGGAATTTAATTAAAGCGATCTTACTCATTGCCTCCGATGTGGGTTTAGATGTCATTGCTGAAGGAGTGGAGACGGCAGAAGATTTTGAACAACTCAAAGAATTAGGCTGTCAGTATTTTCAAGGCTATTTCTTTTCTAAACCGGTTGATGAAAACTTAGCGATCGCCTGGATGGAAAATCAACTCTCTTGTTCCATGGACTAGCACCCACGACTCACTGGCTATTCCCTAGGTGGAGATCGTCAGCGATCGCTCGGGAGGAACAAAGGGAGTAGGCTAACAATGCGAACCAGAAACCCCTCCATTGCTCCATGCTGAGTCTAGAAGAACTTTTTTGTCCTGTCGATGACTGAAGTATCATTGAGACGATCATAGAGCAACTCAAAAAGCCTTTCTTCAACTTAGAGTACCTCTTGTCGACGATCGCTTAACCAAAACTAACCTTACCATACAACTGATTTCCGATTCCCGGCTGCCACTCCCAGAGCAAAATGACTTAATACGGTTCATCAGGATGAGCATATCCCAAGTGCTTCCAAGCCGCAGGTAAGGCAATTCTACCGCGAGAAGTGCGCTGTAAAAAACCAATTTGCAGTAGATAAGGTTCATACACTTCCTCAATGGTTTGGGCATCTTCTCCTGTAGCAGCCGCTAGGGTTTCCAAACCTACGGGACCCCCGCTAAAATTCTCAATCATGGCACTTAAAATCAGTCGATCTGTCCAATCTAAACCGCAAGGATCGACATCATAGAGTTCCATGGCTTCAGCCGCTATTTCTTCAGAAATTGTACCCAGTTGTTTGACTTGGGCATAGTCCCGGACTCGGCGTAAAAGCCGGTTGGCGATACGCGGAGTGCCGCGCGATCGCCGGGCGATTTCCGTCGCTCCTTCGGCCGTGATTTCTGTGCTTAAAACTTTAGCCGCCCGTTCTACAATTAAACTTAATTCGTCTAATTCATAAAAGCGCAATCTTTGCAGTAATCCGAAGCGATCGCGCAAGGGGGAAGTTAACGCCCCCACTCGCGTGGTTGCCCCCACCAGAGTAAACGGTTTCAGCGGAATGCTGCGCGTTTTCGCCGTTTTCCCTTTACCGACAGTAACATCTAAGCGAAAATCTTCCATCGCTGGATATAGTAATTCTTCCGCTACCCTGGAAAGACGATGAATTTCATCCAAAAACAGGATATCTCCAGCTTGCAAACTCACCAATAAGCCGACAATATCGCGGGGACGCTCTAAAGCTGGGGCGGCACTAATTTTGCAGGTTACGCCCATCTCGGCTGCTAAAATTAAGGACATCGTAGTTTTGCCCAATCCCGGCGGACCATAGAGTAATAAATGATCTAGCGGTTCCTTTCTCGCTTTCGCCGCTTGAATCGCAATTTCCAATACACTTTTAAGATCTTTTTGTCCCACATAATCAGCTAATCGGTGGGGACGTAACTTTTCTTCCTGTTTGTCCGTTTCCTCCACGTTTGCTTCAGGTTGTAATAGGGATTCATCAATCTCCGGTTCTTGGCGTTGGGCTTGGTAGTTTTTGCGACCTGCACGCATTCGCCGTTTTTTGGGATCGGGAGAGGATGGGTAGGAAGACTCAATGGCCATAATTGGGGAGTAAATGCGAAAAGATAACAGGCAAGTGACAAACGGCAGAGTAAAATAACAATATTTAGAATTTCCGATACCGAAAGGTCAACGATCGCGATTAAACTTGAGATTATGTCTTATCCCTCCTTAACTGTGCCAGAAAATGTCAGCTTTGAACAGGCGATCGCCCTCACTCAAACGTTTCTTGACCTCCTGGAAAAGGAAGAATTAAGCGAAGATGTCATTCAAACCACCGTCAATGAGTTAGTGAAGACGGAAAACGGAGCCAGGGGATTTTTTGTCACCTATCTAACCGACAAACGATCGGTGAGCGATCGCCCCACTTCTGGCGTAATTGAAGGATTACAGACCTCTCCAGAAATTGTCAGTGAATTGCTGGTCAAAAATGTAGCGATGTCTACTGCCATGGCGATTACCCATACGCGCAATCAAAACTTGGAGATGGCAGGCAATTCCCAAAAAGTCAAAGAACGTACTACCCATCTGATCGCTCAACTCCAACTTCCCGAAGTTAAAACCAGAGCCAAACAGCTCTGTGAAAGTGCCCAAACTGGAACAGGAGAATATCAAAGTTTTCTGGAGCGCTGGGGATACGATGCGGAGCAAAAACAAGCAATTCAAGATGCTCTAGGTGACTTGAGTTTGTAATCAGTTAGGTGCGATTTTCAGTCATCTGTAGCATCATCTTCCCGCTCCTGTTGATTGAGCAAGATGTCCAGGATACGGCGATTCTCCGTTTGCAGTCCGCGAGTCTCTTCTTGAAGTCTCCGAATCTCTTCTTGTCGTTGATCCATTCTCTGAAATAACTGTCGCCGCTCCTCTCCTGCTTCTGCTACAGCATTGGCTAAAGCTTGAATCACACGAGCATTACTTTCAATCAGGCGCTCTTGCCTCTCGGCGGCCCTCGCGTTACTTTCAAGAATGCGATCGTGGCTCTGGACTGTTTCAAATAACTGTTGCCGCTCTTCCCTAGCTTCTCCTGAGGCCTGGGTTAAAGTTTCCATCATATGACTATTACTTTCAATCAGGCGCTCTTGCCTCTCGGCGGCCCTCGCGTTACTTTCAAGAATGCGATCGTGGCTCTGGACTGTTTCAAATAACTGTTGCCGCTCTTCCCTAGCTTCTCCTGAGGCCTGGGTTAAAGCTTCCATCACACGACTATTGCTTTCGAGCAGATCGGCTAAACGGTCTAATCTTTCATCGGTCCAGCGCTCTGTACTCATCGAATGTGTCTCCTTTAATTTCCTATTTTTAGCTTAAAGGCAAATCACAGTTGAAGAGGCGGATCGCCCCATCCCATTCCCCCATGGGACTATTTATGGTCAAATAGGAAGCATGTTTATGGGTCTAATTAGCAGATCAGACCCAAAAAAACCTCAATAAACTCTAAAATCCATAAAGGAAGTAATCCTTCCTTTCACTGGAATCGCGAGGAAAGATGAATTTAGGAATTGACTTACAAAGAAGTTTTATCGAATTACTGACTAACTTCGGTCTCCCCCAGGGAGCGGCAAAAGCCCTGTGGGTTCCCCTACCGATGTTAGTGGTTCTGGTGGGTGCAACGGTAGGCGTATTGGTCACCACCTGGTTAGAAAGAAAAGTATCGGCTGCCGTACAACAGCGTATTGGGCCCGAATATATGGGTCCGTTTGGGGTCTTAGTCCCGGTTGCTGATGGTCTGAAACTGCTGTTGAAACAGGATATTATTCCCGATAAAGCCGATCCAATTTTGTTTACCCTCGGGCCGGCTCTGGTCGTGATCCCGGTCTTTTTGTCCTTTCTAATTGTGCCCTTTGGAGAAAACTTAATGATCTCCAATTTGGGAATTGGAATATTTTTGTGGATTGCCCTTTCCAGTGTTGCCCCCATTGGCTTGTTGATGTCAGGGTATGCCTCCAATAACAAGTATTCCCTGTTGGGAGGCCTGCGGGCAGCCGCACAATCGATTAGCTATGAGATTCCCTTAGCCTTTTGTGTACTGGCGATCGTTATGATGTCCAATAGCCTCAGTACCGTTGATATTGTGGAGCAACAATCCGGATATGGAATTCTCGGCTGGAATGTCTGGCGGCAACCGGTAGGATTTATCATTTTTTGGATCGCTGCTTTAGCTGAATGCGAACGCCTGCCCTTCGATTTACCGGAAGCAGAAGAAGAATTAGTGGCTGGATATCAAACCGAATACGCAGGCATGAAATTTGCCCTGTTTTACCTCGGTTCCTATGTAAACTTAGTACTTTCTGGCCTTCTGGTGGCTGTCCTATACTTAGGAGGATGGGAATTTATTATTCCCGTCGATCAAGTGGCCCAGTGGTTGGGGATACCGGAAACGACTGGCTGGTTACAAGTGCTGATGGCCAGTTTAGGGATCGCGATGGTGATCTTCAAAACCTATTTACTGGTCTTCATTGCTGTTCTGTGTCGGTGGACTTTACCCCGCGTGCGGATTGACCAACTGTTAGATTTAGGATGGAAATTCCTCCTGCCAGTTTCTTTGGTTAATCTTCTATTGACAGCAGCCTTAAAGTTAGTCTTTCCCTTTGCCTTTGGCGGATAGTTGAGAGTGACCTGTTTTGTGTCGTTACGAGTGGTTAATCCATCATGTTGAAGTTCTTAAAACAAGTCGGTGATTACGCGAAAGGGACGGTAGAAGCAGCGAAATATATTGGTCAAGGCCTCTCGGTGACATTTGACCATATGCAACGTCGTCCCATTACCGTGCAATATCCCTATGAAAAACTGATTCCTTCGGAACGGTATCGGGGACGGATTCATTTTGAGTTTGATAAGTGTATTTCCTGTGAAGTTTGCGTGCGGGTTTGTCCGATTAATCTTCCAGTGGTCGATTGGGAGATGAATAAAGAATCGAAGAAAAAACAACTCAAGCACTATAGTATCGATTTTGGAGTTTGTATTTTCTGCGCCAATTGCATTGAATATTGTCCGACGAATTGTTTGTCTGCGACGGAAGAGTATGAGTTGGCAGCCTACGATCGCCACGAGTTGAACTATGATAATGTAGCCCTAGGGCGCATTCCGTATAAAGTCACTAATGACCCCATGGTTCAACCGATGCGTGAATTTGCTTATCTGCCCAAGGGAGTCATTGACCCTCATACCGTATCCCATACAGAGCGACGGGCTGGACTGCGACCAGAGGAAATTCTGGAAAAATCGGAAACACCAAACAAGGATTAAAGAACGTGAATTTAGCTGAAGGGGTTCAATTGGTCTCATTTGGGCTGTTGGCGATTATGGCGATCGCCGCAGCTCTTGGCGTAGTCTTACTGAAGAATATTGTCCACTCTGCCTTTTTATTGGCGGGAGTGTTGATCAGTATGGCTGGGCTGTATCTGTTACTAAATGCGGGGTTTGTGGCAGCCGCTCAAACCTTGATCTATGTGGGCGCAATTAATGTCCTCATCCTGTTTGCCATTATGTTAGTGAATAAACAGGAAGACTATCAACCCCTGGTTCGGGGGTGGATTCGCAAGGGTGCAACGGCTGCCGTTTGTGGGGGGTTGTTTGCCCTATTGAGTATGATGGTTCTGCAAACGCCCTGGCAACTCTCCACAGAGGCGATCGCCGGAGATAGTGCAACAGTGCTGATCGGTTTGCATTTCTTTAGTGATTTTCTCCTGCCATTTGAGTTGGCTTCTGTCCTCCTATTAATGGCTTTAGTGGGGGCAATTATTCTCGCCCGTCGGGAAGAAATTCCTGACCAACCTCCCCAGGGTAGAGGGATTTCTGATATTTTACAATTGCCGGAACGACCAAGAGAATTGGTCTCGTCCAGTAAAGAAACGGAATCTTAAAGGGGAACAGAGCTAGTTCATTGATTGGGAGAAGTGGAAACATAATGGTTTTACAACTCGAATATTTTTTGCTCATTGCAGCCGCCCTATTTTGTATCGGTATTTATGGCTTGATTACTAGCCGAAATGCGGTACGAGTGTTAATGTCGATTGAGTTATTGCTCAATGCGGTTAACTTAAATTTGATGGCCTTTTCTAATTTCTTAGATCCCCAAGGCATTCGCGGCCAAGTGTTTACGGTATTTGTGATTACCGTAGCCGCAGCCGAAGCAGCCGTAGGCTTGGCGATCGTCCTATCGATTTACCGTAACCGCAATACCGTGGATATGGAGCAGTTTAACTTACTCAAATGGTAAGGGCAATTATTGGGGTGGGGTCAACCGACCCCAATAGCCCCTTGCGAGAGTTGTAGGCAATAGGTGATAGTCATATACACTTAATTATTAATAATTAATTGAATTGAATCATTGAAGCGATCGCCTTGGGCGACTTTGTTAATTTTCTGTTACGGTGTACAACTATATTGAGGCCCACACACCGGTCAGCCGGTGAGTTACTCATAATGATATAGCAGTGGAAGGATAGTTAAGGCATTTTCTATTGCCTTTTGCCTCAAATAATATCCTACTATCCTAACCAACTCATTCACTGCCATACGGCTGTACACCTTAGTTTGAGTATTCTCTCTATGCACTATTGTCCTACTGCATCAGTTTCCCCGGGTTCAACTCAGAACAATTCTAAGGGTTCTGCTCTCAAAATTATTGCCTTTGGAGATAGTCTGGTGTACGGGTTTGGAGATCTCGAAGGTGGGGGTTGGGTAGAACGCCTGCGCCGCTCGTGGATGGCTCCAGAGACTGCGGGCCATGTGGTTTATAATTTGGGAGTCAGAGGCGATCGCACCCCACAAGTCGTCCAACGGTTAGAATGCGAGTTTTGTCGTCGGGGAGAGTTGCGTAATCGACTTCCCGATCTGTTAATCTTATCCGTAGGATTGAATGATTCCGCTTGTGTGTCTCGTCCCCACGGACGCAACTATACAGATTTTAATAAGTTTCAAGCAGAATTAAGTTACTTATTGGATCAATCCAAAGAACTCTGTCCCGTCCTCTACGTGGGCATGATTCCGGTTGATGAATCCAAAATGCCCTTTTTAGACTGTTTGTACTATAACCACGAACAACAATATCGCTACAAGGAGGCTACGCGCCAAGCTTGCAAACAGCGCCAAATTCCCTATTTAGATTTGTTCGATCTCTGGACGCAACATTCCCTCAATTGGCAACAGGAGCGCCTCGGCCCCGACGGATTGCATCCCAATGTGTTAGGATATCAAACTATTTTCCAACAAATTTGTCAGTGGGAACCCATTCAGAGATTAGATCGAGGGACTATTGAGTCTCAAGAGTCTCGGCAATTACTCCAATGTAGCGCTTAGAGCCTATTGGTCAGAACTATCGATCGCGATCTGTCCCAGGATCTTCGGGGAGGTGGGTGAGATAGCCGTCTTCCATGTAAATAATACGGTTGGCAATGTCGAGAATCCGATTGTCGTGGGTAACGAGTAAAATCGTACACTTCTGCTCGATCGCCAGCTTTTGCATGAGTTCGACTACATCACGACCGGATTTCTTATCAAGGGCAGCCGTTGGTTCGTCGGCTAGGAGAATTTTGGGATTACTGACGAGGGCGCGGGCGATCGCCACTCGCTGTCTTTGGCCGCCCGATAGGTTTTCGGGATAGTAATTAATGCGATCTCCAAGGCCAACGCGATCGAGCATAGCAGCAGCTTTTTTATCTAGTTTGGTTGGCGATATATCCTCGTGCAATTCGAGGGACATACGAACGTTTTGTTTAGCCGTGAGGAAACTCATCAGATTATGAGCTTGGAAAATATAGCCAATTTGCTTACGCAATTCGTTCAACTGTTCTTTCCTAGCGCCTTGAAATTCATTACCCAATATTCTCAGGCTACCATTCTGTGCCGATCGCAATCCCCCCATGAGGGTCAACAAGGTTGTTTTGCCTGAACCAGAGGGGCCAGTCATAATCACAATCTCCCCAGATTGAATCTCCAGGCTAATGTCATGGAGAACTTGCTTTTTAAGCGCACCAGTACCGAAATGGTGATTAAGATGATTAATGGCGATCGCGGATGTCGATTCAGGGACAAACGTTGTTGTATTCATTGAGACAGTTAAAAATTCATATTACTAAGCTGTAGACGGAGATACTAGCCAAAAATATCAGCGGGATCGGCAGAGCGCAGTTTTCGCAGAGCGATGAGGCCCGAACCGGCACACATGACCAGCGTTAACATCAGCACGATAATGGCACGCCCGGTTTTCATCACAACCGGCAAAGCCGTCACATTGGCAGTGAGCTGATAAAGCCCTACAGAAAAGAAGAAACCAGGAATAAATCCGAACACGGCCAGGACAAGGATTTCTTGAACAAGAACACCATCGAGGTAGGAATCGCTGTAACCCATGGCTTTCAACGTGGCGTATTCCGGCAAATGGTCGGAGACATCAGTGTAGAGTATTTGATAAACAATTACCGTCCCGACAATGAAGCCAACCACTGCACCAAGATTAAAAATAAAGCCCGTACCTCCTTCACTCCAATAAACTTTTTCTAGCTCGATAAATTCAGCTTTGGTGACGACTTTAACATCGGGGGGTAAGCCCGCTTGTAATTGTCCCTGAACTCGTTCTAGATCTGCACCCGGCTCAAGGGTGAGCAAGCCGATATTAACGCGATTCGCCTGGCGGTTGGGCAATAAGGTAAGGAAGGTAGAGAAACTGGCGATCGCATTCGCTTCAGCACCAAAAGAAACCCCCATTGCAAATAAGCCCGTGACTTTGATTCGTTGGTCGCTAACTTCTGCGATCGCGGTTCCTTGCTCTTGGAAGCGTTGGGCAATCGGTCCGAATTTACTCGACGAGGTACGATCGAAGAGGACTCGGTTAAGAAGCTTTAAGGATTGCACCCGTTCCGCATCCTGGATGTTGGTAAAGGGCGATCGCTCGGGGTCGATACCCCACAGTAGAATGTCGTGATTGATATGGGTTTCCGGATTGCGCCAGGAGGCCATGCCGATAGAGAGTGGCATGGCCGAGGCTACGCCATCGTATCCGAGAGCTTGATAGAGTCGCTTGCGGGGGAAACTAGGCAGATTGATTAAGGTTTTTGCTCGGGGATCGAGTAACACTAAATCGGCATCCATCTCCTGGTGTGGCTTTGTCGCACTGTCATACAGGGAATCTAACAAGCCCATTTGTATAAACATGAGAACGTCGGCAAAGGCAATCCCGGCAAGGGCGACAAGTAGGCGAGCTTTTTGCTTAACGAGCTGATGCCAAGCAAGGGGGGTTTTGCGGAAGTATTTTAGCAACATGGTTAGGTAGGCGACGCAATTAGTTAAGTTGGATGGCAGTTTCGACTTGGAGATTGGTCAGACCAGAAACCCGTTGGCTGGCCTCTGAATCGAGGGCAATGCGCACTTCAATCACGCGGCTATCTAAATTGCTCCCCGGTTGATCGCTAAATACCGATTGTTTGCGGACGGCACGACCAATGTGGGTAACCATGCCCTGGATTGGGTCTTCCAATGCAGCCGCCACACCTGTGGCCATTTGTCCCAACTGCACTTGGCGAATGTCCGTTTCATCAACTTCAGCAACAATCACCATTTCTTCCGTTTGGCCAAGTTCAACAATGCCTGCCCCGTCTGCACGTTCGCCTGGATATACATGAACTTCAAGTACCTGACCTGCGAAGGGCGCGCGCACTCGTGCTTGTTCTAAGTCTGTCTCAGCTAGAGCTAGGGCTTCGACTGCTGCATCGACTTCAGCTTGAGCCACAGCCACATCTTCAGGACGTACCTCTTGGAGCTGCTCGAGAGTCGCCTGAGCTGTTTTAATTTGCGCCTGTAGGGTTTGGCGATCGCGAACCTGGGCAGCCTCAGCTTCCAAAACCATTGCTTGTGCCGAGTTGAGAGTCAAGGCTTTAGTGTCTCGTGCCGAGGCGGAAACAGCCCCATCTATATATAACTCAAACCGTTCAAATTCTGTCCGAGCATTGTCAAGTTGAGCCTGCAACCGCTCGAGGGTGGCGGCTTGGGTGGTCATCTCTCCTGTCAGCTTGGCCTGGAGTTGGACGACAACAGCCTTTTGAGCAGCGATTTCACTTTTCTGGTTTCCTGCTTGTACCCGCGCGAGCTGCTGTTGGGCTAACTTGACCTGCTTGCGAGCGCGAGCCACCTGGTGTTGGAGACGGGTGTGGGAATCGAGTACAGCAACGATCTGACCCGCAGCGACTGTATCCCCAGCTCGGACGTGCAGTTCCGCGACCCGATCGTGTTCCAAGGCTAACGGGGCTGATAGGGCGATCGCAGTCGAAGCGGGTTCCAGACGACCCAAAACAACCAGTCGCGAGGGTTTGACTGGAGCTTGTATCACTTCAGGTTCCGAATCGGTGACGGGCCATTCAAACTTGCAACCAGCAATGCTGCCGAGCATGGCGACGAGCAGGCCGAGGGTCAGGTAGCGTAGGGGTCTTGACAGAGGAGAGGCACGCATTTTTATAGAGTGAATGTTCATTCTTACAATAACAACCGGAAAGTGAGGCTGTCAAGATAAAAAGAAAGAATGTTCATTCGCTTTATAAAGTAAGATAATAGAGCCACAATAAGGGTACTGTGCGCTCAAGCGAATCGATCTATCCAACCTACGAAAAGCTTCCTAGTGAACCATGCCAAGAACCCGAGATGAAAAAAAATTTAAAGAAAAGTGCGATCGCATCCTGGAAGTTGCCGCCCAATGCTTTTTAGAGTCAGGCTTTCACGGAACAGGCATGGCCAAAATCTGCAAGGCAGTTGGCATGAGTCCTGGAGCGCTATACCGATACTTTCCGTCAAAAGAGTCCATTATTGAAGCGATTGTGGAAGAAGAGCAAGCCATAACCGCAACCTTGCTGGGAGAGTTAGCCCGCGCAGAGGACAAAGCCATTGCTTTAGCAGACTTGATCGCCGGAATTGGCACGATCAATACCCATCGCCATGACTGTCAGCTTTGGTTAGAAATTCTAGCAGAAGCCGGACGCAACCAAGAGATCGCCAACCTCCTTCAAGCAATACAAGCGGAGGCGTTGAGAGCAATTGAGACAGCCATCTGCCAAGGACAAGTTAGAGGGCAAATTGATACGACGTTAGTCCCTGAGATTACCGCTCAATTACTGATAGCGATGATAGATGGTACAATGGGACAATTGGTGATCGAACCCTGCAACGATCCGGATTTATTTGCTAAATGTACGAAACAAACAGTCCTGAAAATTTTGACTTTTAATAGTGTAGCACTATAGTCAGGGAAGGGAAAGTTAATAGATTTTCTGTTCCCGGTTCCCTAAAACCACAATTTAGCTATGCTAACCCACTCCTTCTTTGCTATTAATTAAGAGTGGGACAATCATGATCGGTTTACAACTAGAACGACTGTAGGAGTAAACGCCATTTGCTCTTACCGTTGTGTCCCATCCTTAATTAAAATAACTATAACTCTTTGCGCTTAAAGACCACCAATGTAATATCATCATACATGGTGTGGGAACCCATATAAGAGCGAACATCCGCAATCAGGCGATCGCGAATCTCTTCCGTTGAATAATGCCACACCTGAGTGATGCGATCGCAAAACCGATCTAAACCATAACGTTTACCATCACTATTTTCCGCTTCCGTAATTCCATCTGTATACAAAACACCGCCATCCCCTGGATTTAGATCTACCACAATTGAGTCAAAAAACTCAGAGACATCCTCTTGTAATCCCAACGGAATTCCCAAATCAAGTGTATCAATGCGCTCTATCCTTCCATCTGCACGCACAATTAACAACTCCTCATGTTGACCACTCAACCTGAGCTGTCCCTGAGTATAATCCAAAATACTTAACGTTAAACTTTTTTCCGATTTCATTCGTTGTACATTATGATAAATCGTGCGATTCAGAATATCCAAAAAGCGCTCCGGATCGGTTTCCTCTGCTTCCAACAACGTCCGGACTGCCGTTTGCACCATAATCGACAAGACTCCACTTTCCAACCCATGACCCGTCACATCACCAATAGCAATTTTTATCCCTAAATCGTGAAGCAAAACATCATAATAATCCCCACCTACCTCAAAAGCTGGCTCCATAAATACAGCAAAGGTCAACTCCGGAATAGCGGTCAATTCTTCTGCTGTTGGCAACAAGATTTTTTGCAACTTCCGAGTCACGTCCAACTCAGAACTCATGCGTAAATTCTCCTCTTTAAGCTGCTGATTGAGTTCCAAAATTTCCGCATTAGCTTTAGCGAGATCGGCTTGGGTTTTCTTCCGTCGAGTAATATCTCTAAATGTCCCCACATAAAACGTGCGATGCTCGCCTAAATTAGCCTTTGTTAAGGTTGCTTCTATCGGAAATTCTTCCCCATTCGATCGCAATCCGATCGCTTCATGCCTTCCCGGTTTGATCAGTTCTCGAATCACGGTTAATCGGTCAGCTAGGGGATCGCTTGGAATCGAAATCAACCGCTCAATAGATAATCCCATTAATTCCGCAAGAGGATAACCAAAAATCTTTTCTGCACTGGGATTCGCTTTGCTAATTTCTAAATTATCTAGAGTAAACGTTAAAATTCCATCACTGGCCGTATTAAACACCGCCTGAGTTTTACTCACTGCTTCCTCTAGAGCCGCCATCACTTGATTGTAACGATGGGCAATTTGTCCCACTTCTGTAAAGGGTTCTACCGGTACGCGCAGAGCTAAATCCTGAGTATTAGCCTGCTCTTGCATCACTTGAAAGAGATCGTGGATTTCTGTCTGTGCCTGATGCTCAGAAATATTCAAACCAATTTTTTCTTCCGCTAAAGAAACCCGTAAAGCAATCAACTGGTTTAGGCTCCATAAAATCCCATAGGTTAGAGAAAAAGCCCACACTCCAGCAACGATAATTCCTAACAGTTGTACCCCGAATTGTTCTCGAACCGTTAACCCCGTTCCCAGAATCTGGGGATCGCCAAACCAGGCAACGGCTAAGGTTCCCCAAATACCAGATCCTCCATGGACTGCAATGGCATCAACGGCATCATCTATTTTAAAATCTTCCAAAAGTTGAGCGACAATCATCATAATTCCCGCTCCTATGATGCCAATCATGACAGCTTCTAATGTTGTGACGGCATGACAAGAAGCGGTTACGGCAACTAAGCCAGCCAAAGAGCCATTCATTAAGGCTTCAACCTGGGGAATTTTGCGCCGATACCAACTAATGGCTGCACCGGTTAGCATTCCTGACGATCCGGCCATCATAGTATTGACCATAATTCCAGGGACTTGGTCATTGAGGCTTAACGTACTGCCCCCATTAAAGCCTAACCATCCAAACCATAACAGTAGAGTTCCTAGGACAGCAAGTTGCATATTAGATCCGTGGATTTTACGGGGGTGTCCCGAATATCGAAATCGTCCGGAACGGGGCCCAACCACGGATAGTGTAGCTAAAGAAACCCACGCCCCAATACTATGAACAACTGTTGAGCCAGCAAAATCGACAAACCCCAGATTCTGTAGCCAACCGGAGGTATTTTCTAAGTTCAGACCATTCCAAGCCCAACAACCGAAGATGGGATAAATGAGGCCAGAAACGAGACCTGCAACCACGAGATAGGAAATAAATTTCATCCGTTCTGCGACTGCACCAGAAACGATGGTGGTAGAGGTGCTGCAAAACATGGTTTGGAAGAGGAAAAAAGTGGCGACTGAGGGGGTACTAATATTAATAAAAAAATTACTGATGCCCAGCCATCCACTGGGATTTTCCCCAAACATGAGGGCATATCCGATCGCCCAAAATAGGGTAACAGAGATGCCAAAATCGGCTATATTTTTAACAGCAACGTTAATGCTGTTTTTGGAACGAGTCAGGCCAGATTCTAAACACATGAATCCGGGTTGCATGAGAAAGACTAGCCCCGAACAGACGAGAACCCAAAGAATATCAGTCACATTCATAAAGGAGGGGGATCGGCGATCGCCCCAAGGTAACCAGCTCTCAAGGGAATGATGTTCAAATTTAGTGCGGAAAACACTCCAAACACCCAGACGCGGAGAATGGGAGAAGTCCTTCTCTTACGGGAGAAGGCTTGATCTCCAACATTATACAATGGAGATTACCGATCGCAGGTCTGGCAGGCATCACTATGTCTATGTTTTTTCATGAAGAATTGCACCGCACAGCCGCTATTATGGCCAAGCTCAAGAGTTTTCCGATCGCCATTTGCGGTGCCGGTGCCTTGGGGGGAAATCTGACGGAAAATTTGGCCAGAACTGGACTGACTCAGATTAAGGTGATTGATGACGATCGCATTGAGGAGCGTAATCTCTCAACCCAACCCTATTATCAATCGGATGTGGGTGCTTATAAAGTTAAAATACTCACCAATACTCTCTATCGGGCGTTAGGGATAAGTTTACAAGGAATGAATCAATGCTTAACCGACGACACCGTTCATAAATTGCTCAAAGGGTCCTCTTTGGTGATTGATACATTTGATAATAGTCCCAGTCGCCAAAGCGTCAAAGACTATTGCACAACATACCAGATTCCTTGCTTACATATTGGATTAGCTGCCGACTATGCGGAAATCATTTGGAACGATCGCTATCGCGTCCCTTCACCGGCTAATGATGATGTTTGTGACTACCCCTTAGCCCGTAATTTGGTCTTGCTCGCAGTGGCTGTAGCGTCCGAAGTCATCTTAACGTTTATTCGCGATCGCCAGCAGGACAACTATACGATTACATTTGCCGATTTTGCCATTACTCCCCTACCCATTTCCGATGACCGGAAACAAGTAAATGGATAAAATCATCTGATCGCATAACCCTAAAGTCGTAGACGATAAGAGTAGGGCGCTGCCCTCATTCTTTCTTCATTCGAGGATTAACCTATGAATAGACCATCTGTAGCGATCCTATCTATCCTAGCCGGGGCGATCGCCACCCTGACTTCCCTAAGCAGTCTAGCCCAAACCACCCAAAAAACCATCAGTCCTGGGTTTCAACCCATGGAACTCACGGGTACATCTGGTGGCCCCACTGCAAGCAATTGCGGGAATTTAGCGGCTGCGCCCAATGTGAGACTGACTGTCACGGCCGATACTTCCATTCATTTCCGCCTGCAAAGTTCGGGTAACCCGACCCTCAAAATTGACGGCCCCCAAGACTTTGACCTCTGTGTGCCGGCCCATGATGGCTCAACCGTCGAAATTCCTGGTCAATGGCCTCCAGGCGAATACCAAGTATTTGTTGGAGATCTCGAGGCTGGATCTCATGGATATACCCTGAAAATTTCCGAGCAATGAGCCTTAAATTTGAAGAAGTGATTGGCCAACCGCAAGCGGTGAGGTTACTTAGTCAGGCGATTGGCAAAAATCGCATTGCCCCCGCCTATTTGTTTGTGGGGCCTGATGGCATTGGTAAGCGTTTGAGCGCTCGTTATTTTGTCCAATATCTGGCTAGTCGAGAAGATACTCCAGAACAACTGGCGCGGATTAGAAAACGCATGGAACAGGGGAATCATCCTGACCTGTTATGGGTGGAACCCACGTATCAACATCAAGGACAATTACTATCGGTAACTCAGGCAAAAGCTGAAGGGGTGAAACGGAAAGCACTGCCACGGATTCGGATTGAACAAGTGCGAGAAATTAGTCAATTTCTCAGTCGTCCCCCTTTGGAGTCCCCCCGGTCTTTAGTGGCGATCGATCGGGCAGATTTGATGGCGGAAGGGGCGGCTAATGGGTTATTGAAGACCTTGGAGGAACCGGGCCAAGCGACGATTATTGCGATCGCCTCTTCTGAGGCTGCTCTGTTGCCCACGATTGTTTCTCGCTGTACCCGAATTCCTTTTTATCGTTTGAGTCCAGAGACATTGGCGCAGGTTTTGCGATCGCGCGGTTATGGGGAAATTGTCGGGAACCCAACCGTGATGGCCTTAGCTCAGGGCAGTCCAGGGGAAGCGATCGCCGCTTTTGAGCAGTTACAAGCTTGCCCACCAGAACTCTTACAGTCTCTACAGAATCTTCCCCCCACTCCTCGAGAACAATTAACCTTAGCCAAAACCATTCCTCAAACCTTAGATACCCCCACCCAACTGTGGCTGATTGGCTATCTGCAACAGTTCTATTGGCAAAATCACCCGTCTTCCCAAACGCTACAACCGTTAGAAAAAGCCAGCCGTGCCCTTCTGAACTATGTCCAACCCCGATTAGTTTGGGAGGTCACCTTATTGGCGATGGGGAGTGGGCAGTGAGAAATAAGGCATATTGAAATCCTGTAATTTCTCTGATAACAAATTAAATTCACCCAATAAGAGGATGTTTTCTCGCGATCCCTTATGGGACGATTAGCCCTGTCGTGCTTCAAGTCAGGGTTTAGATGCGCCGATTATCCAGGTTAAACGTATTAAAAAAATATGTTAAACATCAGAGATTAATAATTCTCTGTTGGTTGCAAATTTTGGCAACTTTAGGATTAATTGGAGGCTTATTTTCCCCCACAATAGCACCAACAGTTGAAGGAGATCGGGCCCGCAAGCGGCAGTTGCCTGGATTTACGGTATCAGCCAAATTAGTTAATCTCTCTACAGAACATCTGTTTGCAACTCCCAACTCCGTAGGGGCGATCGCCATTGGAGTTGCTGAAGGAACCCGTACCCCTAGCGGAGAATATACCGATCTCTACTTTGGCCATACCGATCCTGGAAACTTCAAACATAACCTAGGAACCTTCGCCTATCAACATGGTGCAGACAGCCCCGAGGAAGCAGACTTCAAACAACTGCGACGACTTAAACCCTCCATTATCCAACTCGAAGAAGAAGCCCAAACCGTTGGTATTCACCTGGGCACCTTTGAATTGTTAGCTGGAGTAGATTTAATCAATCAATCTCCCCTAGCTGGAAAAGACTATATTAAACACCTCAAAACCTGTCACCAACTGGAAGAAGACCTAAAACAAGTCATACTATGTGCCCGCGTGCGTTCTTTCGTCAATCCCACCACGGGAGTACTAGAAGCCGATGGACTTGGTTCCTATCGCAGTACTGTCCGAAAAGATCAAAAGCGGCGCTTAGATGCTATAGAAAGGGTACTCAACTCAAAGAATAGGTTTAGGCACACATCAATCACTCATCAGTAACATCAGTACAATTGCCCTGAGATTGACTGTAGCTACAGATGATTCTCAGGCTCATTATTTACAATAGAGAGAATACCCTGCCAACAATCAGTTGACAGGTAATACTAGGGTCAGGGTTCATCCGATTTAGTTCTGGATTACTCGATAAAGAGATAATTTATAGCGTATGGCGTTCCATTCAGACTTGAGTGACTACTTTGCTTGGACTCAGAAAATGGGTAAGTTAGATTGTTCTCAATTGCGTTGGTTGTCCGTGAATGTTGAAAGTACCATGGCTCAAGGGGTTGAAAGACAATGAGCCAACTTAAACTGCGGATACAAGTTGAGGGGAATACGGAAGGAACCGTATTGGTTGAAGATAATCCCTTTGTTTTAGGGCGATCGCCCGATTGTAGTCTATGCCTCCCTTTTTTTGGTGTTTCCCGTCATCATGGTCAAATTATTGCCCGTGGGAATGGATGGCTCATCGAAGATATGGGCAGTCTCAATGGCACATTATTAAACGGATTACCCGCCACATCTGCACAATGGATTCATCATGGGGATGTGGTGCAAATTGGGGTTGTGTCTTTAGTGGTTCTCATTCTGCAACCTTCTGGAGAGGAGATTTCTAAAGGGCCAGAATTGAGTACTGATGGCACAACAATTCTCCGTAATGTTAAAGATCTGCAACGATTATGGCTGCAACCCCATAATGAGCAAGATACCGCCAGCAGCAACCGTAAAGCGATCGCCCGGCTCAAAGATCTCGTAGACATTAGTAAAGGCCTCAACTCCGCCGGTTCCCTCGAAGCCATCTTTCTCCAAGTCCAAGAAGCCGTTTTTCGAGACCTCAAACGCATTGATCGTCTAGCCCTCTTAATTGACTTAGAAGCCATTGGACAACTCAAATTAGTTCGCCTAGCAACCCGTCATCAAGGTCAAGATACCCTCACTGCCGATAGCAGTTGGATTTCCCACAGCATCTGTCAAAAAGTCTTTGTCGAAAGAGTCGCCATTCAAACCGCAGACGCACAAGCCGATGAACGCTTTGAAGGAGAAATGAGTATCCTCAGCAAAGGTATTCGTTCTGCTATGGCTGTTCCCTTGTGGGAAGAAGAACAAGTCTTTGGCGTTCTTTATGCCGATGCCCATGTTTCTTCCCAGTACACCAGTGTAGAAGCAGAAGAAGACCTCAGTTTTTTCTCCGCTCTAGCCAACTTAGTCGCCTCTTCTGTACAAAGATGGCTTCTAGAAGAAAAACTCAGAGATGAAGAAAATATTCGTCAGCGTCTCGAACGCTATCATACCCCTTCCGTTGTCCAACAAATGATGGCAGCCGGAGCGCTCACCGATGGCCGTTTACCCCTAGCTGAATATGAAATTAGTATTTTATTTGCCGATATTGTTGGATTTACTGCCCTCTCTGAACGGCTTTCTCCCTCAGAAATTGCCGAACTTTTAAATAAATTCTTTGAAGAAATGCTCCAGGAAGTTTTTGTCGCCAAAGGAACCTTAGATAAATTTATTGGCGATTGCATTATGGCATTTTTTGGCGCTCCAGAAGTGCAACCGGATCACGCAGACCGGGCAGTGGCAGCCGCTAGAGGAATGCTGACTCGCTTAGAGCATTTAAATAAAACCAAGCGTTTAAATGAACCCTTACAACTGAGAATTGCCATTAATAGTGGGAAGGCAGTCGTCGGCGATATTGGCAGTTCCCAGCGAGTCGATTATACCGTATTGGGATCGACCATCAACTTGGCTTCTCGTATGGAAGGAATTTGTCCTCCTGGAGAATGTGTGGTCAGTGAAAAAACTTATAAATTATTGCGCGTTCGCCGGGGATTTATGCCTATGGGAAGTTATCGCTTTCGGGGCATAGAACGACCGATTAGAGTTTATCAAACGACGCGCACTATTCCTGAAGAAACAGAAACTCACACGACTCAGATACAGGAATAATCTTCAATGATATATAGTTGGATTGGTGAGTATTAGCTACGTTTTAAATCTCAAAAATACTTGCTACAAATGCGTACTGAAGATGAACCAAGACTCATTCAGTAGTCCTAGCAATTGACAGATATCACCTAGTTGTATTATTATGTAGTATATGCAGTCATCTGCCCCAATGCTGGACAGGAGAGGATTATTCCCATGCCTTATGAACATCTGCAATTTGCCCAAGCCAAACCCGTACTCTCTTGGGCAAACCACCCCCTAGCCCACGACGAAACCCGCATGGCAAAAAATGTGGCTTCCTTGCCCTTTGTCTTTAAGCATGTGGCGTTAATGCCAGATGTTCATTTAGGTAAAGGAGCCTTAGTTGGCTCGGTTATTGCCACCAAAGAAGCCATTATTCCTGCCGCTGTAGGTGTCGATATTGGCTGTGGTATGGCAGCCGTTAAAACCCCTTTTACCGCCGCTCAACTTGAGGGGAAACTCAAAAAGATTCGCCAAGACATTGAATCCACAATTCCGGTAGGCTTCAATGACAATAAAGAGGTCGAAAAAACGGTCACCAACTGGCAAGGATGGCAAGACTTTAAGGATTTACACAAAGGGGTACAAAACCTGGATAGTAAAGCCATGAAACAAATGGGATCTCTGGGGGGGGGCAACCATTTTATTGAAGTTTGCCTCGATACAGAAGATCGAGTTTGGTTAATGCTCCATTCCGGTTCTCGGCATATTGGCAATCGATTGGCTCAGAATCATATTCACACAGCCAAGGACTTAACGAAGCTAGCCGAAACCTCTTTACCCGATCCTGATTTATCCTATTTTGTCGCTGGAACTCCAGAATTTACTGCCTATTGGCACGATTTACAATGGGCACAACAGTATGCTCGGTTTAATCGAGATGTGATGATGGTGAGATTAAAGCGCATTATCGAAAAACATCTCACTGGAGGTAAACCGATGAAACCTTTACTTGAGGTGAATTGCCATCATAATTATGCTGAACAAGAAACCCATTTCGGTGAATCGGTTTATGTAACGCGCAAAGGTGCGGTACGAGCGCAAGAAAATGATTATGGGATTATTCCTGGTTCCATGGGTGCGAAATCCTATATTGTCAAAGGGAAAGGCCATGTGGACAGTTATTGCTCTTGTTCCCATGGTGCGGGGCGATTAATGTCTAGAACCAAGGCGAAAAAATCCTATACTCTTGATGATTTGATTGCCCAAACCGATGGTGTTGAATGCCGCAAAGATGCAGGCGTTTTAGATGAAATTCCAGGAGCGTATAAGCCCATTGAGCAGGTGATGAATAATCAGTCTGATTTAGTGGAAGTGGTGGCTACTCTGAAGCAAGTTGTTTGTGTAAAAGGATAAGGATTGGGTAGGGTGCGTTCTTAACGCACCCTACTGGGCTATGGCTATTAGACATCTCCTAAAACCCCATTTATAGTAAAAAATCCCAGACTTCTTCTAACATTGATTCAGGAAGATGTTCTACTTCTTTGAAAAATAACTCTTTAATGTTTATATGGCTCATCAATCGATCCAGATATTAATTAGGTGATTATAGCACTTTTTCTAGACTCGACCGAAGAAACCGGGGTTTTCAGATCGCCTTAGCCAATGAACCGATACTGCTGAAAAAACCCGGTTTCTAAACCCTAAGCATTCGGGAGGAATTTCCCAAGAGCTTAAACCAATTTCAAATTGGGATAAGCGGCTAAAATATCATCACTGGTGAGGGTATCCCCACTGGCTTGGGGAGTCCAAAGCACTTCGATCGCCAATAGATTATCTTCCCCTAACGATCCCATTTGACTCAGGGCACGTCGCAAGTCTTGAGAACCATTAATTGCAGGTAACTCTAATTTACCGAAGGTGGCTGCGACTAAAGTCACTACAATATATTCACCAGAGGCTTGCCCTAACTCGTCAGTTGCTTCTCCCGGTAATGCACCCTTACTTTCTGCTTGTTTAAGCTGGTTATTGTAATTGGTGAGAGTTTCTTCCGTGAACTTACTGCGCTCGGCAATGGAGAATTGGTTAAACTTAGCTTCTGCTGTATCGAGCCGTCCTGGAGAGCTTTCGGCACTACCATACACCCAATATTCTGGATGGCGCAAGAGGGAAAGAGTCGCTTCTTGTAGAATTTGGGCGCGTCCAGCACCGGTAGTGGGGTCGCTGGTTTGAGCAATTCGGTCTAAGTCAGTTTGCAAGCTACGTGCATCGGCTAAGAGTCCCACTTGCACTTGAGCAACGGAGGTCGTGGGATTCGAGCTACCGGCGACCATTTCCGTATCCCCATCCCCCAGGCGGCGCATGGTTTGCATCAGGAAGTTAGCGATCGCCACAAAAATCAGGATTGTAAATAGCCCACCAAACCCTCCTCCAAAGCCGAAGAAGGGCAGTAAAAAGGGAAAACCGAATCCCCCCCCAAAGCCATATCCACCCCCTGTATAGGTGCGGCTAGGGGCACTATAGGTGCGGCTGGGAGCGCGGAATGAGCCGCCCCCAATGCGTCCGCCGGTTCGGGCAGCTAGGGCGCTGGTGGCACTACCCAAGGTGATGGAAACCATTAGAACGATGAGTAGCAGGGATTTCCAGGCGGTTTTGCGATTGAGCCAAGATAAGTTTTTCATGGGTTATGGTATTGAATATCTTGATTACTAGAATGAAAGGAAAACGCGATCGGGTTCTCCTCCCTTTAAAGTATCTTTAGATTAAACCCTTGGAATTGTCGGTTATCCCCCTTTGCAAAGGTTGGGTAACCTGAATTCGAGAATAGTGGCGGGTAGGGTGAGCAGGGTATAGAGTTGTCGAAGTTGAATCCATCGCTGATTCTCTTGCCCACCCTAGGATGATTGGCAATCATAACGGTTCTTTCCCAGGAAACTCCAATGTTGACGATAACAAATGTGAAACTGAGAATATTGGCGATCGCCGCAATGCTGGCTCCCTTCGGCTTTACTCTTCCCCTTGAAGCAAGCCAGGTTTTGCTTCCCCATACCCATTTGCCCTTAGTTCTGTCTCAGTCTGATTGGCAAACCTATACCAAAACCGGAAACTTTAGAGTCCAGATGCCAGGAGAACCCGAAGAGGAAAGGAGTTCTGAAGATTTTGGTGGCGAAACTCTGACCATTGAAGAAATCCAATTTGAAGACGAAGAGGGAATCTATGGAGTATTTTATATGGAGTTGCCCACTGAATACCTCCAGCAAGCCAGCGATAAACAGATTCTCGACGAAATGAGCGATAGCTTCCTGGAGGGAATGGAAATGCCAGACCTCAAAAGTCAGGAGCAATTAATCGATCTCAATGGCTATCCTGGTCGTGAATACCGCGTCAGCGAAATTGAGGGGGAAGGGTTGCTAGTCCTGCGCTTGTATCTAGCAGAAAACAAAATTTACTTCCTCGTTAGCGCATCTTCAGTCGCTGATTTAGTAGAGCGCTTTATGAATTCCTTTGAGTTGTTATAGCCAGGAACTCGTTAAGTTCGGATAGTTAGACAGTAGGCAGTAGGCAATAGGTAAAAAACTAGGTGTTACCCTTGCCTATTGCCTAGCTTATTCTTCTGACTCTTCTGGAGAAGGTTCTGGAGAGGCTTCTGGAGAGGCTTCTGGTGTTGGTGAGGGGTTTAAGCTCGGAGAGGGTAGGGGTCCGGGTTCCTGACCTTTTTTCAGGCGCACCAGCAAGTCATAGCGGGTGGTACGGGGGCTAGTAATAGCGGAGGTTACGCCAATGGAGTCAAACGCCTTAAAGAGATTCGCTTGATCCGGAGGCATAATAATTGGTAGGGGGAGATTTTGGTTAAACAGACGCTCGATATCGGCGTAAAAATAACCACTTTGGGGACTCAGACCTTCGGGAATACTGGTTGTAAAGCCTGTGCTACTCGCGAGGGGATCTTCAGGAGGGGTAATGATACGGTTGGAGATGGGTGCGCCAAAGGTCATCATGACTAAGTCATCACTTAACCAGGCTCGACTAATGTCAATAATGCCAAAGGGAAGTTGCCATTGAGTAACTTCGGTTTCACCGATGGTTTCTGAATTAATTTGCACCTGATATTTATCTTGCATGGCTTGGTCGAGGCTGGCAAAGGTTTCGTTCGCCGCTTCTCGATCGCCGGTATTCACCATCACCGCAAAGCCAAATGGAATTGGAGACGTATTTTGATCGGCAGGAATCATGGCGATCGCAAATGCGCCATTCATCCACTTAAGTAAATCTTCTTCTAAACTTAATCCCGTAGTATCTAATAAACCTTGTTTTAAGCCTTCTGGATTTAAGGGCGCTAAGGGATTCCCCTCCACACCTGTGGCATATTGATTCCATGCCTGATTCAAATTACTGCCGGTGAGCATCATCAACGTATCACTGGGGAGATAATTTCCCAGATCCAAGCTTAGGCTATCGGTTTGTAATTTCCGATCCGCTTGATTACTCAGCCAAGTAATCCCCTTAAACACTAAACCATTCGAGGCCACTTCTAACGTAGCCGCTAATCCCTGATTGGTTTGAATTTTGTCCAATTCTTCTGGGGCGATCGGGCGTACAGAATTGGCAGCAGCAACTCTAGTGGCTTCAGGAATATTGACATACATGCGTGCCAAACCTGAAGACGTTCCCAACTGTTCTAAAGCATTTTTATATCCCGGAGTCGAAGCCACAGAAGCCGATCCTTTAAACGTATCAATGACTCGTTCCGTGGCTTCTGGAGCGCTACTAATGACTAAATATCGGCCATCCAAAACCGTCGAAGAAAATACCACATCTGCATCGGGTTTTGTTTCTTGGATTTCAATATCCTTATACGTGCGTTGGGTGAGTTCTTGATCGACTAATTTTCCCGAAATTTCCTTTGCTTTCAAGGGATTGGCAATCGGAACAATTATCACCCAAGAGGGTTGTTCCACCATCACTATCCGTTCTTCTTCAGAGGGGGATTCATCCTCCGCTATTTCTGGCGCTAAATAGGCCCAGGTTACTTCTTGTCCCACCCAAGGCTGAATATCTTGGAGGTAATCTAATTTCGTTTGGGTTTGAAATTGATAGCGCAGTTGGGCTAAACTTTCGTCTAATGCTGCTTGAGTATTGGGGGTGCCAAAGGATCGTAAATTTTCCCATTGACGCTCATTGGTGGATAAAGAAATGGTTATCAGGGAATCTTGGGGAACTACATTGGCTCCCAGTTGCATATCTTTGGGAACTTGAGTCCGTCCAACGAATAGCCAATAAGCCAGGCTACCGGTTGCACCCAGGATAATGATTCCAGCGATCGCCAGTAACCCTAGCTTTTTTTTGGAATCTGAAAGATTTTGCAGCACAGTTAGAGGGGTTTTATCGGTCATAAAAATTAAGGGAAAAGCAAGAGGCAAAAGGCAACAGGCAATCCAAGAAAACCTAGGTTTACCCGAGTTATGGGGAAGAGAGGATACTTAATTCTACGCGATCGCCATCCTCAAGGGGTCGAGAACTTTGCAAGACATAGCGTTCTCCAGGTTCTAAACCAGAGACAATTTCCACTTCACCATCGCGGGTTGTTCCCAGGATGACCCGTCGAGAGGTTACGATGTTTCCACTGGTCTCATCAATCAGAAATAGGGTAGCATCCTCACCTTCTCGGTTAACCAAGGCTCTTTGGGGAACCCGGATCGTTTGGCGATCGCCCACTTCAAAGTTAGCTCGGGCTAATAATCCACTCCCTAAGCGCCCGCTACGATTAGAAATGGTTACTTCCACGGGAATTAACCGCGCCACCGGATCGGCTGCTGGGGAAATTCGGGTGACTTCTCCCGCAAATTCTTGGTCAGGAAAGGCATCTAAAGTCACCGATACATATTGCCCCAGATAAATTTGATACAAATCTAATTCCGAAACTTCCACATTGACTTTCACGCGGCTAAAATCCCCAATTCTGAGCAACTCATCGCCGGGTCTTACCACCGTACCTGATTCTGTTTGTCGGTTTAAAATAGTGCCAGAAATAGGAGCTTCTACTTCCGTATAGGATTGACGCTCTTGGGCTTGACTGAGAATGGCTTGTTGGGCAGTGACTCGCTCCTGAGCTGCGGCGATGACCTTATTTTGCGTGACAATCTGAGCTTCCGCTGCCGAGAGAGCTTGTTTAGCTCTTTCGGCAGAAGTGCGGGCTAATTCCGCATCTTGTTTAGAAATGGCTCCTTCTTTATACAACGTTTCCAAACGTTGGGCATCGGCTTCAGTTTGGCTTAATTCAAGTTTGGCAATTTCAATTTGGGTTTGTAACTGGCGAATCTGGCTTTCACTTTGGGCGACTTCTACCCGACGAGCCGAGAGTTCTGCCTGAGCTTGGTTAATGGCTGCGGTGGGTAAGGCTTTATCAATTTCGGCAATCACTTGGCCTCGACGGACGCGATCGCCCACATCTACACTCAGATAAAGGAGCTGTCCTTCACTTTGCGATCGCAATGTCACTTCCTGAATCGGTTCTGTGGTTCCCGTATAGGTTAAACGCGTTCCGCGATCGCTAGCCGCAACCGTTGCCACATCCACAGAAATGGTCTGGGGTTGATTGGCGACGGGTTGGGAAAAGGCACTTGATTCAGGACGAGGGAGCAATTTACATCCCGTGGTTGTCAACAGTAGAACCATCAGTAAGAGTAATTGCAGAGGAGGACGTTTAATCGCGATCGGCCGATTTCCGGTGAGTGTATCGCGCCATAGACTCACATTCCGATCCGATACCTTAAATTGACTGAATCGATCCCGTTGCCTCATAAACCAAATTGGGGTTAAGGTGACATCTGCATAGCCAGAGAAAATCCTTGGAGCTGTTGTCCGCAGGATTTTCCCTTTATTGTAAACAATTGTGCCCTTCACTGGTGCGCATTTCTCAATTAACCGCGATCGCAGGATTTACTCTCTTAGTTGGACTATCTATATGAACAGACGATTAAAACCCGCTAACTTTACAGCACTTGGCGATGTTATGGAGTATAGTGCTGAATCCTCAAAGCCATGTACGACAACCCTATTCCCTATTCCCTATTCCCTATTCCCTAGCGCGAAGCGCTATATCTCCTCTATTTTTGCTCTCACCCTTGCTCTAACTAGCTCTAGTTTCATCATAGGGCAAGCGGTTGCTCAAGCGAAGACCATCACCCTAACCATGCAATTTTTTGGGACGAGGCGTGAGGTGATTGGGCAAGGTCAATTCAGTTATGATGATTCCGAACCCTATCGAACGATTCAAGATGTAGACTATTTTGCCATCTCAGATTTTGAAGCTACGTTTAAGAATACCCAAACTTGGTCTTTAGATGATTTGGTTTCTGGCGATCAACCCTTATTATGGGCCCCAGAAGGAGAATCCTATCCCACACCGCGCATTGCCACTATTGGTGGATTTGGTGCGTTGACCCAGGGATGGGCATTTTTTAAATCCAGAAGTGTTGATAGTGAAAATTATGGGGTACTCCTGATTAAAAACCCCGCTTATCGGAATCAGGGAGATTTTGCTCTCACGGTGGGAGTGCAAGATGTTACCCAAGGAGGGGTGTTTGAAATTCAAGAGGCTCCGTCTACTTCTTCGGTAAATCTGGATTCCCAGGCTCAGTTGAATGGACTTTGGAAACTGGGATTAGTGGGTGTGGGTATATTTTAGGGGATAATTAATCGTTAAGTATTCTATGGGCGATCGCTGTAAACTTTAGAAAAGTAGGGTGTCCTGCATTTTTGCGAACGCACCCTACGGGATTTGGTTACGCTATTACCCGGAAAAAGTTTATGATTGCTAAGTTTCCTGTCCTCAACTGGCTCTCTTCTGTTTTAGCTGGCACCGCGATCCTAGTAACTCTGGGGGGTGTGGTTCCTGAAGCGGCTCAAGGGGAAAGTATAACGTCACAGGTTGCCCAAATGGATCGCAGTGTCCCCCCAAATATATACAATACGGGGCAAATTTCCCTAGAACAGCACAATTATCAACAAGCCCTTACTTATTTTAATCAGGCGATCGCCATCAACGGTGAGTATGCCCAAGCTTATCAAGGTCGTGCTTTAGCCCGCGATGCTATGGGAGACTCGGAGGGTGCCGTCTCTGATTTACGCACCGCTGCCAGCTTCTATTGGACACAAGGCAATGCCCTAGCTGCTTATGAGGCGATTCGGTTGATTGAGCAAATGGGTAAAAAATTTGTCTGTCGCCAGAGTGGAGGGCAGTAGCAAACGGTTATGAACCTAAAGTCGAACACCTATCCGTTGATTATCTGGCACGATCGCAGGGTATGGGATGTTGACGGCAATGGAAACCCAGTTTTTCTGGAGCAAGATTCCATGGTGACGACGACAATAGCCGAAAAAAATACTGAGTTATCAGCTCAAGGACGTTGCGCCAGTGTTTCCGAACGGTTGAATAGTATCAGTGATGCTTTGATGCATAGGGGAGCGCAACACTTATTCAGAGTCGCAACCCTGGAAAGTACAGTTGAAGAAAGCGCGCGAACCGGCGAAGTTTTAACCTTGAAGCATAAGATTCAAGTGGCGTGTATTCCGGATAATCAAGGGATCTGCGATCGACAAAATGCCATTTTTACCCTCACAGGACAACCGGAGGGTGAGGGCGTTACGGAAAATAATCAAAAGCGTCTGGAGCGCTTGGCGCGTTTGATCGATCGCCCCGGTTCGGGTAAACCGATTCATAATTAACAAGCCATGCTCAATTGCTCCAAACCTTCTCTAATTTGGGCGGGGTTTTGGATCTGTAGGGTTTGGTAATACTGATCGCCCGCTTCAAGGGTTCTCTTACCGGATACGCTGCTTCTGCTTTGATCAAGCTGCGATCGGGTAAGTCTCCATGGTAGGCGAGAATCGCTAGATTTCTAGAGAGTACGGAGCTATCCATCCAGCGTCTCTTTTTCCGCTGCGCGATCGACTAAACTCAAGCATGGCACAGGATACCACTGGAAGGTTTCTGGATCGTCTAGCTCAATGCGTCCTTCAGAAACAATTTTCCAGCGAATACTTACATCATTGATCGTAACGGGAAACCGAACCCTGTAGCGATCGGTTCTAATTTCCCTGGGAAAACCTAAGTCTTATCCGCTAACATGCCTCGATAATGCCACCCTTGCTCATAGCGGTGTAGTATTTCTTGGGAACTGAAGCGATGGATATCCTGGATCTGCCAGCAAATGGCTTATAAAAACAGCAGGCGATCGAGAATGAAGCCATCAGGAACTCGCATCATCCTTCTTTAACCCTAGTAAATCCTCTAAAAAAGAGACCAATTTTTGCAAGTCTTCAACGGACTCAGCCGTTTCTGAACTAATCCATTGATTATCGGAAATACTGGCTTGATTGGTTTTACCTGGTTTGAGAACGCTAACCACTGTGGCAATAATGGCTTTTTCTCGATCGAAAGGCTTCCATTTGAGTTTTTTACGTTCTTCTTCTGAAAAGCGATCGATATAATTGTTTGCTCTTTGCAAATAGTCTCGATACGCTATCTCACCGCATTTTAACAGCAAGGTCTCCAAAACCCCTTGCTCTTCATTGTTAGGTAATACAAAAATACCCGTTCTTGTACCACTCCGGTTAACTTCTCCTGGAGTATCAGGGAATTGAGGAAAAAACTCTCGGAAATCCTTACAATAATTTTTGGCGACGCTTTCAGGTCGATCGTTGTCCGCATCAACAACAATGCCAAAAGAGTAAAATTGATCGCAATCTATATCCGATAACTTACAGCGCTTCGCGCTGCTATGAGGTACATTGTTGATCGTAGATGTGAGTTGTCATTGCGACCGCAGGGAAGCAATCGCCAAGATTGGGGGATTTTGCGATTGCTTCATTCCACTTCGTTCCATTCGCAATGACTGATCTCAATG
>DDLS01000136.1 GCA_002340255.1 Cyanobacteria bacterium UBA2566
AAGATTTTGAAAATTTGGGATTGATAAAAATTAGTGAGGATATTTGAGTGTCTCCTGAAATCGAAATAAGTCCAAATGCTTAATCAGCTCTTTTCAGAACTGTCCTACAGTGCTGAATGCTAGGCTAATGAGGGGATGAGTCAGGAAGTCTTCCTCTGTAGTTGTCAAAATGGTTAGTCGAAGCGACATAATTGAGGAGGAAGCTTGTTCTGCTCCCTCCTCAATTATGTCGACCATCTTTAGAAGTACAGAGATTACTGAGCAGAAGCGGTAGGAATATCCGATTTCACACAATTGAGCATCCTCAAGGTTGCGGCTGCTGCATAGTTTCGGCGAGCGTTATCGTTGGGCATAAACTGATTACCCGATTCATTTAAGGGGGAAGCCACAGAGCAATAAGTAGACATTTGGGTAATCAAATCAGAGGCCCAATGATTATCAAGATCACTAAATGATTGCGGATTTTGTTTGCCTTGGATCTCGGGATTCAAACCACTGGTTTTACGGGCAAACTCCGCTGCACGGCGTTGAACTGCCATTAATTCTGCACGGGTGACTGATTGAGCCGGTTTGAATGTACCATCTGTGTAACCACTGACAATATTGTTGTCTTTTGCCCATTGGATTTTGGCGGCACTCCATCGAGAGGAAGTGACATCAGGATAGGGGGTCGTGGAAATATTCGTAGGAATATTGACATTAGTGCCAGGAATGGTTTTGAGGGATTCTAAAACCATAGATACTAATTGTTCGCGTGTGAGGGGATTTTGGGGACGGAAGGTACTATCCTCAGCAAAGCCAGAAATAAAACCGATATTGACTGCTTCATTGATTTCGCTGGCATAAATATCATTCGCAATATCTTTAAAGCTGGGAGTAATAGGTGCGGGAGGATTAGGATCAATGGGATTGGGATCAACTGGATTAGGATCAACTGGATTGGGAGATGTCCCAATCAAGGAACTCAATTGTTGATCGTTGAGAAGGTAAACATGGCCCAGGGTTTGACCTTGATAGGAGCGTTTCGCAAAGCGCCAACCAGGGTTAAGATAAATTTTGGTAAAATCAGAAGTCGCACCAGAGGCTCGACCAATTTCTATTTCTGGTCCTCCTGGAGTGTTGGATGATCCAACTAAGACTAAATCATTATTACGATTGACAATTCTTAGACTGTACTGGAGGGCCAGATCCTGATTGTCAACCCGGATGGAAAATCCATTACTATCGGTACTTCGACCACAAATACCGGTAAAGTCAAAATTGAGTAAAAGAGGATTAACAACGGTGGGACTTTGGCCACTTTCACTCCAACATTGACGGGAGTTGGATTTTTGTTCCAAAATGAGCAATTGGTGAGCAGTTGTGCCTCGTGGTGCAGCGATCGCGATAAAATTATCTTGTTGAACTTCGCTATGATCGAAAAAGGCACGAGCTGTAGATACCCAAGTTGTCATTCCAACTACAGTAGTGGTAGCAATAGCAGCGAAACGAGAGAGCAGTGATTTTTTCATAAGTTTTGCGACTGATTAGACTTAATTTAAGCAGTGTACAAGAGAGACGTTCTCTTCTCCAGTACCTCCTCAGTCGAAGGACATCCGTAACTTGTTTCTAGGGTATGTGACAGTTTGAGAGCTGTCTGTGGTAGGTCACTTAAGCGCTTTTAGAGATCTCCTCGTATAAGTGCTTTAACTTGGCTTCCACAGGAGGGGGTTTGGACGTAAATCGGATGGAGAATTGATCCTTAGATCGATGGTTGTCTAGTACTTTGGCATAAACATCTTCACGGTTTTCTGGTTGAGCATCCTTAAAGAAATTAATTTTTAAGTTGGTTAACCCGGAAGGAATTTGATTGGCCAACTCTGGAGTTACAAGAATGATTGCGCCCTTTTCCGAGAGGGCAATCAACTGGCCCTGATTGACCCGATCGCTAATATTTTTACCTTCTAACACTGCATACTGAAGGGGAAGGGCTTGGGATAAGCGAAAGAAATTCTCTTCTTCTTTGGGTAAATCAAGTTGATAGGGGCCACCAATACCGCCTATATCATAGATAGTAATCGGAGTTTTTACTCCCTTGGGGGTCACTTGTTTCTCGCCATTGATTTTAACCTCTGGACCAGCTTCGACTAAGGTGGATTCAGATACTAAAACCTGACCAGCCGTGGTATAGGATTCAATACGATAGGTTAAATTCACTTGAGAGCCAACTACGCCATATTTAGTCCGTTTCTCAGAACCAATATTACCGACCACCACCTCACCGGTATTAATGCCAACTCCCATTTCTAGGGAAGATAGTCCCCATTTTTTCATCTGCACATTAACTTGTTTCATGGCGAGTTGCATGGCAACAGCACAGGCGATCGCTCTTTGAGGGTCATCTTCACGGGGAATGGGAGCGCCAAATAGGACTAAAATCCCATCCCCCATAAACTCATCAATGGTTCCCTGATATTCGGTAATCACATCAGCCATATAGCCCAGATAAAAATTGAGGATTTTAATTACTTCTTCTGGAGAGAGGCGCTCAGACAGAGCGGTAAACCCTCGTAGATCGGAGGTGAGAATCGTAATTTTGCGTCGTTCACCGCCTAACTTTAAGCCTTCTGGATGCTCTAATAAGGTAGAAACAATTTCCTGACTCAGATAGCGGCCAAAGGTTTTACGGATATCTCCGGCACTACGGGCAATATAGGTAGTAATAGCAACAAACGAGCCAACTAAACTCATGATTGGGGGTAGTATAGGTAACCACCATCCGATTAAAAAGGCTCCATAGGTGGTGGCGATTAACAAGGGTATAGTGGCAATAGGGGCGATCGCCTTACGAATGGTTGATGAGTTCAGGCTTGCACTGTGGCGTAATCTCCAGGTTAAAACAGCTCCAACCCAGGCCCAGAATAGAATCCACAGATTCTCCCCCATCTCATTCCAACTTTGAATTAGGGGTCGTCCTTCTAGGGCCGAACTCAGGATCAGACTGGTAATATTAGCGTGAATTTCCACTCCTGCCATCCGTTGGGAGGGAGTAATGGTATAGGGTGTGGGAAAGATGTCTTGAAAGGACTCTCCCACTGCACCAATTAAAACGATGCGATCGCTTGCCCAATGTGCGGGTACTCTATCTTCTAGAACATCCATCAGGGAAACTGTCTCAAAAGACTCACTGGGACCGTGATAATTAAGCATTAACTGATATCCCCCCTCAGCTTCACCCAAATATGCTCCCACCTTCGGTTCTAGGGGAGAAAAGATGGTTTTTCCTAACCGCCACGTCCGGTTAGCTACAGTTTCAGGAGAAACCCCTTCTGGTTTGAGATAGAGTAAGGCTAGATAAAGAGGCAAACCATAAATCGTTTCCCCTTCTGGGGTATCGAGAGACACTAAAGCCCGACGTACCTTACTATCAGCATCGGGCAATAAATCGTTAGCTCCTACCTGATTTTTGGCTTTTAGGGCTGGAGGTGGATCAACGCGATCGCGATCGTCATCTCCTACGGCCTTTTGAATCCCAATCAAATAATTAGTATTCTCAAAAATATCGACTAGGGCTTTATGGCCAGGTTCAACGGGTAAATCCCGGTAAATATCCAAACCAATAGCCCTAGGTTCCATGGCAATTAGCTTCTGGAGCAGATCGGCATAAATCTGATCGGGAATAATGGCTTGGCCGATCGCGTGTACATCAGCTTCATTAATACCGACAATGACAATGCGCTCATCGCTAGGTTCTAGAGGTCGCCAACGCATATACAGATCAAATAGGGCCCATTCTCCTCCTTGCAATGTGCCCATTAGCCGCAAAAAAATGACAAATAGAGCCACTGAAGGGGTGGCGATCCATACCCCTCGCTGTTGCCATAACCAATCTTTAATTGTTTGCCACATAGAGCCCAGGGTTACAGTAGTCTTCAGTTAAGCTGTCTGTTAATCTGCACCCTACAATACCTAATGATACTAAGGATTTCCGGTAATTCTTTCTAAGAAAAGCATTGGCGTTTGGGTTAACTTATCAAGGCCAACGGATTTTAAGAGACTTTCCCAAGGTTGGGTATCGAGATCCCTTAATTGAGCAGCGATCGCTACACTATCGTACCAAATTTTTGCATCAGCCAGTACTTCAGCTTGTTTGAGTAGGTCTTCTTGAGCTTGAGCTTCTTCTAAATCAGCCATTACCGTTGGATCTAAGGTAACATGCTGAATCTGTCCTTGAATGGATTCATCAATCGTGCGATCGCTAGGATTACAAATTAGGGCAAATAGCCAGGTATATTCGGTTGAATTGCCCATTGCTTCAGGTAAATTCATCGTTACCTTGACTAAACCTCCATCTTTGGAGAGTTCTAATTTCTCCGTATAGACATCATTGCCTTGCCGATCAATTAAAACAAATTCCGCCAATTCTGCTTCAGTTTTAGGCACATAAAAGAACATGGTGGGGGTATCACTAGCCGTTTGACCTACATAATTGTCGGGTTCAATTGGTCTTAGAGCCATTAAGGAGAGTCCATTTTGAGGAATGATACAAGTTGAAGATCCTCTCACTCCTCCCCCAACACTTCCTCCTCTGGGAGCGCCCCCTCCACTGGTATCAGGAAATTCTAGGGCGATCGCCCCTGGAGTGAAGAGAAGAGGAGCGAGCATAACGGTCAGAAATCTTAGGGGGGAAGGAAAGCGTTTAAAGTCCATAGCGTGAATACATCTCCTTTAGGCAAACAGTTAGGTCTATTTCTCTACTCTGGGATAGGATGACAAGTAAAGTCTTCACTGGATAAGTGAATTTCTTTTCTATCTATCTTAATCTTTGTCCCAGGAACCATCATGTGCTAAACATTGAGGGTAATAAGATAAGGTAATTTAACTTAGGTATAGTTCAAATTTACCTGATACTGGAACATCTCAATGAGAAGACGCTTAGAAATCAGTCGCAGTTCCAGGTTATCTAATTGCATTCCTATCATAATTATGAACATGGCTGCTTCGCCGGATTTTTCCCTCTCTTGTCCTATTCCTATTCAACAATATCCCCAGGTACTCTTAGCCCACGGAGGGGGTGGAAAACTGATGCATCAGCTTATTGAGCAGATGTTTTTACCCGTTTTCGGCCGTCCTGATGTTTCCCATGATGCTAGTGTATTTGCAGTTAAGGGCGATCGCCTAGCCTTTACTACAGATTCCTATGTCGTTAATCCCTTGATCTTTCCGGGGGGCGATATTGGCTCAATGGCGGTTTATGGAACAGTCAATGATTTAGCTATGGCTGGAGCAAGACCTTTGTATCTGAGTGCAGGGTTTATCTTGGAGGAAGGGTTATCTATGGAGACTCTCTGGCACATCGTGCGATCGATGCAAGCAGCTGCACAGAAGGCAGGAGTACAGATCATTACCGGTGATACTAAGGTCGTCGATCGAGGAAAAGGAGATGGGATGTTTATTAACACCTCTGGTGTAGGGGTGATTGAGTCACCAAGCCAGATTTCTCCCCAACAGGTGCGATCGCAAGATGCCATCATCATTAATGGGGATTTAGGCCGACATGGGATCGCTATCATGGCTGTGCGGGAAGGTTTGGAATTTGAAACTACCATTGAGAGTGATTCGGCTCCTGTGGCCAGGCAAGTGCTGAAATTACTTGAAGCAGGAGTTAACATTCATTGTTTGCGGGATTTAACCAGAGGAGGATTAGCTAGCACCTTAAATGAAATTGCCCTTAGTTCAGGCTTGAATTTGCAGATTGATGAATCCTTAATTCCAGTTCGGGAGGATGTGCGTGGAGCCTGTGAAATTCTGGGTTTTGATCCTCTTTATGTTGCCAATGAGGGGCGATTTGTAGCTTTTATTCCCCAGTCCGATGTGGACTTAACGCTATCAGTGTTAAGGGAAACTTCAGAAGCAAAGGAGGGGGGATGGATGATTGGGGAAGTCGGTGAACCAGAAGTTTCTGAACCTTCTGGTTTAGTTAGTCTCAAAAGTCAAATTGGTGCCAATCGGATTCTGGATTGGCTAAGTGGTGAACAGTTACCTCGAATTTGTTGAGTAATGAGTGGCAGGCAAAGTGGGCAGGAACATAAGCGATTCTTATGCCTATTGATTAGCGGAAGAACAAACCGGGGAAGTTATACCCAACTCCTAAGGTTAAGCCCCAATCGACAGCACGCACATCCCAAAAGCCAGTATTTAAGGTGGCATTAAATGTAAAGTTATTGCTAAAGGGCACATCGATGCCAGTAGTAATTAAGGGCCCATGAGTACCATTTTTTAGGTCTAAACCAAACCCACCACCGATGAAGAGGGTAACAGGGGGGGCGTAGGCTTCGCGACTGAAGGGAATGTCATAGGTAAAGGGAATCGTGATGCTCGTACCATCACCGATAATGACCGAGGGACGGAAGGAAAAATTTTCGGTAAAGGCAACGCGCGTTAACAATGTACCTCCAGAACTACCGAGAGAAGATTCACCATGAAAGCCAATGGTTCCCCCTAAACCGATATAGCTAAAGCCGTTATAGTATTGGGAACGTTCGTATCGCCGACGTTCAACTGAGTAGCTATTCTGACCTTCTGGAGCTTGGGCGAATTGTCCAGAAATGTTAGTTTCTCCGAGTCCTTGGGCATTTGTACTTCCTTGTCCTGGGACTTCATAGTCAGAGGTGGCTTTCACTTGTTGAGGAGAGGTGAAGCTAGGAGTAGGAAGGGTTTGAGTGCTTACTGTATCGAGTGTCGCTTCAAAGGCTTCTGGACTAATGGCAGTGGGGGTTACGGGAATTTCTGGGGCTATATAGGGAGCTTCTAGGGGCGCATACCCTTGAGATTTAGTCGGATTTTCTCCTAGAGTTTGGGCTGATGTGGGTTGGGGGGCGATCGCCAGAATACCCGCCAGATTAAGCAATAAATATAAATGAATACGCCTTAAAACCATAATGATGAATGTCTCTCCTCGATGAAACGGATACTCGCTCCAGGGATATCTTAAGCTAGATTGCCCATGGCGGCTACCACTTGCTGGGAAATAAAGGGCAGGAGGTGAATATTTTGGCTTTGTTCAGTAAAAATGACCAGTAAGTAGGGCCGGAGATTATCCCCCATTTCAATATAGGCGCTTTCATGGCGCAACGTTCCCATTAAGCCCGATTTTGACCATAGAGTAGCGGTTGGCGGTAGACCTTGACCCAAGAAACCGAGGATAGAGTCTAGATTAGGGTCAATTGTCTGGCGCATCAAGGCCATCATTTCCTGAGAGGATTTGGAGGAAACGGCTACGCCACCGATAATACTATGTAGTAGGCGAGCGGTGGCATTGGTGGTTAAGCGATTTTGGTTTTCCATCTGAGGGCCTAAAAATAGGCGATCGCGCCCATAAGCTCCATACGTCCAATTCTTTTGGTTTACATTAATAGACTCTAATTCTGGCCATCCCAAGGACTGAAAATAGCGATTAACAATATTACGTTGGGACTTCCAGGTTTCAAAGGGGCCGCCGGAAAACTCTGGTCCGCTTGTTGTTCCGGTCAACACATCAAGGACTAAACTGGTAGCATCAGGGTTGCGATCGCGGATCATATCTTGGATGGCTCGTTCCAATTCTGCACTAGGAAGAGCCATACCCGTTTCCAACCACTCATAGATAGCGACTAAATAAAACAGGGTGACCAAATGTGCAGGGGCGATCGCCTGTTTTCCTCGATATTCAAATCCCCTCACCGGGTGTTTCCAGAACTCTTCAGCCGATAGCGCTCCTCCTGTATTTACCCAAATAGGAGGGTCATAAACTATCCAAGTGAGCGCCACTTGATCTTGGCTCAGTTGGGGAAAAGCTGTCCAAGTATTATCCAGGATCTGATATCCCAGATGGGCTAAGTCTTTATCTTTGTGGAAAAAAGTCATTTGAATGAGTTGATTTCGGTTCGAGGGTACAGTCTCTTAGTTAAACTAGGTTAAAAATCTCCTGTGCAGATAAATTGAACTGGGAAAAAGTGGGAGAAACAATGGGAGTATCTTCAGTAAAGGGAGTCATCTGATATTCCCCATCAACCAGGCTACAAACAAAAAAGGTTGGCTGCTTAGGATTGCCGATCAGCTTTCTCGGCCCCAAGGCGGCATAATCAATAATCCAATATTCTTCGATACTCATTTCCTCATAATCTCGCAGTTTATTGTAGTAATCATCGCGCCAATTTGTAGAAACGACTTCAACAATTAATTGGACTGAATCAGGATGTTGAATAATAGATTCGCTTTCCCACCGAGATTCCGTACTCATAATGTCTTTGTTCAAAACAATGATGTCCGGTTCATAACCTAATTTGTCCCCTGTGGGTTTGACAATGGATTCTCTCGGAATTGTCCAAATCCCTCCTTTGCCCATCTGCCGAATCGCGATCAAGAGTTGCTCGATCAGGGAACCTGTTAAATCAGAGTGTTTCCCCTTGGGCTTGGGCATTTCGATAATCACTCCATCATGCAATTCGTATCGGACTTCTGAGTTTTCAGGATACCAACTTATAAATTGATCAAAACTGTATACTTTGGGTTCGGCTTTAGCTTGAATCATCGATCGCTTTTCTCAAAGTTCAAATTTCTAGTTCTTATTCTCTGTACCCCGTGCTATACACTAATCCTAAAATTGACCCCAAGAGCCACCAGCCGAGGAAATTAATGCGAGAGTCGAACAGGGTAATATCTAAAAGATGAAAGAGGCTAATTCCGGCGAAAGCAAGAAGATAACTGAATAAAATTGCGCCTTCGGTTTGATGGGGCAATCGGGAGAGGAGATGGGTTGCTTTGGCTAAGATCCAAGTAACTAAACAGAAGAACCAAATGGTTAGAGGAATACCCATTTCCGCCAGGAGCATTAAGGGTAAATTGTGGGGATGACCGATCCAATAGTTCATTTGGGTTTCATAGAGTGGGGAGAAACTCCGCAGTCCCCAACCAACCAAAGGGCGTTGATGGACTAAGTCGATCGCAAATTGCCATTGGGTCGATCGCAGTTGCGCTAGGGGGCGATCGGGAAACATCTCATCGGTGAGCCTAGCCCAAATATAGGCAGGGACTACCATCCGCACCCATTGGCGGGATGGATCGACCCCAAAAGCCGACCACAGGATAAGTCCACAGACCGCCATCACTGCGGCGACTAAGATGCGCCATCCCCAATAGAGAGCATAGGCTAAAACGGCTAAGGCGGCGATCGCCCAGGCATTGCGTGAATGGGTCAGAAATAAGGTCATGCCATCTAAAACGGTGGTCACTCCTAAGCCGATCCAAAACCACCGTTTTTTGGGTCGTTTCTCTAGCAATAATCCTAAAGCGAGTATCCAAACGATCGCGAGATAGGCGGCTAAATCATTGGCATAGCCAAATATGGAAGAAATGCGGCCGGGAGGGATACCACCTGCAGTTAGGGGCCAGTCAATGACAATACCCAGCCATCGGATGGGCCCTGACCATCCCCAAAACCGTTGCCCTAAGCCAATGATGGCGACTGGGAGAGAAGAAAAGACGACCCAGGTAGCCATTCGGCGCAGATGACCTGATGTGCCGATCAGCTCTCCGAGGCTAACCAACAACAGGATAAAGGGCAGAAAATGAGCTAAACCGAGGGCTGCTTCCCCTGGAAATTCTGCTAGTAAGCACGTCAAGATTAAGCCTAAAGCAAAAATGATCGAGGCTTGGGTGAGGGGGCGACGTAGGGCAGTTTCTCCCCGATCGCGTCCCATGTCAAAGAAGAAGACTAGCCCCAAGAGTAATCCGAATAAGGGGCTAAAAACGAAGGTTGCCAACCAACCTTGCAGGCAAAACCAGGGTCTTTGGTTAGATGCAGAGGTCATGCCATTTCCCAAGCGGTGGAGCGGGTGAGTCGAATTTGGGCAAGGGCAAAGATCATGGGAATGATACGGCTGTAGTTGGTGGAGATCGCTCGCCAGCCCAGATCGGCGAAAAACCAGGCCCACAGGGTCGGTCCTAGGACGGCAAACAGGGTTCTGGCTGCTCCGTAGCGAGCGGCATTAGTCGCCATACCGAGGGTGGCTTTTTGCAGAATAATTTGGGATTGGATCTTAGTCGCGGCGATCGCTCCCCCGCGCACCAAAGCTTGTTTCGCGGCTTGGTAGGCAGCAAAATGGAGCGCAAATTGTTGGGCCAGTTTTTGCACTAACAGAGGCCGAATCACAGAATTGACGGCTAAGGCACATCCCCCTTTGAGAAACACAGCGATCGGGTCTTTCTGGGTCGATAAAGGTAGGGGTTCGGCAAAATCCGCTTTTGCAAGGGCTTTCCGGATACGCTCTTTTAAGCCCCGTTTTTGTTCGGCTGGTAGCTTTTTCCAGGAGCGACGAATCAGGTGTAAAAAGATTTCGGCTTCTAATTCTGTAGTGGAGAGTTCCTGAGAATAGGGCAGTTTGAGATAGCGACAGACTTGAAGGAGGACTTGGCGATAGGTAATCGTTTGGGTTTGTCCCCGTAAAACCGTGAAGCCATCAGCAGCTAAGAATTGGAAGCGCTCTTCTATGGTATCAATCCACTGTTGGCGATGTTGACTTTGAACCGCGATCGGATCGGGGGTATACACATAATCTAGGGGGTTTAGTTTACGCTGAAATAGCAGATGGGTTAACTGCTGTAACTCTTCTTCTGTGGCTAGTTCTAGGACTGCTCTTAGTTCATCCACATTCTTTACCTCAACTGAATTGGGGGGGCGGTCAACTCCGATTATTTATAGAATCTACAGTAAAGATGATTTGAAAACGGTTAATACTATTGAAAATTTTAGAGTTGAGTTGAAGTCCGCTTTCCATTTTACCGTGCGATCGCCATCCCTAGCTGGCCAGACCTTGAACCACGGGTAGGGTTGCCATTCCCCTCCTTCCTCGCACACCACAAGCCAGGGTATAATCAACTGCCACCATTTTTCCTTGACCAGCCCAATTGTGCCAGGACTCCAACAGGATACAATAATTCATCATTTTTGTTATGTTAGGGGATAACTCATTATGGTGTGGAACAAAGACGATAAAGTCGGAGAAAACGGCCAATACACCATTGAAAAAGAATTAGATCATGGTCGTTTTTCCTCGACGTTTCTAAGGCATTGAAGATGTTTGATGAAAAAAACACGCCTAAAACACCAAAATAAATCAAATATTTAAATAAAAAATTACATATGGAAGCGACTAGATTAGGCCAGTGCGATCATCCCCATGTCGTTAAAATGATTGATGAAAAATTCATAGAAACGGATAGTTATGGAAATGAATTGGTTTGTCTACCTATGGAATATATTTCCAAGGTAAGTTTAGAGGAGTTGAACCAGAAAGTTTTACCGGAAAAAGAAGCATTGTGCTATATTCGCCAAATTGGAGAAGCCTTAATTGCTGTCCATAAAAAAGGGTTAGTGCATTTAGATGTTATACCATTTCTCTATGAAGTTGCGCTTAATAAGGCATCGACCAAGTAGTCCCATCCAGTTATCGAGGCGATCATTACCTTATCGAAGGAATCAAGGACTTGTGAAAGCCTTTGCTGTAGGCTTTTCAGGTCTTTATAGTTCTGCCATCTTAGCTTGGCTTTTAATTCTTCCCATAATCGCTCAATCGGGTTGACTTCCGGGCTATAAGCCAGTTGAAAAATGGGAATGATATTTTCTGGGAAATCTATATTTTTATGACAACCTGCATTATCTAGTTGCTGAAAATTCAGAGTTTCTGGAAATTCTTTGGATAACTGATTCGCAAATAACTGAAAACACTGACCATCTATATGCGAAAACTCATAAAAATAGCTTTCTCCACTGATGATATAGCGCTTTGCGCTAGGGAATAGGGAATAGGCTTTTGGTACATAGCTTTGAGGATTCAACACTGTCCCTCATAACAGCGCAAAGCGCTGTATACAAGATCTTCATAAATAAGGAGGAAATTGGAACTTCCCTTCTTGAATCAGGCGATCCTCCGATGGGTGTTGCATCTG
>DDLS01000063.1 GCA_002340255.1 Cyanobacteria bacterium UBA2566
GAGAATAGGGAATAGGGAATAGGGAATAGGGGATGGGGAATTCTCGTGTTTCCGTTTCTGCGTTTCCCTCTACTGCCGACTAATTACTCCCCATGATAATCAGCAGGGAGAAGTAGGAGAGGGGGAGTTGGGGAAATTGTTCTAGATTAGTATAGATTTTTTGGTTGGGTTGGGTGGCTCGTTCGACAATATAAGCTTGTTTGAGTAGATTACGCTCTTTGAGAAATTGCCATACTTGTCCATAAACGGAACTGACTTTCATTAAGACAACGACTTCTGAAGAGTTTAAGGCTTGTTCTAGGCGATCGATATGGTAAAGTGCCGGTAAAATGGTCAACCGTTGATCCCGAATAGTGAGAGGGAGTCCGAGAACGGCTGCGGCTGCCATGGGTGAGGCGATGCCAGGAATCACTTCTATGGAGGCTTGGGGATGTTGTTTGGTTAGGGTTTGGGCGAGATAGTTGAAGGTACTATAAAAACTAATATCGCCTTCGCAAGCAAAGGCGATATCTTGTCCTTGTTGAAGGTAAGACCAAACTTGTTGAGCTGCATCTGTCCAAGCTTGGTACAAAAGGGTTTCATCTTGTAGATAGGGAAAGGTGAGGGAGAGTTGGGTTTGTTGGGGCTTGAGCCAGGGTTGGATGATGGTTTCAGCTACACCGGGTTGGTTGTTTAGTCCGGAGGGAAAGGCAACAACAGGAGCGTTTTGCAGTTGCCGCAACCCTTTGAGGGTAATTAATTCTGGATCGCCTGTACCGATCCCAATGCCGTAAAGAGTTCCGAGTTGCACAAATCTAGAGGAATATAAACAAAGGTTAAGATGCCTGTTGATTATTTAATTGTAACCCAGCGATGGAGTGATGTCCTATTGCTGATTGCTGATTACACGAAGGGACTATACGGATGGCGGAGTAATCACTCAGGGGCAACGATCGAGAAAATCATCCACTTAGTTCACCCGATAAGATGAGGTCAATCAATCTTTTTTCAGCAATACTATACAAAGAAAGTGTTGATTTTATGACTTATGTGTATTCATCCGGCAATGCTCCTGGAAGAAAGACAGTTAACCTATCGTAGGCTCAGTGAGATTTTATATTTGCTTGATGATATTAAGCGAACCACAGATCCAGATCGACATAAGGAACTGACAGAACAAGCGAGTCAGTTATGTATTGAATTAAGATATCATTATTCTCAGTTAGTCCCCGATCCAAATCTTGATGGTGGTATCGCGGCTTGCAGTAGCCATGAGCGATCGCCGCGGACTAATGGCGATCGCGTTAATGTCCTTGAGATGTTCCCTCAAAGTCTGTCTGATTTTCAAGGTATTTAAATCCCAGATCATTAAGCTACCGTCAGCACTTCCGGCAATAAGTTGTTGATTGTCTGAGCTAAAGGTAACTGCTCTTACCCAGTCAGGAGAGGGTAAAAAGGTATGCTGGGATGAAGGGTTTTGACTCGGTTGAGATAAACGCCAAAGTTTTACGGTTAGATCGCTACTACCACTAGCTAAGTATTGGGAATCTTGACTAAAGGCGATCGCATTAATATCTCCTTGATGTCCATTCAGTTGGGTGATAAGTTCTCCAGTGTCTACACGCCACAAATAGATTTGATTACCACTACTTCCAGACGCAATGTATTCCCCCTCTGGACTAAAGGCAACAGTATTGATCCCACGGGGATGAAGGATGGACTGATGGCGATCGCTCTCAATAAACCAAGTTTGCAATCGGCGATCGTCTCCGCCACTGGCGATCGCCTTTCCCTGGGGATGATACGCTAAAGAGAGAGTTACCGCACTCTGATAATGCTCTAGGGGAGTACAATACACCGTTCCCGTACCAAAGTCCCAAATCTTAATCGCATCATTAATACTGCCACTAGCCAATTGATGTTCTACAGGACTAAACGCCAACGTGAGAACCGGTTGAGTATGAAAGTTTAAAGTTTCTTCTAAACCCCCTGTTTCTAGATTCCAAATTTTGATCGAACAGTCAAAACTACCACTGGCTAACAATTGTCCATCAGGGCTGATCGCCAAGGCAGAAACTGAACCTCGATGCCCCTCTAAGGTTTGCACACAGCGCCAGGTTTTTGCCTCTGAAGGCAGGAAAAATTGCGGGCGTGGGGGAGGAGGAGGTGGCAGTTTGTTTTCAGGTTTGAGAGCATGATAAGCATCCCTAGCACAGCGATATCGGTGTTTAGTTCCAACCTGAATAAACCGATCTAAAATGGCTCCCAGTTTATCACTGATTTGAGTGTCTCCTAAGTATTCGCGCCACACCCAAACCGCTTCTGAGTTATCAAAAAGAAGGAAGGGAGACACCTGAGTTAAAAGGTATAAACAAGTGACTCCTAAGCTGTATAGATCGCTGGCATAAATAGCTTTACCTCGAATTTGTTCGGGAGCCACATATTCGGGGGAACCGATGGTAGTTCCAGTGTTGAAGAGGGCAGTTTCCGTCACATATTTGGCGGAGCCAAAATCGACTAAACTATATTCGCCATTTAAGCCTTGAATAATATTAGCGGGTTTAATATCCCGGTGAATGACTTGCCGGTCATGGATATAATTGAGAACAGGTAAAAGTTTTTTTAGTAAGTCCCGGATTTGAGGCTCTGTCCATTTTCCCGTTTGCTCTAAAATGACCTCTAGATTTTCTCCGGGTCGATATTCTTGGACTAAATAATAGCGATCGCCTTCGTAGAAATAATTATAAAATTTGGGGATTTGGGGATGATTTCCCAGTTGATAGAGCCGTTTTGCTTCTTGTTCAAATAAGTCGGTTGCTTTACTGATCTGATCGGGATTTTGGCTAGCAAAGATTAATTGTTTGATGGCACAACGGCGCGTAATTTCTTGGCTCCTATCAAGAGCAAGAAACGTGCATCCAAATCCCCCCTGGCCAATTTTTTTAATCGCTTGATAGTGTTGTTTCAGGATCAGGCTTTGCCCACAAGTTTGACAGTATTTCGCGCCCTGGGGATTTTGGGGGAATCTGCAATGGGGGTTCAAACAGTAGGACATGGGACAATGAACAATTAATAGTTAATGATGATTTTGTAGGGGCGGTTTCACCCAAATTTAGCACACAAAATGATGGATTCCCAAACCCCACTCCTACAGTCGATCGAGTAGACGCGTATAAACACAAAATCGATCTTAGCCTTAAACAAAATACTCGCGCTTCACAAGATATTGAATCACTGGTAAACCACCACCAGCTTGAGCGGTAGAATCAGAAGCAGTCATGGGAATAGCCTGAATTTTATCGATTCGATATTATAGCGCTTCGCGCTAGGGAAGAGGGAATAGGCACGAATGGCAATCGCTTGTGTTGCGAGCGAGTCTAAGACTTGAAGCTGTACTTCATAGAAGAAAGAAGGGCTATATATCGCATAGATGTGGTAACGTGAAGATTCCAGCAAGGAACTCATGGTATGCCAACTCAACGGGCTATCTGGATGAAGAGGCTTTATCCTTTGCCGATTGCCAACCTAAGCTAGACGAGCTGTTAGTATGACTCAAACTTGGAATAGCGAACTTTACGAGAGCAAACATCACTATGTTTCTCAACTGGCAACAGACTTAGTCACCCAACTCTCCCCCAAACCTGGAGAACTTATCCTCGATATCGGTTGTGGAACGGGTCATTTAACCGCTAAAATTGCCGAATCTGGAGCCACGGTTATTGGCTGCGATAATTCTGAGTCTATGATTGCCCAAGCTCAGGCGAATTATCCCCAGATTGAGTTTAAGTTAGAGAATGGGGAAAAGTTATCCGAAACTCACGTTTTTGATGCTATTTTTTCCAATGCCGCGCTCCATTGGATGACGAATGCAGAAGTTGTAGTTCAAGGCATTCAAAATGCCCTGAAACCGGGTGGACGCTTTGTGGCAGAATTTGGCGGGAAAGGGAATGTGCAAGCGATTGTTACTGCTGTTGAAGAAACCCTAGCGGCTCAAGGTTATTCTTCCCTCCAAAAAATTTGGTATTTTCCCACTATTTCTGAATATGCATCCCTGCTCGAAAATAACGGTTTAGAAGTGAGATTTGCCCAACTGTTCGATCGCCCAACAGCATTAGAAGGCGAGGAAGGTTTACGGAATTGGATCGTAATGTTTGCCTCTCACTTACTCTCCCCCGTTCCCCTCAATGAACGAGAAGAACTCTTAAACAGCATTGAAACCACTTTGCACCCTCATCTTTATCAACAGAATAGTTGGTTTGCCGACTATCGCCGTCTACGAGTGATATCAATTAAAAATTAAAAATGATTGTAAAACTCTCCGCGTCCCCCTATCTCCCTATCTCCCCATCTCCCCATCTCCCCATCTCCCCATCCCTACCCATCCCTACCCATCCCCCTATCCCCTCATCCCCCTATCTTGGTAGGATTGAAGACGCTAAATCGGAAACACAGAAGGTAGAAGCATGGCATCCATCCGCGAGTTGCACCAACAGCTTGTGACTAAAGAGAGATCGGCGGTAGAATTGACCCAAGAGGCACTCGATCGCATTGAAACCCTAGAACCGAAGCTTCATAGTTTTTTGGCGGTGATGGGAGAACAAGCTCTAACCCAAGCCAAGGCTGTTGATGAGAAAATAGCAGCCGGAGACGAGATCGGGCCGTTGACGGGTATTCCGATCGCCGTTAAAGATAATATGTGTACCCCTGGAGTGCCCACGACTTGCGCCTCCAAGATTCTCCAGAACTTTGTCCCCCCCTACGAATCTACGGTGACTCAAAAGCTCAAAGACGCAGGAGCGGTTATCGTTGGCAAAACGAACCTGGATGAGTTTGCCATGGGTAGCTCCACGGAAAACTCCGCCTATCAACTCACCGCTAACCCCTGGGATATAACTCGCGTTCCAGGAGGGTCATCCGGAGGTTCTGCGGCGGCTGTAGCTGGCTTAGAATGCCCTGTATCCCTCGGCTCGGACACTGGGGGGTCGATTCGGCTTCCGGCTTCGTTTTGCGGCATTGTCGGCTTAAAACCGACGTACGGGTTAGTGTCCCGATATGGTTTGGTTGCTTATGCCTCATCGTTGGATCAAATTGGGCCCTTTGGGCGTACGGTGGAAGATGCGGCTATTGTCTTAGAGGCGATCGCCGGTTACGATCCCAAAGACTCCACCAGTCTGAATGTTGAAATCCCCAACTATGTGAGTTTACTCAGACCCAACCTAAGATCGAAAGGGCGGCTCAGAATTGGGATCATCACCGAAACTTTTGGCACAGGATTAGATCCAGAAGTCGATGAAGCAGTGAAAAAAGCCATTAGTCATCTACAAGATTTAGGGGCAGAAATTCAAACTATTTCTTGTCCTAACTTCCGCTATGGTTTACCAGCCTATTATATTATCGCCCCCTCTGAAGCGTCGGCGAACCTAGCCCGCTATGATGGCGTAAAATACGGATTTCGTGCCGAAGAGGGGGATAACCTACTCTCTATGTACGAAAAAACCCGTGCCCAAGGATTCGGTCAAGAAGTGAAACGGCGCATTATGATTGGAACCTACGCCCTATCTGCGGGATATTATGATGCCTATTATCTCAAAGCCCAGAAGGTACGCACGTTGATTAAAAAAGACTTTCAAAAAGCATTTGCGGCTGTTGATTTATTGGTTTCTCCCACTGCTCCTACTACGGCATTTAAGGCCGGTGAAAAAACGAAAGATCCCATTAGCATGTATCTCTCGGATTTAATGACCATTCCCGTTAATTTAGCCGGTTTGCCAGGATTGAGCATTCCCTGCGGATTCGATCGACAAGGACTACCGATTGGACTACAATTAATTTCCGATGTATTGCGCGAAGATTTATTATTGCAAGTTGCCCACACCTACGAACAAACCACAAGCTGGCACTTAAAGCAACCCTCTCTGTAGTTAAGACAACTCCGGGGTTGGGTTCTTTTTCTTTAGAATTAAGAGAACGGATAGCCACGGGGTTGCTCTTCGTTTGTTGTTATTCCCCCTAGAAATTATGTTGAGGGTTTTATTTCATCAAGAATTGTGGATTTTTTTGGTCGGTTTGGCGATCGCCTATGGAACGCTGTGTTGGTATTTTTGGGCGACTCAAACCCGGTTAATTTTTTTCCCCGTAGAAGAAATTACTCGCACCCCAGCCGATATCGGTTTAGACTATGAGGACGTTTGGGTGGAGTCCGTAGAACCAGGAGTCAAGTTACATGGATGGTGGATTCCCAATGAAAGAAGCGATCGCCTGCTGCTTTATTTCCATGGTAACTCAGATAACATCGGTGCAAACGCCTATCACTCCGGCCGATTTTACCATCTTGGCTTTTCCGTCTTCCTCTTTGATTATCGCGGATATGGTCAATCCAAGGGCGAATTTCCCACGGAGAGCCAGGTTTATGAAGATACGGATACCATCTGGGAATACTTGGTGAACGAGCGGGGGATAGCACCAGAACAGATTGTGGTGTATGGTCATTCTCTAGGGGGCGCGATCGCGATCGAATTAGCCACAAAACACCCCGAAATTTCCCATCTGATTATTGAAGGATCGTTTACTTCCCTGCGACAGATGGGTGATTATCGCTATCCTTTCCTTAACATTTTACCCATCGATCTTCTATTGAAAAATCAATTTAATTCCCTGACAAAAGTTCCCCAATTAAAAATGCCCACCCTCTTCATTCATGGACAACAAGATCGTGCCGTTCCTTTCTTTATGAGCGAAGAACTTTTTGCTGCGGCTCCTGAACCCAAAGCACTCTGGCTGTTTCCCCCTGGCGATCATAGTACTGTTGCCCCTTTAGCTGGAGAAGAATACTTCAAAACCGTCCGTGAATTTGTAGACCTGCCCGTTTTTCCCATTCCCAGCCATTATCTCAATCCTCCACAATAATACAGCGCAAAGCCCTCTCTATGCTATGGCCTTTTCCTAGATTGGATAAAACGAGCAGCTTTGGCACTATCCCATTCTAATAAATGGGTGCGATCGAGTTGAATCGTTTTGCGCGGACGAACGGGAGAATAGCCTAAAACTTTGCAAATTTCCGCAGCTACTGCTTTGGCTAAAAAAGGAGGGACTGAATTCCCCACTTGCCGAAACCCGTGCCATTTGGTGCGATGAAATCGAAACCAGTCGGGGTAAGAATGGAGTCTGGCTGCCTCGCGAACTGTAATACATCTCGGTTCAAAGGGATGGATAGGGCGGGGAGACGTATATGCGCCGCGATCGCTCGGTGTACCGGCTCTTAATGTATTACAGAGTCCGTTTGGATCTAATCTTAAAAAATGACTAATCGGTTCAATTTTTCCTGGTTTTATTGCCTTAAATCGCTGGATAGATGTAGGGCTGTGATGAGTTTTTAAGCTAGATGTTAACAGAGTTTTGTCATACTTTCGCGTATAGGAATAATCATCTACTAACCTTAACATCCCATGTAAGAGTTTACCATACTGACTATAGTTTCTAAAAGCAGCTTTCACCCAATCCCTGGTTTCTAAATCCGGATAGCGGTAGAGTTTAGGGAGTCCTCCAATGGCATCTTTAACGGTCGGATGAGCATCAAAATAGGGAGCGTTTTTGCTCGTCTGAGTTAAGGTGAATTGGGTTAAGGGTAGGGGAAACTGGGGAGGGGATAAATCTTGACGACATCCGAGTAAAAAGAGTCGTTCTCGGTTTTGAGGCACGCCATAATCGCGAGCATTTAAGACTCTATTCTGGACTTGATAATTATGGTAAGCAAACTTTTCGATAATTTCTTCAATAAAGAAACGATGGGGGCCGATCGCCATACCTTTAACATTTTCCATGACAAAAAATTTAGGTTGCAGATCGGCAACTAGACGGATAAAATGGTAGACTAATCCATTACGAGGATCGTCTAGAGCACGTTTCCCAATTACAGAAAATCCTTGACAAGGAGGCCCGCCAAAAACAACATCAATGGGTTTCTTTCCAATAGCTGATTGTTCCCGGATTTCTGCTGCTGTAATCTGGGAGATGTTTGCACAAATAATTTTCCAATGGGGAAAATTGTACTCATGAACTCCGCAGTGAATGGGGTCTATTTCTACGGATGCCAAAATGTCAAACCCCGCTTGCTCAAAACCTAGGGTCATCCCTCCTGCACCGGCAAATAAATCTACAGCGATCGGTCTAGACACCGTTTTGAAATACTGATGAGATAACGCTACATTATATCATAATTGGGTGTAGTGGAAAGAGGTGAAATAATGCAGCGATCGCTCCCACGAATAGCCCTTTTCAGTCTGAGTCTTTTTCTGACTCTGATTTTAGCAGCCATACCCGGCATAACCGATGATGGTATTCATCCCGAAAAATGTAGTTTTAAAGGTATCCAGCTTTATGGCAAGGTGAAAGTAGTGGAACATTTCCCAGATATTCAAGTACAAGTGGTTGAGTCATTCCCGGATTTAAAGGTAAAATGGGTCAAGCATTTTCCTGATGTTTGTGGAAAATGGAAGCAAGTAGACCATTTTGCCGATTTCAAAATTCAATATGTCAACAGCTTCCCGGATATCAAAATAAAGCTTGTCGATTCTTTTCCGGGGATGGATTCTTGATTATTTGGATTTTCGAGTGATTTTGAGCATTTGATTGCCACCGCGCTGTAATTGATATTCAACGGTTTGAATTTGACAATTATAGCCTTGATAGTCTAAGGTATCTATCACCATAGGAAGATAAGGCGATTGTTGTAAATTTAACGTAAGTAATGGGAAAATTCGGACTTCTGTACAAACTCTTAAGAGTTCTTGGATAGACTGGAGATGAAACGCTTGATTAAAGTGGTCAGAATACAAAAATAGAAAGTGGGAACATAAACCGATTTCATATTCCAGATCGGAATAATTTAAATGGGGCAGTTCACCCACTTGATAGCGACCTTCTACTTTTCCCAGTTCATAATCTTGAGTAAATAATTCGATAACCCTTTCTCGATTTTGCCTTAAGTCTTGGGGCGACTTATGATAGCTCCAAATCCAATCCTGTGGACTGCGATCGATTTGGTCGATAATATCATCAACGACCGCATAAAATCGCTCTTTAATCTCTTGGGCACTAAAACAATAGAGAGGATCGACTGATTGGATGTGATATCCTTGAGCAGTCGCTTCTGCATTGAAACTAGCTGGGCCATCTGCAATGCTGAGAATCGTTTTGTGTAAGTCGGATTCGGTTAAGTTGAACAAGTTAATATATTCATCAAGTGACCGCCCAAAGGGAACTACTTGATCTAATTGCATAGCCATAGATATATAGCGCTGGGTGCTGGTAAAGGGTAATCGGTAAGCCACAAAAACGTCTATCTTCTCTGTTCTATGTTTGGATTAAAAGTATTTAATCTGCAATAGAAAAGCCTCGGCGGGTTGGTTTTTGGGGAGTTTCCTGGACTTGAAACATAATAGTGTCGCGCTCTTCACCTCCTGCCGTTTTGACTTCGAGTTGCCAACTGCCCAGTTTCAGATTCCAAAATAAGGAATGAGATTGGGTTGTGGCTATTTTTTCTCCATTTAACCACCATTCTACAGGCTCTTCTCGCTTACCCGCTAATTTAAATTCTAGGCGATTATCCTGCCCAGCTTGGGGAGCGAGTAAGAAGTGGTCATCCTGTTCAGGAAAAACAATTCTCAGTTGCCCGTCCCATTGGTTTTCTGGCTGTTGGGAGAGCCATTCATTATATTCTGGAGGTAGTTCTATGGACTGGTTTTTAGCGTTTGATTTTTCCAGATCTTCTGGATAAAGGTATTCTAAAACAATGGCAGAAGGACAAATATAATTAGGTTCTGTAGGGGCGGGTTTACCAAGGACTTGATTTATAGGTGAAGATATAGATAAACTCACCCCTACTTTTGGCGAAGATGTAAATCTATTTTGATCAAGAATTTGTCCGGTAACGGCACAAATGGGGTGGTGAACTAAACCCGATGGAGGGGAAAAATCTGCGGGTTCCGTCGTTTCGTGTAAGCGTTGCATAATTCGATGCCAGAGGGGGGCTGCACCCATGACTCCGGAAATTTGCTGCATGGGGGTTCCGTCAAAGTTGCCCACCCAAGTCGCGACTGTATAATCTGCACTAAACCCGACTGTCCAGGTATCGCGATAATCGGAAGATGTTCCGGTTTTGACGGCCGCAGGAAAGGGCAAGTTTAATACAGAGTCTACCCCAAAAGCTGTGGCACGGGCATGGCGATCGCCTAACATATCCCTCACCAGTTCCCAAGATGTCGGTTCTGACGCGCCCTCTAGCTGTTCTGTTTCTTCTCCAAAATAGGTAACTAAAGGCACGGTTTTACCTTGATGCGCCAATCTCAGATAAGCCCTCGCCAACTCCCATAAACTCACCTCTCCACTGCCCAATGTTAACCCTAATCCATAGTAGTCTGGATCGTGAGTTAGATGGGTGAATCCCAGTTTCCGTAAGTGGTTGAGGAACAGGGGAACCCCCACTTGTTCGAGGACGCGCACGGCGGGCACATTCAGGGAGTTAGCCAGAGCTAAACGCACCCGCACCGGCCCTAAAAAGGTTTCGCTATAATCCACCGGTTGGTATAGTTTTGCTCCAGGTATGGCATACGTGGTGGGCACGTCAGCAAGGATGGTTTGGGGACGGATAACCCGTTGTTCTAGCGCCAGTTGGTAGAGAAAAGGTTTCAGGGTGGAACCCGGTTGGCGTAAGGCTTGTACCCCATCGTTTTGCCCTTGCAGACTATCGTTAAAGTAGTTGGGAGAACCCACATAGGCAAGGACTTCTCCAGTATGATTATCAATGACGAGGGCGGCTGCATGGTGGACTTGTTTGGGGGCGAGAGCGTCAACCACTTGCTCTACTTGGGTGGCGACAAACTGTTGTAGGGTGCTATCTAGGGTGGTGCGGACGGTGCCCCCATCGGTGGTGGGAAGGTGCTTGGCAACCCAGAAGAGGAAATGGGGAGCGGCAAGGATTCCCTGTTGTCGCGATCGCAGATAAACTTGTTCACTATAAGCCCGTTCTGCCTCTAATGCCGTAATCATCTTATCCGCTACCATCCGGTCTAAAACATAACGCTGCCGAGCTTTCAAAGCTTGCCAATTATGGTAGGGGTCAAGGTCAATAGGGTCATTCGGTAGAGATGCAAGTAGAGTCGCTTGAGCTAAGTTTAACTCCGCAGCCGGAAGGCCAAAATAGTTACGAGCAGCCGCTTCCACACCATAGAGGTTACTTCCCATAGGTAATCGGTTAATATACGCAGCCAGGACTGTATCCTTATTCATTCCCGCACTTAAGCGCCAGGATGTCCAAATTTCACCCACTTTATGGGGGAGAGTGCGGGGGGTGGGATGGAGCATCCGTGCCAGTTGCATCGTAATAGTGGAGGCTCCGCTAACAATTTCTCTGGCTTGAAGCGCTTCTAAAATCGCACGAGAAACCGCAATAAAATCCACCGAACCATGTTGATAATAGCGCTTATCTTCCGCCGCAATAATCGCTTGGATAAAGTAGGGGGAAATCTCATCCAGGGGAACCACCATCGTATGGTCTTGGTCGCGGGTGAGCAGGGTTCCCAAGGGCAGTCCATGACGGTCTTCAAAGGTGAGTGCGCCGTCCGTTTGCGCGATATCTTGGGCGCGAATGGGGATAAGATAGGGTACAGAGCGGAGAGTTAAGCAGAGTAAAATTACACCGAGAAAGATGCGGAGGGGGAGTTTATATTTTCCATGCCATAATTTACGGAAGTATTGCATAATTGACCCATAAAGTATTGACGTTCAGAGGGAGCGCATCATCATGATTCATTACAGAGCAGCAGAGCTAACTGATTTAGAGATCATTTTACAACTGGTGCAAGAATTTCATCACAGTGAAAAACTAGGGTTTGATGAAAAACTTGATGCTCAGGCTTTAGAAGAGTTAATCAGCGATTCATCTTTAGGACAACTGTTGCTGATTCAACAAGAGGATGAAATTGTTGGCTATGTTATTGTAGTTTGGGGTTATAGTCTGGAATTCAGAGGCAGAGATGCATTTATCGATGAATTTTATCTGAGACCCCAGTACCGTCAACAGGGCATCGGGACTCAAACTTTATTATTTGTCGAGAAGAGCTGTCAAGAGTTAGGAATACAAGCGCTGCATCTAGAAGTTGATTTTGAAAATCCTGATGCACAACGTCTTTATCACCGAGTTGGCTATCAACGCCATAATCGTTTTTTGATGACGAAAATACTATAGCATAATCTTGAAAGCAATCTAGAGGTTAAACTTGAAGAATTATTAAACTAATCCTGTGGATAAAATTTCCTAATTTACTTTTTCTGGCTGAAAAGTTAACTTCATTTCCGGTAAGTCGGAGGTTTGCAGACGGCGCTTAATTTCTGCTTTGGCTGTTTCAAAGGTGGGAAAGTCATCACTCGGCCCAAAGGGAATACCAAAACCAGAACCCACTTCTAGGATTTTGATATTCCCTTTCGCAGGCACTAGCACTTTACGGGGAGAAACATAAAATTTATCGATATATCCGACTCCATTAGCCCAGTGATTTTATTTTTGATTTTATCCTCATCAATCGGTTCATTAAACAAAATCCTAATCAAATCTGCATCATAAGGTCTCATGCGCTTAAACAAACGACCATAAAAATATGTGCCATCGGTTTCTGACTGCATTTGACTTAAGGATTCAGGGGTTACCGCTTTGATCGATCTTCCGGCTAACTTAACATCATGATATTTGCGGATTTCTTTTATCTTTTCTTCAGAGTAACAATAATCATACACATACAGTTCTATGGCATAGCAATTGACATATAAACGATAGACATCGATATAACGAACTGATTCCCAATTGGAAGCATAGGCTTTACGAGAGTTCAATGATGCCTTGATAAATGGGCTTTCTTTTCCACCAAGGCTGAAATTATATTTTTCTTTGAAGGCAGTTCTATCTATAGAAATGTGAATGATATCCAGGGATAACAATTTCTTGTGAAACCACCAATAATTATGATCTGAATCTGCAATATCTTTACGGGGAGGTTCAACACCGAGGATAAAGGCAAAATCAGAAATGGCGACTAAGGTTTCTCGTAAGAGGGTTTCGCTGGGTAATACCTGTTTCGCTTTGACGGGACTCTCGTTTAAGTGGGGATGATATTTTTCAATGCGCCGCTTCTCGACTTCATCAAGTTTATCTTGACTCACCAACTCATAGTAAATGGTGAAGTGTGTTTTCTTCTGTGCTTCGAGTTGAGCGATGCGATGATGGGTTTTGCCTTTCCAGCGTTTACAGATGTTTTTAGCTTTGCCAATGTACCACACCTTGTGAGCTTGATCGAGAACATAATAAATCCCGGAGAACTCTGGAAGCAGTTCTTTGGTTTGTAGGGGGATATGGGGGAGTTGGAGAAGATTGCGATCGCCTTTCATGGCATTGAAGAGAGCTTATTTCATATCTTATGATACCTGAATCTTCATGAGTCTTAATCAATGTTTTCTCTCGTTCCATAACTCCCCCATTGACTCTCTCTATTCTATCTTCTCCATCCTCTCCCTCTTCCCTCCCTTCCCAACCCACTCTACAATCTAAGAGATTAGGAGATGGAGAACCAGGATATGACGCAAGAAGCTGCCAAGACTCGGATTGAAACGGATAGTATGGGGGAAATTGAGGTACAGAACGATCGCTATTGGGGAGCGCAAACCCAGCGATCGCTCAAATATTTCTCGATTGGTCATAATTTTATCCCTCAAGAAGTGATTGTGGCGTTTGCTATCTTGAAAAAAGCCGCCGCAATCACCAATCAGGAACTCAATAAACTCCCGGAAGAAAAAGAAAAATTAATTACCAAAGCAGCCGATGAAATTATTGCCGGTAAGCTTAACGATCATTTTCCCCTGCGCGTGTGGATGACAGGAAGTGGGACGCAGTGCAATATGAACGTCAATGAGGTGATTGCAAATCGGGCGATCGCCTTTGCAGGAGGAAAATTGGGCAGCAAAACCCCCATCCATCCCAACGATCATGTCAATATGTCCCAGTCATCTAATGATACCTTTCCCACCGCGATGCACATTGCCGCAGTTTTGGCGCTCCATCAACACCTGATTCCCAAGGTGACAAAAATGCGGGATGCCCTGCAAAAGAAATCAGAAGCGTTTGCCGATATTGTCAAAATTGGCCGCACCCATCTCCAAGATGCCGTTCCCCTTACCCTCGGTCAAGAGTTTTCGGGTTATGGTGTCCAATTGACCGCAGACTTGAAGCGCATCGAACAAACCCTACCCGACCTGTATGAATTGGCACTCGGAGGAACCGCCGTTGGCACGGGGTTAAACGCACCAAAAGGCTTTGCTCAAATGGTGGCCCGAAAAATTCACCATTTAACCGGATATCCCTTTATTTCTGCACCGAATAAATTCGCCGCAATTGCCGCCCATGATGCCATTATTATGACCAGTGGGGCGTTAAAAACATTGGCCTGTTCCCTGATGAAAATTGCCAATGATATTCGCTTTTTAGGCAGCGGTCCGCGCTGTGGTTTAGGAGAGTTAATCCTACCAGAAAATGAGCCGGGATCTTCGATCATGCCGGGGAAGGTGAATCCCACGCAGTGCGAAGCGATGACTATGGTTGCAGCTCAGGTCATTGGTTATGATACCGCCATTAGTATTGCCGGTTCTCAAGGGCATTTTGAACTGAATGTTTTCAAGCCCATGATGATCTTTAATTTGTTGGAATCAATGACATTATTGGGCGATACTTGCAATAATTTTACCAATTTTCTGCTGGATGGACTGCAAGCGAACCAGAAACAAATCAATACTTATTTAAACGAGTCATTAATGTTGGTAACAGCACTGAGTCCGGCGATCGGCTATGATAATGCAGCGAAGGTTGCCCATTATGCCCTAGACAAAGACTTAACCTTAAAGCAAGCCTGTTTAGAACTAGGCTATATTTCTGCTGAAGAATTCGATCGCATTGTCGTTCCCGAAAAAATGGTTTATCCCCAGTAGATTCTAATTAACATTGGTGTTGGTTAAGCGATCATTGTAGCGAATTTGTGGGGCCGCTTTGTAAAAACCGTGTGCGGTGTCAATAGCGGGTGCATAACAGTAAATCCCAGTTTCCTTGACAAAGGCGATCGTTTGTTTTTTGAAACTTTATGAGGTGGAACTAAATCGGTGTTCAAATTCAGCTAAGATGTGTTGCTGTTTGTCCGAGGAGAGTACAGAGAATAATATAGTTTTGAATCGTCCCCAAAAGGATTGATGGGGTAAAAGAAAGTCAGCAAAAGTTTGGGCAACCTGTGCAGGATTATTCCTAAAAACGCCACATCCCCAAGCCCCTAAGACTAAAGCATCGCAACCATGATGTGCCGCTAGAGTCAAGACTTTACTGGTGCGATCGCGCAATACTTCGGGAATGTGTTGGAGCTGTTTGGGATTATTGCGGGTTATTGCCCCAGCATTAGGAGCCGGACTGGTAATAAAATCGACCAGATAGGGAGCCTCTAGCAAGGTGCCATCATCTTGGCGAAAAACAGGACAATGGGCTGAATAAATCATCCGATTGGAGTACAAGAGATCGCGATGGGCGCGATGATAGTCGTAGTATTGGCGGCATCGAGTTAAACTCTGGTACAGTGCCGAACTGCGAGCTAAACTTTCTTCCTGAGCGTGAGCGCCATTGAGGAATCCACCTCCGGGATTTTTAGAGGAGGCAAAATTAAGCACTCCAATTTTTTCAAAGTCTTGCGATCGCGCGAGACGCTCTGCACCCACTAACGCCGTTTCATTCCTGACGATAAACTCCGTATACTCAAACTGGGGAGCCACAGACAGAACCTGATTTTCAAGGGTAATTAGGGCTTCGGGTTCATAGTATCTTGTGCCTGCTAAACAGGTTTTAATTTCTCGCTGGATATTGACCAGTTGCCCTTGCTCGCTATGATAAGAGCCAGTATTCAGAATATTCAGTGTATCTTGGGCGATCGCCCTACGTTTCATCTTCATCTCGATACCTCGAAACCCAAGAATGATTTAAAAGCGCAAACTTACCTCGACAAAGATATTGGCATTGCAGGTAACTACCCTATCAAAAGAGATTGCGCTACCGGAAGGACATCAAGTAGCGCAAATTGCAAAAAAGCAATGGATATTTCCGTATTATAACCCAAAAATGATTACTCTAAGTCGCGACGACCGGGGTTACGAGAGGGGTCACTCGATAGGAACCCAAATACAAATAAAGCTGCAAAGAAAAGCACAACGATATTAACAACGATTTTGAGCGTGAGCATTTATGTTTCTCCGAACAGATAGGCTTTGGATCATCATATCGAAATTTGGCTGAAAAACCTAGTAGAGGATGGGGGACAGGGAGATATAGGGAGGCAGGCGTTCCCTGAGCGGAGTCGAAGGAAGCGGAGATTACTCATGACTCATTCAAACTTCTTCATTGAGCCAACGTAAGACTTTAATCACCTGTTCTTCTGCTTTAAGAAAGAGGCGATCGAGCCAGAGCAAGAATTTTTCCGTAGGCGATAGGATATATTCATGGCCAGTGGCTTGAGTTTCAATATAATCTGGTGCAGATTCTGGAGTGCTGGACGCTTGCGGTTGACTGATGGATGAGGGTTCGGTGCGATCGCCAATTGTACCAAATAACTCTTCTGAGCTTAACCACGGATCGTCAGTTTTGATAAATGCGGTTTGGGCGATAGGTTGGGGGGAGGGAGTTTTGGGTTTAGAGCGTTGTTCGGATGAGCGATTAGAGTTAAAGCCTGTAGGAGGATGCAGATCTAAAAAAGTCAGCCAAGGGGCGTTAGCGCTCAAGGTGTTCAGTTGGGCAATGGGCTGGGGTTGGTGGGTTTGAGATTCACCAAAGCTGTCAATCGCTAGAGCAACTTCACTTTGTTCCATCCAAGCCATCAGTTGCCAGAAGCGCCGTATGGGGGGAAATAGGTGGGGGCGTTGAGCAAGGATAGACAAGGGAATATGAGGTAGGGAAGTTGCAGAAGGGGGGAGGAGTTTTTGGACGATCGCCTGTTGAATGGTTTGCTGCTGTTGGGGCGTTAAAATATCAAGGGTTTGATTGGTTTGGGAGACGAGGACTAATTTGCCAGAGTTGAGTTGACTGGCAATACCTTGCAGCAGTTGTTTAGAAACAGGATAGGGACTTGAGGGAGTCGGTTGAACCAGAGAAGGAAGTTTAACCGGCGGGTTGAGTTGGGTGACTTCCTGTAAAATTTCCAAAATGGAGGTATCGGGTTCTGTTTCTTGAGGTTCTGGGGAGTTCAGCCAAGGGGTGACGTTCTGCTGAAATTGATGATTAATGGTGCGCCCGCTTTGGAAGAGCCAATAAATGGGATAAACCATGACTTGGAGCGTCCATTCTGCGGCTACTTTTAGGTGGCGGAGGGCGCGGGTTCCCCGGTCAATCCATTGCTGAGAATGGTATTGAAACCTATTTAAAATCCGACTTTGATAGCGATCGCCAAGAGTCATGTTTTCCCCTCTTAACCCATATGATTGTTTTATTCTATAGCATTTGCGATCGGGGGACGGGGTGGGGAAGATGGGGCAATTATCACTTACCAATTACTAATTTATGACTTTCTTTCAACAAACGCTGGATCGGTTGCGATCGCTCACTTGCTTAGATCTACAATCTCAATGGTTATGCTGCCCTGACGATCTTCGGGTTAATCAGGGGGTTGATCCTGAGATTTGGTTGTCCTGGAGTCCCGTTGAGATCAACGCTAAAGGTCATGTGGCTTGGGAAAAAGGTCAAGTCCTCTGGTTCGGACAACACTTTACTGTTCCTGCACAGTTGCAAGGATATCCCCTAGAAGGATTATGCCTCAGATGGAGCCTGATGTGGTGGGCAGAGGTGGCGCAGGTATTTGTTAATGGGGAATGTGTCCAGGAAGGGGATCTGTTTGATTGTGCCACTCGGATTTTATTGAGTCCAGAAGTTGTCCCTGGAATGGAGTTTAATTTGGCTGTACGCTTGGTAAGTCCGGGGCACGATCCGGGGGCTATGGTCCGAAGTTTAGCTCTGTTTGAGGGGCAAACAACGGTCGATCCGGGGTTTATTGCCGATGAGCTAGAAACTTTGTTTTTGTCTGGAGCGGATGATCCGGAGTTTTTAGAGGGGCTGATGGGGGCAATTTCCGGGTTAGACTGGTCTAAGATTGGCGATCGCCCTGAGTTTAATCGTCAGTTAGAGGCATTGGGCGACCATCTATTCTCCCTTAATCTTCCCCCTAGTCCCCAGATTTTCCTCCTTAGCCATGCTCATCTCGACTTAGCTTGGTTATGGCCAGTTTCGGAAACTTGGGAAGCAGCACAGCGAACATTTACATCCGTGTTGCAGTTGCAGACAGAATTTCCTGAGCTTACCTTTGGTCATTCTACTCCCGCCTTGTATGCTTGGCTCGAACATCATCAGCCCCATTTATTTAATGCTATCAAAAATCGAGTTCGCGAAGGCAGATGGGAAATCATTGCTGGCTTGTGGGTTGAACCCGAATTTAATTTAGTTAGTGGCGAATCAATTATTCGTCAAGTCTTGTATGGACAACGCTATATTCGCGAACATTTTGGAGTCTTAAACCGGGTCGCTTGGTTGCCCGATAGTTTTGGATTTTGTTGGCAATTACCACAAATTTTAAAGTTAGGAAAGATTGATTATTTTGTGACTCAAAAGCTCCGTTGGAATGATACCAATGAGTTTCCCCATGAAGTATTTTTCTGGCAAGGTTTGGATGGTACTCAGATATTAAGTCTGATGTCTGCACCCATTGGTGAAGGGATTGATCTGGTCAAGTTAACCCGTTATGCCATGGAGAGCAAAGAGAGGACAGGGAAAGCGCAAGTCCTTGGTTTACCAGGGGTTGGCGATCATGGAGGGGGGCCGAGTCGGGATATGCTGGAGTTGGGGAGGCGATCGCAAGCATCTCGCATTTTTCCCCGCCTTCAGTTCACCAAAGCTCACACTTATTTAGACCATTTAGCCCAAGAAAAAGACTATCCCATTTGGGCCGATGAATTATACTTAGAATTTCATCGGGGCTGTTATACCAGTCATGCCGATCAGAAATTTTATAATCGCCGTTGCGAGCGGTTGTTATACCAAGCAGAACTCTGGTCAAGTTGTGCGAGTTTATTAATGGGATATGACTATCCTCAAGCCAGGTTAGAGCAGGCTTGGAAATCGGTATTATTTAATCAATTTCATGATATTTTACCAGGGTCTTCGATTCCGGAAGTCTTTCAAGAAGCCAATCAGGAATGGCAACAGGTTATTGAAACAACAGAAGAAATCATTCAGCAGGCTTTAGGGGCAATCGCCTCTCAAATTTCCTTTCCCGAACCTCCTGCTTTTGGGGCACAACCCCTCCTGATTTTCAATCCCCTCAACTGGTTCCGTTCTGAGGTCGTATCTATAACTTTGCCAGAAGGGATTCTATCGGCTAAAATTTTGGATTCAGATGGCCAAGAGTGGGTTAGTCAAATTGAAAATAATTTAATCTACTTCTTGACTCCCAATATTCCGTCAGTGGGCTATCAACTGGTTTGGTTCGTGCCGAATACTGAACCGGTTTTATCCGTAGATTATCCTAGGGAGTTCACACTCAAAAACGAATCCCTTGAAGTCACCCTCGATCCGGCAACTGGAGATATCCTAGAATTGTGCGATCGCCAGAATCATCGCTCAGTCCTTAGAGGTTTAGGCAATCAACTACAAGCATTTGTCGATCGAGGGCAATATTGGGACGCTTGGAATATTGATCCTGATTATCAGAAGTTTCCTTTGCCACCAACACAATTAGAATCGATGGACTGGGAAACCTATGGAAAACTGGTGAAAACGATTAAAGTAGTTCGCACGATTGGCCATTCTAAAATCACTCAGTATTATACCTTGTTTGGCAATGAAAATCAACTGAGAATTACCACTTGTGTGAATTGGAAAGAACGTCACACGCTTTTGAAAGTAAGCTTTCCAGTCCAGCTACAAGCCGATTATATGACATATGAAATCCCCTGTGGTGCAATTCGCCGTTCTACCCATTTCAAGACGGAGCAAGATCGGGCAAAATGGGAAGTGCCTGCTCTCAACTGGGCAGATCTAACCGATGAGGTTCAAAACTATGGTGTGAGTCTACTAACGGATTATAAGTCGGGGTACGATCCCCATCCAGATCAATTGCGATTAAGTTTACTGCGCGGCTCAACTTGGCCCGATCCAGAGGCCGATTTAGGAGAGCATGAATTTAAGTATGCACTCTATCCCCATGGCGGCAGTTGGCAAGCAGCAGGAACAGTCCAACGGGGATATGAATTGAATTGTCTTTTACAAGTTTATCCCGGTTCCTTATCGGATCGCGATCAACCCGGAAGCGAGAAGAGTAGACTCAGTTATTTAGAGTTCTCGTCAACTGCTTTGATTTTGACTACTTTTAAGAGATCTGAAGATAATCCGTATCATTGGATCGTTAGAGGTTATGAGTCTCAAGGAACAACTGAGCGCATAGAGGTGAAAAATAACCTAGGTCTTGATTATGGAAACCGGGTTAATTTATTAGAAGAAGAGGACGGAAATACCTCGTTAGAGATTCAACCTTGGGAAATCCTGGCATTGAAGTTCCGCCAAGAGCAGATCTAGAAGGTGACGCTTAGAGCTAAAGTAAAGGAAAATTAATTATGAATCATAATTGTTTCCCCATGCTAAACTAAGGACTGAAGACTTTGATCGGTAGATCCCTTAGTTCGCTTACATTGGCTTGAAGGGTAAGATCCGAATCTAAACTTCTATTTGCTATTGATTCTAGAGGTAATGCATGACTGTATATGTTGGTAATCTTTCTTTTCAGGCCAGTGAAGAGGATATCAGAGAGATATTTGAAGATTATGGAACGGTGGACAAAGTGTCTTTGCCTCTTGACCGTGAATCAGGCAAGAAGCGCGGCTTTGCTTTTGTAGAGATGAATACGGAAGCCGAAGAGGACGCGGCAATAGAGTCCCTTGATGGAGCTGAGTGGATGGGTAGAGTGCTCAAAGTAAATAAGGCTAAACCTCGTGAACCCCGTGGTGGAAATCGCAATCGAGGGTTTTAACACCAAGAAGAGTGTGAGAATAAAGGGGGGTTAAAAATCAATGGTAAGGCGATCGCCAAAAAGAATGAAGTTAACTTTCGATCGGGGGGTCGCCAACCTATTTTTAACCAAAACAGTTGGCCGGGAAAAGAATCTTTATCAAGGAGCTATATCAGCTCTGGTCTGTGCTAAACTGTCTACTGAAGACTAAAATCGGTAGATCACTGTGTTTGTGTTAATGCTTGGCGTATCTCCGAATAGCAACTTCTGCACCTAAATGATTCCGGAGGTATCGCATGTCCGTTTATATTGGTAATTTATCTTATAAAGTCAACGAAGAGGATGTTAGAGAGGTCTTTACTGAATATGGTAGTGTAACGCGGGTGAGTTTGCCCGTTGACAAGGAAACTGGGCGTAAGCGTGGCTTTGGTTTTGTGGAAATGGAAACTGAAGCGGAAGAAGACAAAGCTATTGATGAACTTGACGGCGCTGAATGGATGGACCGAGTTTTGAAAGTGAATAAAGCCAAACCCCGTGAACAACGGTCAAACAACAAGGGATTTTCCCGTTCGCGCTACTAAGACGTAATATCCATGAGGGGATTCAGCAATAATCAGAGCGCTCTGACGGACTGAATCTTCTGTCGCTCCAACGTTTTAGGCTTCGAGCAAGCTGATTTGTTCAAAAGCTTATCTGCTACTTTAGCACTTCGTTACCCAGTTAATTGACCAGTAATTGTGCCTTAATTAACAGTAGAGGGCGATCGGGTCTTCAACTGTGACCCTAGCCCATGCGAAGTGCTAGATCAATGTATACACCTAATCCATTCATTCTAGAGGTAATTCATGACAATTTATATCGGTAATTTATCTTATGATGCCACGGAAGACGATCTCAGGGTCGTTTTTACAGACTACGGTTCCGTCAAGCGAGTCACTTTACCGACTGACCGGGAAACGGGGCGTATCAGAGGTTTTGCTTTTGTCGATATGCAAGAAGATGCAGAAGAAGAAAGTGCTATTTCGAGCCTTGATGGGGCAGAATGGATGGGTCGCCAGCTTAGAGTCAATAAGGCTAAACCCCGTGAGGATAACAGAGGAGGAGGAGGAGGACGGCGCAGAGATCGATACTAAGATCTAAGTAGTTTTAAGTAGAGGCTCTTCCTCAGATTGAACGTGAAGTTAGACTCTCCAGATTCATCTGGTATTGAGACTATAACTCTTCAAATCCCAAAAATCACTCAGACACAGAAAACCCAGAATTTTTTTGGTGTTGTTTGTGTCTTTTTTAAGGCCTGATATCAATATGAGATTAGAACTCGATACTTACGCCGATCTCAACTCTCCTATGCATCGCTGGGAACCTCGATGTAAGTTCATTGGATTAATGGGGTTGATTTTTTCGTTTTCAGGGATTCAATCTTTAATCTTGTTACCCGTAATCTTAGGAATAACATTAGTATTCTACGTTATTTCTCGGCTTCCCTGGTCTTTTTTACGCCAACGCTTGCGCTATCCGGGCTGGTTTTTGTTGGGCATTGTAATCTTTTTACCCTTTATTGCGGGAGAAACCGTCCTGTGGGAATGGGGAGTAGTTTCCGTGCGTTTGGAAGGATGTTTGGCCGTCATTTTAATCAGTGTACGGTTTTTCTGTATTTTGGTTTTGGCTTTAATTTTGTTTGGTACTGCCCCATTTTTAATCATGATTAAGGCGATGGGACAATTGGGGTTGCCTTTGGTTTTGGGGGATATGATGCTTTTGAGCTATCGTTATTTAACAGAATTTGGCGATCGCCTGAAAACACTAAAAATAGCGTCTCGTTTGCGGGGGTTTGATCCCAAGCGATTCAGTTGGCGCAACATTCAAACCTTAGCCGCTTTAATGGGAACCTTGTTGGTGAGAACCTATGAACAGTCAGAGAGGGTGTATCAGGCTATGCGTTTGCGGGGGTATGGTCACAGTCGTAGCATGTTAAAATATGCCTCATCAATCGATCCCCCAGATTACATCGCGACTCTAGGAGTTTTGGGGATTGCTCTTGGGTTGGCGATCGCTCAAATCCTCCTCAACTCTTGATCCTTGCTCTTTTTGATTCGTCACTCGGAGAGATCTTATGTTACTCAATTATGGAAGAGAAATTCCTCCCTACGAACAAGATATTGCTCGTATCGGCTGTATTCAAAACCATGGATTTTTGATTGCTCTGGAAGAAGAGAATTTTAGAGTTGTTTATGCCAGCGACAATATTGAAGATCTCTTTGGACTACCTCCACAAGAATTACTGGGTCAGAATGTGGATGTCCTAATATCTCGAAAGCGCTTAAAACAAGAGATTACTAAACTTTCTGAATCTTCGAGCTTCATGATTCATGCCAGACTGAAAAGTCAAAAGCCATCTCGTAAAGTACTTCCTGTTTCCATTCATCGCAATTTAGATAATCTGATTATTCTGGAATTTGAGAACAACCGATCCGGGAAATCATCTGATATGGGGTTAACCTTAGAACTCACGCAGGAAATCAGTAAAAAACTCAAGGTAGACACGGATTTACAACGGTCGTGTGAAACCTTGGCACAAGAAATAAAAAGAATCACTCAATTCGATCGAGTGATGATTTACCAATACGATCAAGAGTTTAATGGACAAGTTATTGCCGAAGCTAAAAATGCTGAGATAGAACCCTTTCTGGGTTTGCATTTCCCAAAACAAGATACTCAATTTTGTTTGGAAATCTTAGAAGAAATTTGGTCGAGGATGATTCCAGATGTTCAATCTAAGACCATCCCCATACTATCGGATAAACAAAATGTTGGCGAGCAATCCTTGAATTTAACCCATTCTATTCTACGGGGACATACAAGTTGCCATCAGGAATATCTAAAAAACATGGGAGTTGGGGCAAGTTTAGTCTTGTCTTTAAAGAAGGAAGGAAAACTATGGGGACTGGTATCTTGCCACCATTGTAGCCCGAAATATGTATCCCATAAAGTGAGGCAAGTTGGAGAATTTATTTGTCAGCTTTTTTCGATAGAATTGAGTACAAAAACCGATCATGAAATTTATGAATATCGAGTCGAATCAAGTGGCGTTCAATCCCAACTTCTGGCATTCATGGGTCGGGATCATACCTTTATTGATGGTTTAGTGAACCATAAACCTAATTTATTGGATTTAGTCAATGCCCAAGGGGCTGCCATTTTCTGGAATGGCTCGTATACCACTCTGGGAATAACCCCAGAAGAACAAGACATTAGACAGTTAATTGCATGGCTCGATCGCAATCTAGAAGATGATTGTTTTTCTACTCAAAGTTTAGCTCAAGTCTATCCTCAAGCAGAGACTTTTGAGCAAACAGCAGTGGGTTTATTGGCAGTCTATATCTCCCAAGATAATTATTTGCTCTGGTTTCGTCCAGAAGTTCTACAGACAATCAGTTGGGGAGGGAATCCCTATGAAAAACAAGAAGTTAAGGACGAAAACAACCAGATAAAATTATTGCCTCGGAATTCGTTTGAAGCCTGGAAAGAAATTATTCATGGTAAATCTTTACCCTGGAGAACTCATGAAATTGAAGCAGCAAAAGAGCTGCGAAAATCTCTAATTCATATCATTTTAAATCAAGTGGATGAATTATCAAAGTTGACCCGAGAATTGGAGCGTTCTAATGCCGAGCTGGAAAAATTTGCTTATATTACTTCCCACGATCTACAGGAACCGTTGAATCTGATTGCTAGTTATGTAGAATTGCTGGAAATGCGCTATGAAGATCGATTCGATAAAGATGGAAAAGACTTCTTAGGTTTTGTGGTGGAAGGGGTGAGCCATATGCAAGGTTTGATTGATGATTTGTTGGCTTATTCAAGAGTGGGAAGAAAAGATGAAGAGTTTGTTTGGATAAATGCAGAAGATAGTCTGAAACGGAGTTTGGTCAACTTACAGATTCGGATTGCCGAAGTGAAAGCTCAGATTACCTATGATTCTCTTCCTAATATTCTGGGCGATACAACCCAATTAACACAACTGTTTCAGAATTTAATTAGTAATGCTCTCAAGTTTCACCGGGATAATATTTCCCAGGTTCATATTGGAGTTCGAGAGCAAAGAGAAGAATGGTTGTTTTCAGTACAAGATAATGGGATTGGTATTGAGAAAGAAATGGCCGATCGTATTTTTACCATTTTCCAACGTCTTCATACCCGTGAAGAATACGAAGGTACAGGCATTGGACTGGCTATTTGTAAAAAAATAGTTGAAGTTCATGGCGGTAAAATATGGGTGGAATCCGAAGTAGGTCAAGGGTCAACTTTTTATTTTACTATTCCTAAGCAGACTGTCTAGATGCGACATCGGTTAAGGTGTAACTGGATTAGACTTGACATTGCCAATCCCCATGGTTATTATTGCTCAAAAGTGCTTAATATTTTTTAACAAAAATAGGCTGTAATTTAAATGACTAATTTGGATCAAGTTCATCGGATTTTAATGATCGAGGATAATTCGGCCCATGTGCGTTTAATTCAGGAAGGGTTTAAACAAATTACTCGGCCATATCAGATTCGATCTGTAGATAATGGAGTAGATGCGATCGCCTATTTACGTTCTGAACCTCCATTTACAGAACGTCTTCTTCCTGATTTAGTGCTGCTTGACTTAAATTTACCCCGAAAAAATGGTCGAGAAGTGCTAGCAGAAATTAAAACCGATCCTAAACTTAAACATATCCCTATTTTGATTTTAAGTACATCTCAACGGCCAGAAGATATCCAAGAAAGCTACCAGTTACATGCCAATTGTTATCTTCATAAACCTAACAATCTGAAACAACTTTTTCATCTGGTTGAGCAAATTGAAACGTTTTGGTTTCGCACGGTTTCCCTTCCTCTGACTTGATCCCTAACAGTTTTAGCGAGGATTGTTAATTTTTGTAAATAGAATAAAGCTTTGATGTTCTAATTGAGACGAATCCTTCTAGAATATAGAAATAAGTTGAAAAACTGTAATATAAAATCTAAATTCTTAAGAAGGGTGATTGACGGTGGAAGACCCCTTAGTTCAAATTCAGATCCTTTTAATTGAAGACAATCGTGCTGAAGCTCGTCTACTACAGGAGCGTTTGAAACAAGCGCCTTCTATGGAGGTTGAGCTTACCCATGTGAGTCGGTTATCAGAAGCTCTCAATCAACTAGAAGAGCAGGTGTTTAAGATAATCTTGCTGGATTTGAGTTTACCGGATGCTCAAGGGCTAGAGTCCCTAAATCCTCTGATGGAGAAAGTACCAGATGTACCAATTATTGTATTGACAAATAATACGGATAGTGCGTTAGCGGTAGAAGCGGTACGTCAAGGGGCGCAGGATTATTTGATCAAACGACAGTTAAATACGGAGTTGCTGACGCGATCGCTGCGCTACGCGATTGAACGGAAACAATCCTCTGATGCTCTGCGAAAAGCTAACGAAACCTTAGAACAGCGAGTGATTCAGCGTACGACTGATTTGGTACAAGCTAATCTACGCCTAAAACAAGAAATTAGCGATCGCCAGAACCTTGAAGAAGCCCTTCAGCAAGAAAAAGAACTGGCTCAAATCACACTTAATTCTATCGGTGATGCAGTGATTGTCACCAATGTCAATCACCAAATTGAATCTCTCAACCCAGTCGCAGAAAAACTGATGGGTTTAACCAGTTATGCGACTCAAGGTAGATCGGTTAGTCAAATTTTCTCTAACAGCGATATTAAGCAAAAACCAATTGAAATCCTGATTCATCAATGCCTGACCACAGGAAAAATTGTTAAAGTCTCTAACTACGCCCTTTACTTTAAGAGCGATCGCCAACATTATATTATTGAACTGTGCATTGCGCCCATTCGCTTAAAGGGTAATCTCCTAGTGGGAACCGTGATTGTTTGCCGAGATGTCACTTCAGCCCGTAACCTCGCCCATCAACTCTCTTGGCAAGCAAGCCACGATCCCCTCACCGGTTTAATTAATCGCCGAGAATTTGAGCAATGCCTCAAAGCTGCTCTTGAGGAAACCCATCAATTGAATCAACAGCATATTTTATGCTATTTAGACTTAGATCAATTCAAAATCGTTAATGATACCTGTGGCCATTCTGCCGGAGATCAACTGCTGCGTCAAATTACCGGTATTCTACAAAGTAATATTCGCAAAACTGATACCTTTGGTCGTCTAGGCGGAGATGAATTTGGATTATTATTGCATTATTGTTCCGTGGGTGAAGGGCAAAAAGTTGCGCAAAAAATCATTGAAACCATTCAAAGTTTTCGCTTCGTTTGGGAAGATAAACTCTTTACGATAGGAGTGAGTATTGGCTTAGTCCCGATCGATCGATCCATTGAAAATGAACATATTGCCCTGAGTGCTGCCGATACGGCTATGTATGCCGCTAAAGAAGGGGGACGTAACCGGATTCATATTTACCAAATCGAAGATCGAGAAGTGGTGAAACGGCAAGGCGATATGGAATGGGTTGCTCGCATTAATCGTGCCCTAGAAGAGAATCAATTTTGCTTGTATATCCAACAAATTGTTCCTCTAAATTCCAGGTCTAACACTCGACTTTTTGGCGAACTGTTTATCCGTATGATTGATGGAAAAGGAACTCTTGTTCCTCCCATGGCTTTTCTACCAGCGGCTGAACGTTACGATCTGATGCCAGCAATCGATCGATGGGTGATTCGCCATTTATTTCAACAGTTATCCGATCAGATTAGTCAAAGATCGGGGGGGCAATATAATCGCTTATTGAAGCCGATTTATTTGATTAATTTATCGGGGGCAAGTTTTAATGATGTTTCGTTTTTAAAGTTCCTCAAAGAACAATTTTGGTTATATCATATTCCCCCCTCTCTAATTGGGTTTGAAATTACTGAAACGGTTGCCATTACGCACTTGAATCAGGCGGTCAGATTTATTACAGAGTTAAAAGAATTGGGATGTCAATTTGCCTTGGATGATTTTGGCAGTGGCATGTCCTCGTTTACTTATTTGAAACAATTGCCGATTGATTACTTAAAGATTGATGGAGCGTTTATTAAGAGTTTAATAGAGGATCGAATGAATCGAGTAATGGTGGAATCAATTCAGCGTATTGCTCAAGTGATGGGGTTAAAAACGATTGCTGAATCCATTGAAAATGAAGAAATTTTAGCGGAAGTGAAAGCCTTGGGGATTAACTATGCTCAGGGTTATGGAATTCATAAACCCCACCGGTTTACCCTGGAAAAAAAGTTGGAATTGATGTATAGTGCTTTGCCTGGGTAATGGGGAATGGGGAATAGGGAATAGGGACTTTTTGTGTTTGGAGTGTGTCCCTAATTCCCCTATCTCTCCAAGAAATGTGACGTTTTATTACGATTTTCGGGAATTTGCATAAAATTACCCTGAAAAAATAGAGATCCTTATAGAAGTGCATAAATTTAATTAGGGATGGAGCCATGAATTATCGCTATCGATTGGCGACTCTAGAGGATGCAGAACAAATTGCCCCACTATGGGTGGAATCTGCCGCAGAGCGCCAAGAAATTGACCCATCTATGCGGGTAAAACCAAATTTTGACTTTAATGCTTAATATTCGCCATCAATTGGCTAAACCACTCACCTATGCCTGGGTTTTGGAGGTTGAAGGGGCGATCGCCAGTTGCTTGATTATTTATTTCTCTGAACCATCATTTTTACCTTACCCTTCTCACCTCCACCCTAGGAATCTTTAGCCTCGCCCCCAAAACCCTTACCCAACCAATTATTCCCGCCATGGATGGTACAGGAACCCTCGTCAATACTCAAGGCAATCAATTCAATATTCAAGGCGGACAACTTTCCGGAAATGGACGCAACCTATTCCATAGTCTTGAACAACTCGGATTATCTCAAGGGCAAATTGCCAACTTCATGAGTACTCCTCAAATTCAGAATATTTTAACCCGAGTCAACGGAGGCAATGCCTCCATTATCAACGGTTTAATTCAAGTCTCTGGTGGCAACTCTAACCTCTTCATTATGAATCCTGCCGGAATTGTGTTTGGTCCCAATGCCCAGCTCAATGTTCCCGCCGATTTTATCGCCACTACTGCCACCGCAATTGGCTTGGGTAATGGACAATGGTTTAACGCAGTAGGCGACAATAACTGGAGTCAACTCGTCGGCACGCCCCATGAATTTCGCTTCGATCTTAATGGCTCCGGCAGTATCGTTAACTTCGGAGACTTGAAGCTTTCCGAAGGTTCCAATCTCACTTTAATGGGCGCAAATGTTATTAATCTGGGAACCTTAGAAGCCCCTGGCGGAACCATCAATATCCTCGCCATTCCCGACCAACAAATTATTAGAATTACCCAAGAAGGATACCTATTAAGCCTCGATATTCCCCTAGATGAGAATCAGGAAGAATCCCCAATCACCCCCCTCCAAATTCCCGAACTTCTCACCCATTCAGGACTCGATCATGCCGATCGATTTCAAGTTAACGAACAAGGGCAAATTGTCCTCTCTGGAAGTGGCATAGAAATTCCCGATGTTAATGGAGTCTCCCTCATCTCCGGAACCGTAAATACATCCGCAGAAAATGGCGGTATCATTAACATTATGGGAGAGCGCATCGGAATTATTGACGCAACCCTCAATGTTTCCGGAAGATTTGATGGTGGAACACTGAGAATAGGCGGTGACTTTACAGCGCGAAGCGCTGTATCGCGATTGAAGCCACAAATAATATCACCATTGAAGACCTGAGCAATAATCTGCTACAAGGCTCTCAATATAGATTAACCTTTGTTGCTGATGCTGACAAGGACGGACAAGGCTCATTTTCCATGGATGCAGAAGATAGAATTCACACTGCTGGACCAGTTAATATTTCCGGAGCAGGGCTAAGAATTGGCACAATTTCCACTTCATCCGCAGTGGGAGATAGTACCTCATTACCCCTCTTCTATCACTCTAGGCA
>DDLS01000102.1:0-7489 GCA_002340255.1 Cyanobacteria bacterium UBA2566
TCCCCCTATCTCCCCATCTCCCGATCCCCCTATCTCCCCATCCCATGAACTCTACCCTTTCCTACAATCTCCGGGGACTTTTTGGTAATGAAGTCTTCCTCTACATCAGCAAACGGGTATTACAAGGCTTAATCACCCTTTTATTAGCCTCTGCCTTAAGCTTTACCATTATTCAACTTGCCCCTGGCAACTATATCGATACCCTGCGCCAAAATCCCCAAATTTCCCCCGAAACCCTGGAACAACTCTCCCAACAATTTGGCTTAGATAAACCCGCCTATCAGCAGTATTTTCGCTGGATTTGGAGTATTCTTAGATACGGAGATTTTGGTCAGAGTTTTGTCTATCAGCGCTCTGTTGCCTCCTTGCTCTGGGAGCGCATGGCTAATACCCTATTGTTAGCCATTATATCTCTGGTGATTAACTGGGCGATCGCCCTTCCATTAGGTATTGTCGCTGCCCTCAAACAAAATACCAAACTCGATCAAAGTCTGCGAGTTCTCAGCTACATTGGCCAAGGATTTCCCAGCTTTATTACCGCCCTTGCTTTGCTCTTTTTTGCCCAAAGTGTTTCCCCTCTTTTACCCGTTGGAGACATGACGAGCATCTATTTTTCTGACTTAACTTTAGTGGGCAAAATTCTTGATATTGGTTGGCATATGATCTTACCCGTATTAGCCCTCAGTATTACCGGATTTGCTGGACTCCAGCGCCTCACCAGAGGACAATTTTTAGACGTTTTGCGCCAAGATTATATCCGCACTGCCCGCGCCAAAGGCTTACCGGAAAATCGCGTTATTTATGTTCATGCGCTCCGCAACGCCATTAATCCTCTGATCACTCTTTTAGGTTTTGAATTTGCCACCTTATTAAGTGGTTCTTTTATCACCGAATTTTTCTTTAACTGGCCGGGTTTAGGGCGCTTAATTCTCAGTGCTGTCCAATCCCAGGATTTGTACTTAATTATGGCCAGTCTGATGATGGGGGCAGTGATGCTCATTATTGGCAATTTAATTGCCGATCTGATGTTAAAGTTTGCCGATCCTCGCATTCGTTTAGAAGATCTCAAATAAATTATCCATCCTATGAATGCCTATGGCCTTTCAAACCTATTATCTGATTCGCTCTCAAAATGACGGTCAATATATCACGGCTCGTTTAGGAGATCAAAACTATCTGTTACTCTTCCAACAAGATTTTGAAGCCTACAGTTATCTCAATACCCATGCCCCCGATGTTGCCCATCAATTTGCCGTTGAATCGTTAGTTAGTTCCCAGCTAAACGCTCTACTCAATCGATGGGGCTATCGGGGCATTGGATTAGTTCAAGATCCCTTAATTCCTAGGGTAGAATTTATGGCACGAGAGTCTTCTATTGACGGTTAGCTTGTGGGGTTGAATTGAGTCGGGTCTTGATCTCGACGATCGCGCACCGAAAGGGGAGTCCCTTCGCCATCACCCACTAGCGCTGCGGTACTTTCTAAGGCTTCCCGTAACCGTTTAGCGGCATAAATCGACATATCCCTCGGAACACTAATGCGATCGCGCAAATAACGTAACCCGATATCCGATCCGGATGGTGGGGGACACTTCTCTCCCTTAATCAAGTAGGTTAAAGCACAACGCAGCGCTTCATCAAACAGGCGATCGTCGGCGGGATTCACTTGAATAATATTCTGACGATGCTTCAGCACTCGGTGAAGAGCTTCTTCACGGGAGGTTTCCGGCTCTGGATAGGTTACATCTGGCAATCCCAACCAAGGGCCACTATCCACCCGTTTCTGATTCTCCTGAGTTTCCAGTTCCTCATTGGGGTAACAACCGCCCATTTGTGGGGGTAAGTCATGGGCATGGGTGTGAAAATCGCTTTGGGTTCCTCGGTAGGTAGGGCGAGTTTCCATGGCATCAAACCAGTTGGAAAAATGGGGATTTTCCTTGCGCAGACCATACCCTTTGTAGTAGTACAAACTCGCGTTCATCCGCTCAACATAGGGTGTGAAAATGATATCTACTGTGCCAAAATCCTCGAGGAAATAGGGGCCAGGCATACGGCTCAGAGCCTGTTCTACGTCGGCAACTACGCTAATAAATTTTTCTTTGTGCCGTTGGTCGTCACGGGGCGATCGCCTCGGATAGCACAGCCAACTACACCAGGCCCGAAACAGTAACCGCTCTAGTCTACGCAGGGGAATCACCTGGGAATCCTCTATCCCTGCACCGTTTAGGGGGCCAAATGCCTGTTCTAAGGCGACTAAAATATCATCACTTTCGGTAATCAATTGGCCGTCCAACTCGATCGCCGGAAGCATTCCCGATCGCACTTTTTCTTTATACCACTGTTCTTTTTTGCCGTAGCAGAACATGGTCACCTTGCGGATACGATAAGGAATCTGTTTTTCCTCTAGCCATAACCATACCTTTTGGCAATAGGGACACCAAGCATGATGATCTCGATAGAGTGTAACCCGCACATCCGATTCCGAGTGACCAAATAGGCGTAAATTGGATTGGGCATTGGTCGGGCCATTGACTCGATCGATCGTAAAATGAGTGAGCGATTCTAGTTCTGTCCAGGTTAAGACACTCATGGGCGGATGATAAAAATAACAGGAAGGGTAATCCTATTCAATATAGCGCTGTTGTTTGTCAGCGATCAGAGACCCACGACCCGCACACCAATAGTATTGAGCCTAACTTCTGGTTTCGCTTCCATCGTATTACTACTCGACTCAGGTTGAACTTGGATGCTATTTTTGAACCCAAGCCATGACCATAGACGCGGCCATCTATTCTTTTTAAATTCTTGTTTAATGCCATAACTGGCATAATACAGTGGAGAAGAGCGACGATGGGCACTTCGACAAGCCCAAGGATAAATCATCCAAGACCCCCCACGTATGACGCGATCGCTACCCTTGGTGGGACAATCGAGATTGTTATCAAGATCATTATCATGCCAGATCTCGCTACACCACTCCCATAGGTTTCCATGCATATCGTACAACCCCCATCCATTGGCAGGAAAACTGCCGACGGGTAAGGTTTTATAAAGACATTGACCCTTGGGAGCTTCCCCGTAACTATAGCTGGCATCATAATTAGCCAGCTCGGCAGTCAGGGTTTCACCGCAATGAAATGGGGTCACTGTTCCTGCACGACAAGCATATTCCCATTCAGCTTCGGACGGTAAGCGATAGGATTTTCCAGTGTATTGGCACAGTCGGGCGCAAAATTCCTGACACTCTAACCAGGAAATATTTTCTACAGGTCGGTTTTCTCCTTTGAAACTGGAAGGATTCGGGTTGAGGGAGCGATGTATTGGGGGAAAGGAGGCTACCCGAAACCATTGGGCCTGGGTGACTTGAAATTTACTGATGTAGAATGGGGGGAGGCTGACGGAGTGCTGGAGTTTTTCCTGGTATCCCATGAGAAAGGTTCCACCCGCGATCGCCACCATATCCAAAAAGATGCCTTCTCCCAAATCTTCTCGGTAATACTTTGCGTGCCGAGTTTCCCGCTCAATAATTTCTCCCCGATGGTTCACCGTAACAGTTTCAAACTCAAATAAAGACAGTTGAGGTTCTCCCAATGACCCATTCCCCATGACCAGGACGTAGAACTTACCGGGCCATACCAAAGAGAGAACCAAAAGAGCGGCCCATATTCTTTGGATCTAAAGCATCAACGGCAGCAGTAGGCTCATAGCCACAATGTACCATGCAATCAGCACATTTCGGATTGCCACTGCGGTGACCATATCGGTCCCAATCCGTATTATTCAGTAATTCTTGGAAGCTTTGATAATAGCCTTCATTAAGCAAATAACAGGGCTTTTGCCAACCTAAAACGCTATAGCTGGGACTTCCCCAAGGGGTACAGTCATAGTCTTTTTCACCCAGGAGAAAATCTAAAAATAGGGGATTATGGTTAAAATTCCAAGCTTTTTGACCGGCTTTGAACGGAGCGAGAATTTCCCGAAATAGCGCTCTCGTTTGTTCCCGTTTCAGGAAATGGTCTCGATCGGGGGCCCAGGCATAACTATAACCGGGAGAAATCATCATCCCATCAATGTTTAAGGTGGCGAGAAAGTCAAAGAATTTTTGTATCTCTTGGGGGTCAGCACCCTCAAAGACTGTGGTGTTTGTCGTGACGCGAAATCCTTTAGCTTTAGCAGCACGAATGGCTTGTAAAGCTATATCAAACACGCCTTCACGGTCTACACAGCGATCGTGTTGTTCCTGTAAGCCATCAAGGTGAATGCTCAAGGTTAAATAGGGGGAGGGCTGAAACCGGTTTAAATATTTCTCCAGTAATAATCCATTGGTGCATAAATAAATAAACTTTCTGCGCTCAATTAATCCCTTGACAATTTCCACAATTTGTGGGTGCAAGAGGGGTTCTCCTCCAGGAATGGAAACTACGGGCGCACCACATTCTTCGACAGCAGCAAAGCATTCTTCTGGGGTAAGATGTTGTTTGAGAATTTCTTTAGGATGCTGTATTTTTCCACATCCGGAACAGGCTAAATTGCACCGAAATAGGGGTTCAAGCATTAAGACTAGGGGAAATTTTTTCCGTCCTAATAGTCTTTGAGTGACTAAATATTTGCCGACTTCAATGGCTTGTTGCAGGGCAATGGCCATAATCGCTCCTCTTACGGTAACGGGTTATCTGGGGATTTAGTATAGTTGAAAGTTCCTGATTTCTGCAATTTTCCTATTACCCATTACCCATTCCCCATTACCTATTACCGCGCGAAGCGCTATATTTTTCGATTTTCTAGACGAAAGAGCCATACCATGAGGGCAACTACACCAATTTGTAGAGCTAGGTTGCCTAAAGTGGTGCTGAGATCTTCTCCTGAAGCGAGTTTAGCGAGGAAAATGAAGGCTCCGATTAAACCGGATGTGGCAAAGGTGGCGTAAATAAATTGACGTAATCCCCGATAAGGTGCTTTGGCTTCAGCTTTGAGGCGAGCATATTTTTCTGGACTCAGGGAAGATTTGCGGCTGCTTTTGGATCGAGGAGAATCGGACGGCATGGGTTTTGACGCTAAAAAGTCTGGGAAAATTCTACCATGGAGATGGCTTAGGGCCAGGAAAACCAGAGTATAGTAGAAAGTCTAGGTTTAAATCGAGATGTTTGAACAATTAATGGAATCTGAACGTAAAGTTAAGAGTGTTTACACCGATGGAGCGTGTTTAGGAAATCCCGGACCAGGAGGATGGGCTGTACTGGTCAATTTTACGGATGGCTCCATTTATGAAATGGGGGGATCGGAGGCGGATACGACGAATAACCGGATGGAGTTGCAGGGAGCGATCGCCGGATTAAGGTTAGTGGTGGCTTCGGGACAAACCGAAGCTGTGACAGTATTTACGGATAGTGACTATGTGCGTAAGGGAATTACCCAATGGATTCGAGGCTGGAAAAATAAAGGCTGGAAAACGTCCCAAGGGAAACCCGTACAAAATCAGGATTTGTGGGAAAGTTTAGATCAGTTAAATTCTAAGATGGTGTTGTGGGAATATGTGCCAGCTCATACTGGCGATCGCGATAATGAACGTTGTGATGAGATCGCTAAAGCCTTTGCCACAGGTCGCTCTCCCGCCTTAAAACAAGCTTTAGAAACCCAAAAGCGATCGAGTCTTTCCCCCCTAAATGGGCAGAACGCGCTACAATCCACGGATGTTGCTTTAAACGGTAGCATGACAGATGTAAATGCCCCTTCCAATCCTACGTCCTCCGAAAACACGGAGAATTTACCCCGTGATGTACGGGTTGGACAACTGCGAAACCTAATCGAAACCTTACGCATTGCTGACGAAATTGCCAGTCACGCTTATTTAATTACTAGCTCGGAGTTGGCAGACTTAATGGATGTCAACGCTAGTGCGGTTACCAGTCGCGGCGATCACTGGGTTTGGCGAAACTGGGTGGTTTCCAGGGTTCGACGTGAGGGAAATCAAATCCTATGGCAACTTGAGAGAGTGGATTAGATTCTGAGGCCATGTCTCAATGAAGATGCCCTTGACAAGGGGCCTCCAGCCCCTTGCCTCCCCTCTGTCGTATCCCCCTAACCCCTTATCCCCCCATCCGGCGGTGAGTCAACTACTTCGTAGCTCGTAACATCGATTGCATCAATGGCTTCCGTGGGTTCCGATGAGACGGTTTCTGGTTGAGGAATCTGCTTTTGAGTCCATTGACGTACTTGCTCAAAATTAGAGGCAATAGCCAATAGCCCCCCCGCAACAATAAAGACAGGAAGGGGAACCGATAGTGCTTTGAGCTGTTGAAAGATTTCAGCTAACACTAATAGAAGAACAAAACAGCTAATCCAGAGTCTCATGGGTTTCTGATTGGGTTGATAGCACAGCTATTGACTATACTATACTCGACTATACTTGATGATTATCCCAGAGTCCCTGGTGGATGAAAGCTTGTTGTTGAATGAAGAGGTTGATCATGGTTGATGCACAATACCGGTTAGTTACTCGCAGTGATTTTGATGGGTTGGTCTGTGGGGTTCTCCTCAAAGAGCTAAATTTGATTGATGAGATTAAGTTTGTCCATCCTAAAGATATGCAGGATGGCAAAGTCGAGATTAGCGATCGCGATATTACCACCAATTTACCCTATGTTCCAGGAGCGCACTTGGTTTTCGATCACCATTTGAGTGAAACCATACGCAATACCTCTAAACCGGAGAATTATATTATCGATCCCGATGCCCCTTCGGCCTCACGAGTGGTCTATAACTATTATGGCGGAAAAGACAAGTTTACTGATATTTCTGAAGAGATGATGACGGCAGTGGATAAAGCCGACTCTGCCCAGTTTTCTGCCGAGGAAATTCTCGATCCTACCGATTGGGTTCTGCTCAATTTTATCATGGATGCCCGCACCGGTTTAGGCAGATTTAAGGAGTTTAGAATCTCCAATTATCAATTGATGATGGAGTTAATTGATTATTGTAAATCCCATACTATTGAGGAAATTTTAGCCCTGCCCGATGTGCAAGAGCGCGTCAACCTGTACCAACATCAGCAGGAACAATTTAAGCAACAATTAAAACGTTGTTCCCAAGCTTATGGTAAATTAGTAGCGATCGATTTGCGTAAAGAAGAAACCATTTATGCCGGAAATCGATTTATGATTTATGCCCAGCATCCTGACTGTAATATTTCCATGCATATTATGTGGGGATTGAAACAGCAAAATACAGTATTTGCGGTGGGTAAATCCATTCTGAATAAAACCTCTACAGTCAATATTGGCGAGTTGATGCTACAACATGGAGGGGGAGGCCATGCGAATGCTGGGACTTGTCAAATTGATAATGATAAGGCAGAACAAATCAAGACCGAATTGATTGATAAACTTCAGAATACCTAATATCACATCCGAATAATCAGTTACAGTATGTCATTGCGAAGGTCGCGCCAGCGGAATGAAGCAATCGCAAAATCTCCCAATCTTGGCGATTGCT